>JBKHAC010000017.1:0-20904 GCA_046543095.1 Candidatus Woesearchaeota archaeon | reverse complement strand
AAAGAACAAAACAAACAAAGAAAAAAACAAACAAAGAAAAAAACAAACAAAGAACAAAACAAACAAAGAACAAAACAAACAAAGAACAAAACAAACAAAGAATAAATAAACTGACAAAAAATTATTTTAAAGGCAAAGTTATAAAAAACGTAGTACTACGACCAAGTTTACTCTTAACACTAATTTTACCCTTATGTAAAATTAAAATCTCCCTAACAATAGCAAGACCGAGACCAACACCCTCTTTTTTAGCATTAGGATTTTGATTTACTTGATAAAATTTTTTAAACAATTTATTTAGATTATTAGATGAAATACCAATACCGTTATCTTTGAAAGACAATTTAATGTGAGATTTATCAAAACCAACAGATAATTTTATTTCTAAAGGCCTACTAGGCGCTCTATACTTAATTGAATTTGCAATCAAATTTTTAATGACTTGCTTAAAACGCTTATCATCAACATAAATAAGAATATCTCGTTTAGGCAGAGAGATATCAACTTTTGCACCAATACTGTCAAGCTGAGATTTAAATTCAATAAATGAACCCTTAACCATATCTTTTAGAGAACAATTAGATTTTTGCAAAGACAATTTCTTCTTCTCGAAGCAAGATAAATCGAACAAATCATCAATTAATACCTGAAGCTCAGATGTCGCATCAATTATAACTTTCAAAGTTTCTTTTTGCTCATCATTTAACTTGCCAACCACCTCATCATCAAGTAATTGACCAAAAGATTTAATTGCAGTTAAAGGAGTTTTTAATTCATGAGAAATCTTGGATAAAAACTCATTTTTTAAATCATCTAATTTTTTTAATTCTAAATTTTTCGAGTAAAGCTCATTATTTTTTAAAAGTAAAACGCGTTTATTATTTTTTAATTTAGCAAGAAGCGTGTTAAAACTTTCAGATAATTCATTTAATTCCAAATCAGAATCAGAACTTAACATTTTAGCTAAATCCTCATTTTTAATTAATTCTTTAATAGTGTTATTTTTATCAACAATTTTCTTTATTAAATACTTATTCATAAAAAAATAAAAACCTCCCCCAACAAGAGAAATCACAAAAATTTGAAGAAAAAGCAAATAAAAAAAAATCTTAAAAGCGCTAATCAAAGCAACTCTTGCAACATTAAATTCTGCTAAAGCAATAGAATCACCCACATAATTTTCTAAAACAATAAATAACTTAAAACTCTTTAAATCAACATTTTTCCTGTAAACCTTACTTGATAGTTTAATTAAATCATTATCTGAAAAAGAATTATTAATTAAAGTTAAATTTGTAAAAGTAATATAATCATAAACCACATAATCATCAATCTGCTCAATTATTAAATCAGCAGCACGCTTTGAGAAAATAAGATAAAAATCACCCTCAAAAGAACCATCCATTAACCCTATTTTATGAGCACTAAAAAAATAAAGCTCACCACCTATAACAGACATACCCGATATTGCAGATGCACCATTAAAATTATTTGAAATTCTATTTAAAATTATTTCTTTTTCAGACAAAGACAATTCAGCATCCTCGCCTAAAACAAAGTCATAATGCTTATCAAAATATATTTCATAATTATCATCTATTACGAAAATAGAATTTATCTCTAAACTCTCAAAAGCAGATTTATCAAAATTATCACTAATAAAATCATCCGAATAATTTAAAGTGAAATCATACATCGAATCCCACACAGCCCAATCAAGAGTGACCCTCTCCAAAAATCTTAATTCGTCATTAATAGCAAACCAAATTAATTTCTCAACTTGAATAGACACATCATCTTCCACTGCATCAAATGTATTAAACGCGAAAATGAAAAAAAGAGCAGAAACAGATAAAAAAGTAGATAATACAGCAAAAAATACAAAAAGCAAAATCCTATTTTTTATTTTCATTTTTCAAGCAACAACTTAACCTCACCTACAAGATTAGCATTATCAAAAGGCTTAGTCATAAACTTATCACATTTATTCAAACTCTCATCCCAATCCCGTGCATTAGTCTTAGCAGTTAAAATAATAACTTTGGTATCTTTAACATCAACAGACGATTTTATTAATTTTAAGACATCACTACCACTAACATCAGGCATCATCAAATCTAAAATGACTAAATCAATATTATTTTTTTTAATTAAATCTACAACCTCAAGACCATTAGCTGTGTAAAATACAGAAAAACCTTCTTTTTCTAAAACAATTTTTATCGCACCAGCTATTAACTTAGAGTCCTCAACAATTAAAATATTATTCATTTCAAAAACCTCATATAAACTAAAAAAACATTAAAGATAAATATAACAATAAACATTTATAAAAATTGCTATTTTAAAACCCCACCTATACGAACGCATAATCCTTCAAACTTATTTGAATTTATAACTCGAAATTACAGACTTAACGTTAGAATCAGACTTTAAGCACTTACTTAGATTTAAAACAAGAACCACAAAGAACATCAGGCCTTCTCGGCTTAAATGGCAATATAAATAAGACCCCACATTTTGTACATTTAACTTCAGTCGGATCTTTTCTTGAATTACCTTTTTTTAATTCACGAGAAAAGTTTATATGAGGATTTAATTTATCTTTTACAAAATATTTACTATCCTCGAATAATACTTGTTTTTTTTGAGCCGAATTATTTGATTTGCGTGCAGGTTTCTTTTTAGACATGATTATCAATATAATAAAAAACTCTTCAAATATATAAATTAATAGCATAAATGAGACCAGCAACACTTTTAAACTTGACAACCAACAGTCATAAACTAATCAAAGGACCTCATAGAAATCCTTTTCGAACCAATAAAATCTTAATGATGCTAGCTCCGTTTCCATATTATTTAGACATTTGAACCGAGTCTCACACACCACAGATGTTTGATCTATGACTTAGGCAAGATAGCATCATTATTAAAATTTTAATAGGATTTCTATAAGGCCAATCAAAGACAAAATATATAAAGATTGAAATTAAGCATACACTCTTTATAATGAAAACTAGAAAAAGAGATTTATTTGTCATAATATCTATTCTAACAGTATTTTTCATAACTCTTATGTTCGGACCAGGACTTGAACGCGTAAACATCGAGAATACAAACGGACACGGATTTGGACCTGAAATACCTTTGCAAAACTACAATCATAACAACCTCATCACAGTTGCAATTTTAGGTCTTATTATCACGATGATTAGCGCAGTACTACTTGAGAGAAATGTATCTAAGATTGCAAGTAAAACAGGACACACCATAGGAACGTTAATGCTCGCACTCGCATCATCACTCCCTCTTTTAATTATTACAATAATGCTCGCATTTGAGAGAAGATTAGATCTTATTTTAATTAATATAATCGGTGCAAATATTGCAAATTTCACCCTTGTTCTTGGAACACTATCATTTTTTAAACCACTAAATAGAGGAAAAAGTTTTCAAAGAGGATTCCTCGGACTCACCATAACACTAATTAGTTTAGGAATAATATTTTTTATCATACCAACTAGTTTTAATGTAAGTCAAGAAATTAATAGCGAAATCACACGATTTGACGGATTTATTCTGATAGGCATACTAATATTATTCCTATTATTTTTAGGTTTTTTTAAAAGTCATGAAGGCACACATTTAAAATCAAAGAATCTTGGAAAAGAAATATTTCTCGCAATATTCTTCGGCCTCACTGTTGCTTGGTTTGCGAGTACAACAGTGAAATCACTAATACTCATAGCAGAGCACTACGCAGTACCTACAATAATAATAGGTTCAGTTATAGGCGTTATAGGTGCATCGCTGCCCGAGCTTGCAATAGGCCTCGTATGCCTTATAAAAAAAGAGCATGAAGCAATATTTTCAAATATTGTAACATCAAATATAGTAAATTTTAATTTAGGACTAGGCATTGCAACAATAATTGCAGGAACAATCATGATTGATGAGATAACTCTACTTGTGAAAATACCTTTTATGATACTAACAATGTGCGTTAGCACATTTTTCTTTCTTCCACGAACCCAAAAAACAAAATTTACAAATAAAATAATAGATAGCATAAAGACAAATCTAGGAATAACACGATTTGAAGGATTTATGCTACTAATTCTATTTGGGATGTGGATATTTGTATTAATTATGCTCGCATAAACACTCCATAAACTATTAACTTACTAAGTTAGTTCTTAATTTTTAAAGTATTTTTTTGAAGCAAATCATATGTTAAATCCATCAATATTTTTAAATTTTCAACATCAGAAATTAAATATTTTTCAAGACGCGCTAAAGCAGATAAATCGCCTTTTTTATATTTATACCACAACCTAACTGCCTCATAGCCATCAACACCTTCAACATCATCAGGCCTCGAAATATTAAAGTCAACTTCTATTTTTTTAAGACCGCCTCTAAATCCTAGTTTTGCTAAAGCAAATCTTAAATCAACGTGAAACTGATTTAATTGAAGCTCAGGATATTTTCTTTTAAGAAAAGGCAAATCAAAGCAACAACCATTAAATGTTATAATCATATTATATTTTTTTAATTCATCAACGAAGTCATCAAGATTTTTACCACGCATAAAAATTTTAGTACCCTCAGCGCCATGAATACCTATTAAAGTAATGTCGTGAAAATCTTTTGATAGACCAGTTGTTTCAATATCAAGGAAACAAGTTTTATTACGCATAACATCATATAATCTCCAATGTTGATTTTTAGGCAAATCAAAAAAAGTAGAATAATCTCCGTCTTCAATTGATTTAATTGATTTTAAAAGCGAACTAGATATTAATTCTTTTTTTTGAGAAGATAAATTACTTAACAATAAATCATTTTTTCGCTCGAAAAAATCATCCCATGAAGAAATGCCTAACGACCAAAATTCTTGCTCTTTTTGAGGCGTTATAGTTTTAATATGACAGAACGTATTTTTTAACATTAAAAGTAGATATTTTTAACAATTTTTTAAATGTTACCATTTAATGACTCTGTCCCAAATAACAATGAAGTGTATACTGCGCAAACCGAACAATGTTCACTAGATTTTAAATCCGAGTCCATAAAAACAAATGTTTATTTTGAATGGTTTGCTCGGCAGTATACAAAAAACAACTATTCGGGACAAAGCCCATTTAATATAATTCACTCGTCTTCAACAAGTCTCATTCCGCCAAGTTTTAGTTCAGATTTTTTTGAAACATCAGATTTTATTTTAGTCATCTGAGTTTTTGTTTGAGAAACAATAGGCGTTTTAGTTTGCTTCATCTTAGCTTTTAGTTTAAATGTGAACAACAATATAAATGATGATATAAATGTCATCTTCAATATTTTAATTATAAAACTTAAACCAATCATGATAAAACCTCCTTACTTGACATTTTAATGAAAAACGCTTTTATTTATACAAGTTAAGCACACCAACTATATAAACTTTTTGTTTTTTACCACTAAATAATAGTTACTTTTTTGTTGATTTTATGAATGTAAAAACACTAGACAAACCTAGATAAAATATATAAAATAAACAACATTACCTAAAAGTACCTTAACATCTGAGAAGTTTATACAAACAGGTTATTCTTATGAAATTTAAATTAAACGCACCATACAAAATGTCAAAAGGACAAGAAGAAGCAGTTTTAAAACTACATGAGAACTTCAATACAGGAAAAAGAAAACAAACATTACTTGGAATTACAGGCAGCGGAAAGACATTCATCATGGCAAATATGATTGAGCGAATACAAAAACCAACACTCATAATATCCCACAACAAAACCTTAGCCGCGCAGCTTTACTCAGAGATAAAACAACTATTCCCCGAAAATAGAGTCGAATTCTTCATATCATACTACGACTACTACCAACCTGAGAGTTATTTACCAACAACAGACACATACATCGAAAAAGAAGCAACAATAAATGAAGAAATAGAAAAATTTAGACTGAAAGCAACAGCAAGCCTCATGTCCCGCGAAGATGTAATAGTTATCGCATCAATATCCTGCATATATGGACTTGGAAACCCTCAAGACTTCATGAACCTCGCAATACACATCACACAAAAAGAAATAATTACCCGAACAGAAATTATACGAAAACTCATCAATATACAATATGAACGAAATGATAATTCACTTGAAGGCGGACTATTTAGAGTTCGAGGAAATATAATAGACATTATCCCCGCATATGACGATACAATTATCAGGATAGAACTTGAAGGAAACAAGATTAAAAAAATAAGCGAACACGACAAAATCACATTAAATAAAATAACAGACATCAAAACAATAAAAATATACCCTGCAAAACAATATGTCGTGCCCGAAGAAAAACAACAAGAAGCAATAAACAACATATTAACCGAGCTCGAAGACACCCTGCCAAATCTTGAACCATTAGAAGCAGAGAGACTTAAAAAACGCGTAAAATACGATATCGAAATGCTCGAAGAAGTAGGCTACTGCTCAGGCATCGAGAATTACTCAAAACACTTCGACGGACGCAAAAGCGGAGAACCCCCATTCGTATTACTAAATTACTTTCCTGAAGACTTCCTACTAATAATAGACGAATCACACCAAACTCTACCTCAATCAAGAGCAATGTATAACGGAGACTACTCTCGAAAAAAAAATCTCGTCGAGCACGGATTTAGATTGCCTAGCGCATACGATAACAGACCACTAAAATTTCACGAATTTGAAAAGTACTTAAAACAAACATTATTCGTATCCGCAACACCTGGAGATTACGAACTTGAACAATCAGACGCAAAAGTAGATTTAATAGTAAGACCCACAGGACTCCTCGACCCAATAATCGAAGTAAAACCCACAAAAAACCAAATACAAGACATAATTCACGAAATAGAGATGAGATGCAAAGCAAATGAACGCACATTAATAACAACACTCACAAAGAGAATGGCCGAAGACCTCACAGAATACCTCGCCAAAGAAAACATACGCGTAAGATACATGCACTCAGAGATAGGAAACCTCGACAGAGTCGAACTCATAAGACAACTTAGAGCAAAAGAATACGATGTTCTAGTCGGAATAAACCTCCTCAGAGAAGGACTCGATTTACCTGAAGTTAGCCTAATCTGCATACTCGACGCTGATCGCGAAGGATTCTTACGAGATGAGAGAAGCCTAATACAAACAATAGGCAGAGCCGCCAGAAATATTAACGGAAAAGTCATAATGTATGCAGATAAAATAACTAAGTCAATGAAAAGCACAATAGAAATTACAAAAAACAGACGCGAAGCACAAATAAAATATAATAAACAATACGGAATTGAACCCGCCACTATTTTAAAAAAAATAGATGCAAAAAAGAAAGAAATAAAAAACAAACACTTAAGTCAAATCGACACAGACAAAAAAATAATTGAACTCGAAACAAATATGAGAAAATACGCAGAAAAACTAGATTTTGAACGAGCAATAATGATTAGAGAAGAACTAACAGAACTCAAAGCATACAAAGATATACGCCAAGAACAAAAAGAATACGAACAGACAAAAAAAGAAAATAATAAAACCAAAAAGAGGAAAAAATGAACGAAAACATAATAGTTAGAGGCGCAAGAGAACACAACCTGAAAAACATCACAATAGAAATACCCCGAAATAAATTCACAGTAATCACAGGCCTATCAGGCTCAGGAAAAAGCACACTCGCATTCGATACAATCTACGCAGAAGGACAAAGAAGATACGTTGAGAGCCTATCAGCATACGCGCGCCAATTCCTAGGACTCATGAACAAACCCGACATAGACTCAATAGACGGCCTATCCCCTGCAATATCAATCGAGCAAAAATCCACCTCTAAAAATCCTCGTTCAACAGTAGGCACAGTAACAGAAATATATGATTACTTACGATTATTATTCTCCAGAATAGGCACAATGCACTGCCCAAAATGCTCAAACGAACTCAAACCACAAACAAAAGACAGTATAAATACACTAATAATGCAAGAAAAAAACGAAGAACTAATATTTCTCGCACCAATAATTAGAGGAATAAAAGGAACACACGAACAAGTGTTTGAAACACTAAAAAAAGAAGGATTCACAAAAACAAGAGTAAATGAAAAAATATACGAACTAGACACAATAACTGAAGAACTAAAACTTAAACGATACGAAAAACACTGGATAGAAGCAGTAATAGACACAATAACCATAAGCGACGATGAAAAACAAAGAATAAACGAAGCCATCGAACAAGCACTAAGCTTCGGAAAAGGACGCATGATAACAATAAATACAAAAAACATAAACACAAATAAAAAAGAAAAAAAAGAACTAGAACGCGGAACAAACGAGAGAGTATACACCACGCACGGCGTATGCCCCAAACACCCTGAAATCGTATTTGAACCCTTAGAGCCAAGAATGTTCTCATTCAACTCACCATTCGGCGCATGCCCTGCATGCCACGGAATCGGCGAGATAATGCAAGTCTCACCAGACCTAATAATACCTGATAAAAATAAATCAATCATTGATGGCGCAATAGCAATATACAACAAAATGGACATTGGATGGCGAGCACAACAAATCGCAGCCGTCGGCAAAAAATACGGATTCGATATTTTTATGCCAATAAACAAATTCACAAAAAAACAACTACAACTACTACTATACGGCACAGACAATGCCATAAACGCGAAGTGGCACGACGGCTCAAGAATGAATATGCACCAAGGCTTTGAAGGAATCATACCCCAAACTGAAAGACTATACAAACAAACAGAATCCGAGTGGCGAAAAGAAGAAATCGAAAAATATATGACCTCGAATCCGTGCAAAGTATGCGAAGGCAAAAAATTAAAAGACACAATACTAGCAGTGAAAATAGATAAGAAATCAATAATAGATGTTACAGATTTTAGCATCGAGAACGCAATAAAATTCTTCGATGAACTTGAAGATAAACTAAATGAGACAGAGAAAAAAATTGCAAAACAAGTACTAAAAGAAATAAATGAAAGATTAAGATTTCTCGAAAACGTAGGACTCAACTATCTTACAATGTCAAGAGCAGCAAAAACACTCTCAGGAGGCGAGGCGCAAAGAATAAGGCTCGCAACACAAATAGGATCAAACCTCATGGGCGTCATATACATACTAGACGAACCATCAATAGGACTGCACCAACGCGACAATAACAAATTAATACAAACACTACTAAGACTCAGAGACCTAGGAAATACCCTAATCGTAGTTGAACACGACGAAGACACAATAAAATCAGCAGACCACGTAATAGATATCGGACCCGGCGCAGGAGTACACGGAGGACACATCACAGCACAAGGAACGCCCCTTGATATAGAAAAAAACAAGAACAGCATAACAGGCGCATACCTCACAGGCACAAAGAAAATAAGCACACCAAAAAAAAGACGAACCCCAAAAAACTACATCGAAATAAAAGGCGCTGAGGAAAACAACTTAAAGAAAATAAATGTGAACATCCCAACAGGAGTACTATGTGCAATTACTGGCGTTTCAGGCTCAGGAAAAAGCACACTCATGAATCAAATACTAATGCCCCACCTCAGAAAACACTTCAGCTCAGCAAATGAGAGAATAGGAAAAGTCAAAGAAATAATAGTTCCAAATGAGATAAATAACACAATCACAATAAACCAAGACCCAATAGGAAAAACACCTCGCTCAAACCCTGCAACATATACAAAATTATTTGATGAGATAAGAACAATATTCTCGCAAACAAAAGAAGCAAAAGCCAGAGGATACAAACCAGGACAATTCTCATTTAACGTCAAAGGAGGACGATGCGAAACATGCAGAGGTGACGGCCTCATCAAAATAGAGATGAATTTCCTACCAGATGTATACGTTGAGTGCGAAGAGTGCAAAGGAAAAAGATACAACAAAGAAACCTTAGATGTACACTACAAAACAAAAAACATCGCAGACATACTAAACATGAGCGTGGATGACGCCGTAGAATTTTTTGAAAATCATCCAAGCACAAGAAGAAAACTTGAAACCTTGCGCGATGTCGGACTCGGATACATAAAACTTGGACAAAGCTCAACCACACTCTCCGGAGGAGAATCACAACGCGTCAAAATATCAAAAGAACTATCAAAACTAAAAAAAGGAAACACAATATACATGCTAGATGAACCAACAACAGGCCTACATTTTGAGGACGTAAACAAATTACTCAAAGTACTAAACAGACTAACCGATAAGGGAAATACAATATACGTAATAGAACACAATCTCGACGTAATCAAGAACTGCGATTACATAATAGACCTTGGCCATGAAGGCGGAGATAAGGGCGGCGAAGTAATAGCAAAAGGCACACCCGAAGAAATTACAACAACAGAAAACATAAAGAAAACAAAATCACACACCGCAAAATACCTAAAACCCCTACTTGAAAAATAAAAAAAAATAGAAAACAAATAACTAAAAACAAAAACACACAAAAAATAACAAACAAGAAAAAGAAGAAAAAAACATTAAATACACGCTCGCAAACGATGTTTAATAAAGATAGTTTAACAAGTCTAATGCTAACCACGCATTCAATCACAATACCCACTCATTACTGCACAACATCAAAGTTCAAAAAAAAAGAAAAAAACTAACAAGCACCAACACCCCAACGATTAAACAAACTACAAGTAGCAACATTTATTTCTTCCGAATAATCCGACCCCCCAAAATTATTTGTGGATTTAATCCTATAATAATACGTCCTACCCCTAAAAATGCCAGAAGCTAAATCCTCATCCACTAATTCATATTCAGAACTAGGAATATTCTCAACAACAACCCACTGCGAATTAATACTCGATTTTCTCTCCAAAACAAATGCATCAACATCAGCATCACCATCATATTCCCAATTTAATTGAATGCTAGATGTAGAAACCCCAAGTCCATCGAAATTAATCGGTGTTTGTGGCAAGTTACGCACCGGTTTTGTTTTAAAATTTGCAACAACATCTTTATTTGTGTTTAAAACTAATGCGCAATCATTAGTTGTGCCTGCGCATGCACCCTCCCAATAATCAAAACCATCTCCTGTTGCTGATTGTGCAGTTAAAACAATTGTTGAATCCATCTCTAAATCAAATGAACACGGAGAGGTATCACTAGAGCATTCAACACCCTCCCCTGTGACCAACCCCAATCCATTAATATTTATATTTAAAAGACCTGTAGAGGGTTCTTCTTGTTCAAACTTTGCAATAACTCTAATTTCATCATCCATTACGAATTCGCAAGTATCATCATATCCAGAGCACGCACCCACCCATGAATCAAATACAGCGCCATCAAAAGGAGTTGCCGTGAGTGTGACTTCATCACCAATAAGTATTTCATATTCACACCTCGTTTCATCACATTCAATATTTTCCCCCATAACTCGACCTTCTCCTTGAGGCATCACATATAATGTACCTTTAGGTGGAACATACTCTTTGAAAGATGCTTTAACATTTTTATTTGAATCAAATGTTATTGCGCAATTTGTTTCACCTTCACACGAATCACTCCACGAGTCAAATTCAAAACCATTATGAGGTCGAGCATCAAGATTTAAAACAAATCCTTCAGGTCTTGAAATTATGCAAGGAGACTGAGATACATCACACGAAACACCATCACCTTTAACATTTCCTTGACCTTCAACAACAATAGTTAAATCAAACTCAGATAATTCTTCTTTAAATGTTGCTTTCGCAGTCAAATCATCATCAAGCGTAAGTGTGCAAATATTTAATGCAACTCCTTCATTTGAACATGCACCACTCCAAGAATCAAATACATATTCATCAGCACTTGAAGCTTCCAAAACTAATTGGGTGCCTTCATTTCTTGATATAGTACATGGCGCATCATCACTATCACACTCATAACCATCTACTAGGATTGAGCCAGTACCTTCAATATCCAGTATTAATGTTTTGTTTGTTATTGTTTGTTTAAATTTTGCACCCACCTGTTTATTTGAATTTAGCGTAATTGAGCAAACTAAATCATTATTTGAACAATCGCCAGCCCATAATTCAAATTCGTAATTTTCACTTGCAACAGGTCCTAAAAACAAAGTGGTGTTTTCAGGCAAATTGTATGTACAAGGACTATCTTCGTTTGTACATGTAAAAGAGCCTAATGATGATCCTGCATCTGCCACAATTGATCCTTCTCCATCAATTGTTAATGTAAAATTATGCAACAATATCTCTTCAGTTACAAAATTTGCCTCCACTGTTTCATCATCATCAAGAGTAATCAAACAAACATTTAATGCGACATCTTCATTTGAACACACATCACTCCAAGAATCAAATACATAACCTTCAGAACTTGATGCTTCCAAAACTACATTCGCACCTTCATCCCTAGATATAGTACATGGCGCATCATCACTACCACACTCAAAACTATCCACTAAGACCACGCCCTCACCATTAATGTTTATAGTCAATTCTTTTGTTGAAACATCCATTTCGTTAAATGTTGCTGTAACTGTTTTATCATCATCTAAAGTAAATACACAATTCGAAGTACCTTCGCACGCGCCTTGCCAAGATGTAAATTCAAAACCCATCCCCTGTGTGGCCGACAAACTAATTTGAGTTCCTGAAGGTCTTGAGATGATGCACGGAGCGTCATTAAATTCGCAATTAATATTATTTCCTTTTACTGACCCCTCACCCATTATATTTACTGTTAAATCAGAGAAATCAACAGATGCACCATCAACAGGCATACTAAATGTATATTTTAAACTATTATTACTACTATCCACAGATTCAATTCTAAGCCATAATTTATTATTAACATCTAAATCTTCAAGTACTGCAACATAATTTGAATCATCTAAAATAAGTTCTACTTCTTGGTAATTCATATTATTAGATGAATAATAAAGTTTAGTTTCAACAATCTCTCCCCCTACAGGGTTTATTAAAAATATTAATTCATTTGTTCCTTGGGTTGAATATTTTTCAGATCTAATTCCATTTGAAAAAAATTCTAAATTAGCAATTCTCGGAGGATTTTTATTACTGCCTGTTGTTGAAAATATTGCTTCAATAAACCCTACTTCAACAAGACCTTGAGACGTCATATATTCAAATTCTTTGACAAATTTATATGTATCTTGAGGGCTTTGCATAAAAATTCTGGATTGCGCAATTAATGAAGAGCCAATATAATGAATTGTAGGAAACGTTCCTTCGAGAACAACGACGTTATCGCTAACTCTTATTAATTCATAGTCTATTTCATTTCTTGGTTTATGTATAAGTCCTTGATTAGTAACGTATGCAACACTATTATAATAATCTTTTAATTCAATTAAAGAATATCTATTATTAAAGTAGCCTGTCCAAAAAGCCGGACCTAATCCTTTTAAAACGTAATCATCATACACAAATAAATCCTCTAAGTTATTAGTTACACTAGACCGCGATTCTTTATTTGAAAGATTAAGATATACTGTTCTAACATTTGAAAAACAAGGAGATTGTTCCTCACAAGCAAAATTATTCGCATCAATAACTGATCTGCCAAAATATTTATTTGAAAAATTATTATAATAAACTATGTTACTAAATGGTGTTTGCATGTTAAAAAATGTGAACCATAAATTAGTTGAATAACTAGGATTTAATGCGAACGATGTACTAAGCAGAGCATCTGTTAAATATGCTTGTGTAAATTCCAATTTTTCATATTCTTGATAATTAGGTGTGACTACTAAATTAGCATTTATCCCATCATGCAATTCGTGACCAACCACATAATATACCCTGTCATTTCCAACAATATTAGATCTTATATCTGCTCGAGATATAATATAATTATCACTCACATCACTAATATATACTTTTGTTCTATCAAGAATTCCAGTAGGAGGATAATTAAACGATCTTGAAATAATCTGCGTACCTGTTGTTTTAGGAACTACAAAAAAATAACTTAACTCACCTCCATAAAATAAAGAACCATCTTTTCTTAAAAAATTTAAAACATATTCATTTTTTGCATCTTCAATAGAATATTCAACTACTTTAATTGATTCGTCTTGAATAATGTTTTCTATTACAACATAGCGACTCGTATGCGTATCAGGAGTTGTATTCCTATCTATTTCGGACCTGTACTGAATAGAGACATCAAACTCGTTATTTAAAGAATCCAAATATAACATTAATTCATTTTCAGGATATATTGTTTTATATGTCTCACCCGTATTCTTATTTGATATAACCATTACAAATTTGTCTGCTCGCGATATATCTTTAAGCATAAGAATATAATATTTAGTGAATTCAGCATTTATAACGTTTTGTTGATTGTCTTCAAAGTTTAAAAGTATATTACCTGAATAAACTCCGTTTTCAAGATTTGCATTATTCGCATTTAAAGTTAGAGGTATTTCTTTTGTTTCACCAGGATTAATAGTTACTTGTGAATTTGATTCGCTCAATGAAACGCTTGTTGGAAATCCCGATAATGCATGCGATACTGTTCTTTGTTTATCTACTCTCAAATTAGTTATTTGAACAGTTTTTGTATCAGATGTCCACATACCTGAAAATTCAGGGTTATTAATGCCAAAATCTAAATTTGTTTCATTTATTATAACTGTGGGCTGAATGTTCAATCTTAAAGGTATTTTGCCCAAATATTCATTTCCTGCATGTAACTGGACGAATGCGTAATATTTTCCTGCACTCGCAACATCATTATCTATCATTACATTCGCGGTGAATTGAGCTTGTTGACCATTTTGTAAATTAATACTAGTTTTATCTAAAGTTAATTCAACGCCCAAGACATCATTTTCTATAACTAAATTAACAGAATCATAATTAGTTTCAGAAGATACAGAAATTGTTTTTTCCTCATCATAAAATTTCAACGAAGGATCAGAAACAAACTCTATATTAACAGGATTAAAATTGAATTTTGTTGCAGTTACAATATTATCAAGTGTTATAAATCCTGCACCTTGCTCATCATAAGGCAAATTTAAATCTATTGCTGAATCTTTTATTAAATTTTTAATTTCTAAAGGAGACATATCAGGATATACTTGTTTTATTAATGCGACCGCGCCTGAAACGTGTGGCGTTGCCATACTAGTGCCTGATATCCTTATATTTTGTGTACCAAAGCAAGTATCAGATGAAAACGAATCATATCTTGCTGCACAAATTAAAACTCCCGGCGCAGAGATATCTGGTTTTTCATGATCAACCCCATTCATTATTACAGGCCCCCTAGAACTAAACAGAGCTATTGGTGATTCACCACATCTATTACTTGGCGCTATATTTGAGTGCGGAGGACATGCAGCAGCCACCGTTATAGATGATGGCGCAATTGCAGGAGTGCCTATAGTTCTTGCATGAGGTCCGCTATTTCCTGCAGCTATAACATGCACAACCCCCACCTCAGTAGATGCTTCAACTGCTAATGCAAGAGCATCTAGATTAGCACCTGCAGGACCTCCAAGACTCATAGATATTATATCTGCTCCATCATCAAAACTACCGTCTCCGTTTGGGTCTGTTGCGTGTTCAATTGCTGCAATAATTCCCGATATAGATCCACCCCCAGATGCTGATAAAACTTTATATGCCCAAATTTCTGCATCAGGCGCGACACCTTTTAATTGTCCGTTTGCAGCGATTGTTCCTGCGACGTGAGTACCATGTCCATGATCATCCATCGGGTCAACATCATCATTTATAAAATCATATCCTTTTGTAACTTTGCAATTAGGACCAAAGCATCCACCTAGATCTGGATGTGTATAATCAACACCTGTATCTAAAACCGCGACTGTAACCCCCTGCCCCGTCAAAGGTAACCCTTCCTGAGTAATCAAGCCCCATTTATCAGTCGCACCTATTTCATCTGCACTCTTATCTAAAAACAAATTTACTTCGAAATCATATTCTATATTGAGAACGTTTGGAAAACTCGATAGTATGTTAAGCGTTTTTTTATCTATTTTAGCACTAACACCATTTATTAATTTCAAATCTAAATTAATAGAACTACTATCTGAAACGCCAGAAAATAATTGTGATAAAAATGTTTTTGCTTGATTAAAAAATTGTTCGTATTGCGCATATTCTTGAGCATAATTTGCTTCAATAAAATCCATCGGTAAATTAAATGTTATTATAACAGGTATTAATTCTTCATCATCTTCAAATAAGTTTCTGAGTTTTAAAATATTTTCTGATTTTCTATTCGTGATATCTTCTTGTATTGGCGATAGTTGTATCAAAGTATTTTGATCTATTGTGTTTTTATCATAAATTTTGTTTGCGTTGCTAATATAAACATTATTTTCAGCCGAACCTTCAGTTATGCTTATAGTTCCTCCTTTATTTACTTCAATATTTATTAAAGTACCATCAGTAAGTTCTGCTGTTAGAATTCCAGGTTCACTTGAGGGATTCATGTCTGGTTCAAACACTATGACAAATTCGTTTTCGTCAAGTAATCTTAAATTATTAGCCTCAAGAAAATTAACATCAGCGCCCCCAAGATTATGTTCAGAAAATGATTGCTGAGCCAAATTTGCTTGAGTACCAACAACCATGCCCGTAAGAGAACTTTGATGTTCTTGAACATTATTTGAAAAAACAATCAAAAGCATCGTTACAACAACTACTAAACTTAAAGAGATGAATAAATTAATTTTTTGTTCCATAACTTATAACTTTTGAAAATAGACTTTAAATACTTTATTATTATTTTCTACAAATTAGTTAAAAATGAAAGACACACATAGAAAACTATTTAAATAAACAACGCAATAAAACATTAAATGATAAAAAAACAAACAAATAAACTCTTAAACCTTCTTATAATAACATTTACAGTTCTAGTAATTACAGGTTGCGCAATGCCTCCAAATCTCCCAGAAAACCCTATTGAAAATCCTGAAGATTTATTAATAGCTAATTTAAAAATTGATGTAAAAATTATTCAATCAACAAATTCTAAGGCTGAAGAAGAATTAACAAATCCTAGTTCAGGCACATACCAATATAAACGTGGTGATAACATCGAGATAAACGCACTAGAATTTGATCAATACAAATTCTTAAGATGGGAAATTGTTAACATTTTAGAACATAAAGAAATCCAAACAAAAAATCATACGTTCACAATACCTGATGACACTGTCGCAACAGCTTATTTTGGTTGTGCAAATAACGATGCGTGCCCCGATACTTATTTTTGCAATCTAGAAACAAATCTTTGCGAAAACGAAAAAAGTAAAACTGAAATTAAAGCAGAACTTAAAGACGCATCATATTTATCAATAATTTTACCTCCTAATTACACAACAAAACAAATGAGTTTTAGCATTAAACTTCTCTCAACACTAAAAGAACACAAATACCACAATCTAGACGATGCAGTTAAATTATATGATGATATTTCTTTAACTGATGCCACAGATAAAGTAACAGTACTTGTGCGCGATGAAGAAAAAATTATTACAACAGGCATTCAGACAACAAATGAGCAAAAAGAATTAGCTGAATTTTTAGAACGCGCAATAAAAAACTTAGGAACACCTGAGGCCAATATAAAGACATATTCTAATAATAATTTAGATATTTCCTCTCTTTTCTATTAGTTTTTTGTATTTTATTTAGATTATTCTTTGTGCAAATAATTATAAGTATTTGTAAATTTCTAAATATGTGTGATGAATAAAAATATTTGTATTAATTTTGGTAAACTCCCAAAAAAACCAGGAATATACCAATTTAAAAATGAAAAAAACGAAATAATATATATTGGGAAAGCAAAAAACCTAAATAAACGCATAAAAAGTTATTTTTCTTCTAAAAACCAAAGTCCAAAAACACAAATACTCGTCACAAAAATAAAAGATGTAGAAGTCATAGTAGTACAAAACGAAACTGAAGCATTACTACTTGAAAATAATTTAATCAAAAAACACTCTCCAAAATATAACATAGTACTCAAAGATTCTAAAACATACGCCTATATCAAAATTACAAAAGAAGAATATCCTAGAATAGACACAGCGCGGAAAATACTTAATGATGGCGCGAAATACTTTGGACCATACACAGACGGCACAACTCGGCGAGACCTCATAAAATTAATAACCCAATTATACAAAATCAGAATTTGTAAAACCTTACCAAAAAAACCATGCCTGCAATACCACCTAGGACTATGCACAGCACCATGCATTAACAAAGACCTCAAAGAAAAATACCTCGAAAATGTAAAGCTCGCAGAGAATCTTCTAAAAGGAAATATAAAACCCATAACCGAAGAATTAGAGAAACAAATGAGAGAGTATTCAAAACAAGAAGATTATGAGAGAGCAAAAGATGCACGCGATAAAATTAATAAAATAGAATCCCTATTCATAAAACAGAGCGCTGAGCGAATAAAAGATTACGATGAAGACGTAATCGTAATACTCAACGAATCTAATCGCGCAATAATTACAATTATCCACATATCCAAAGGACTAATATTATCAAAGAAAAACCACTCCTTTGATTATAGCGAAAATATATTTCAGGAATTTATAAAAATGTATTACTCAAGCATTAACCCTGAAAAAATACCAAAAGAGATAATCGTGAACAAAGAATTCTGGGAAGATGAAAAAGAAAAACAAGCAATTGAAGAATACATCGCAAAACTTAAAGGCATAAAAGTTAAAATAACAAAACCTGAGCGCGGAGATAAAAATAAACTAATAGAAATCGCAGAGGAAAACGCGAAATTAAATATACACACACCACAAGTATTACTAGACCTAAAACAAGAACTAAATTTGACTCAAACACCAAGAATAATAGAATGCTTTGATGCGTCAAACCTGGGAGACGAACACATCGTAGTCGGAATGACACACTACAAAGATGCAAAACCAGATAAAAAAGAATATCGCAAATTCTTAATAAAAACAATAACAAAACAAGACGATTACGCAGCAATACACGAGGCAGTTTATAGAAGATATACACGGCTTCAAAAAGAAAATAAGGAAATGCCCCACCTCCTAATGATAGATGGAGGCAAAGGACAATTAAAAGCAGCAAAAACAGCATTAATAAAAGCAAGAGTTGATTTAAACTTAATTAGCCTAGCCAAACAAAATGAGGAAATAATAACAGAACAAGGAAAAGTAATAATATTAAAAAAAACAACACCGACTATGCTACTCCTCAGACAAATTCGAGATGCAACACATAATTTTGCAATAAATTACAACAGAAAAAGACGCGAGATGAAACTGCGAGATGAATTTCGAGAAATAACAGCTAACAAAAATAAATAAAACAAAAAAAGAATACTAAAAATATAACAAAAAAATGAAAGAGATAAAAAAAGAATTCTTCAAAGAAGACACACTCAAAGTCGCAGAGTCATTACTTGGAAAAATACTCTGCTGCGATAATGAATGCGCAAGAATAATTGAAGTTGAAGCATACACAAATGATAAAGCAAGCCACGCACACAAAAATACAAAGAGAAGCGAGCTTATGCGAAACACTCACGGCAAAGTATACATATACCTCATATACGGAATGTATTACTGCCTAAATTTCACAACAGACACGAAGGCTGGCGCAGTACTAGTGCGCGCACTCAACAAGAAAGAGTTAGACGGACCCGGAAAATTATGCCGAGAACTAAAAATAAATATGAACGATAACAACACCGATGTCGGTGAGCGAATTAAAATATATACTGATGAATACATTCCAAAAATAAAAAGAACAGAGCGAATAGGAATTAAAAATGACACGCACCTAAAATGGAGATTCATAGATTTAAATTACAAAAAAAAATAAGAAAAAAACAAAAAAATAATAAAAAATAATTATTTAAACCAAGACATAATTTTAAGTGCAGCTTTAGCAAGAACTAACCTAGTCTTATCTGAAAAAGAATTAGCAGAAATCACAATATCCCCACTTGATAATTTAGATTGCGCAACAAATAAGAAATCATCAGAACCCTTAATTTCTTCAACCACCTCAAAACTTGAAACAGAAACAACATGAGTAAAATCATCACGCGACGTACAACACACAATCTCACTAATTTCCCCCGACGATAAAACCGCGCTGCCAATAGCTGTACCATTTTGAAATTCTAAGTTTAAAATACCATTTTTAGGCAAAACATAAGGCATACTCGCACCCTCAACTAAACCAAAATCAGGAAACATCAAACAAACATCACGAGCAACAGCCGAGCAAGATGCAAATTCATCATCCAACATAACATTTCCAGATACAACATCCAGTTCATCATCTAAAAAAGAATTATTTTCAAAAGATTCATTAGCAACAACCAAAGGCAAAGCCAAAACAAACAAAATCAAACCTAATAAACATTTTTTATACACCATAAATAACACAAAAACATAACCCCTATAAAAAACTTTAGAAAAAAACAAACTAAATCTTTACTAAAAATAACTGCTCACTCGATTTTGAAATTTCAACCACATCACCTTCATTTAAAATAATCTTCTTTGAATGATTATCAGATGTTAAATATGCTTTATTACGTTTAAGCTTGAATAATATTTTAGGATTTTCTTTAATTACAGGCTTAAAACCAATAGTCGTATTATTAAATGCAACACCAATACCTTTTTTAAAAGATTTTCTTGCAATAGAAGAGAAATAAGCAGTACTACCAAACGCAGTTGAAATAACAACACCATCACCAATCACATCATTAAATGACTCGCCATCAACCAACACATCAAACCTTATAGCATGATGCTGATCAGCATTCCTAATAACAACATCATTAGT
>JBKHAC010000043.1:0-4473 GCA_046543095.1 Candidatus Woesearchaeota archaeon | reverse complement strand
AAGCACTTAAAAACCACAAAAAAATCGCGATGTTGTTTAGCTGAGTTCAAAACAAAAAAAAAACAAAAAAAAAATCAAACAAGTTTAGTCACATAATCGTGATGCGAAAATTATAAATTTTTGAGTTTTAAGATTATATTTCAAAGAAGACCCCATAGTTGTTTGATTTTTATACATTATACACTTAGGTACTGCGAACACAAGCCGCATAACACAAGAATAATTGAAAAAAGTTAAATAACAAGAATAATTTCTGAACTTATAAAAAAAAAATATGAGGGATAATTTTTATGAGCAAATCATACGAACAAACAAATATTACAAACGAGAATACTAAAAGAAGCACAGGCAGAGACGCGCAAAGAATGAACATACTCGCAGCTCGGCTCGTCGCAGAAACAGTTAGAACAACACTCGGACCAAAAGGAATGGATAAGATGCTCGTCGATTCAACAGGCGAAATAACAGTTACAAATGACGGCGTCACAATACTCAAAGAATTAAACACAGACCACCCAGCAGCCAGAATGGTTATTGAAATTGCAAAAACACAAGAAGAAAAAGTAGGCGACGGAACAACAACAGCAGTAATACTTGCAGGCGAACTACTAAAACGAGCAGAAGAATTACTAAACCTCGGCGTACACCCAACAATTATTACAAAAGGCTACCGCCTCGCAAAAGAAGAAAGCATCAAAATACTAAATGCAGAATGTGAAACAATAAAAAAAGATGACGAAGAATACCTCATAAAAATCGCACAAACAGCAATAACAGGAAAAGGCGCAGAAGATAATAAAGAATTACTATCAAAACTAATAGTAAAAGGCCTAATAGAAGTAGGACACATAGATGATGAAGATATACGCGATAATATCAGCGTTAAACGAAACATAGGCGAGAGCGTAAGCGAATCAGAACTTATAAAAGGCGTAGTAATCGACAAAGAGAAAACACACCCAGATATGCCCTCAAAAGTAAAAGATGCAAAAATATTACTACTAGACACAGCACTCGAAATAAAAAGCACAGCAAGCGATGCAAAAGTATCAATTACAAGCCCTGAAATGATGCAATCATTTATCGACACAGAAGAGAGACTGCTAAAATCACTAATAGATAAAGTAAAAAATACAGGCGCGAACGTAGTATTCTGCCAAAAAGGAATAGACGACCTCGCACAATATTTCCTTGCAAAAGAAGGAATATATGCAACTAGACGCGTAAAGCGAAGCGACATGAATAAAATAAGCAAAGCCACAGGTGCAAAAATAATAAGCGACTTCAATAATGAACAAAAAATATTAGGCGCAGCAGGACTAGTCGAACAAGTAAAAACAGGCGACGATTATATGACAATAATACGCGAATGCAAAAACCCAAAAAGCATAACACTTCTAATAAAAGGCACAACTAGCCACGTCGCAGAAGAGAGCGCACGCGCAGTAGATGACGCCATAGGCGATGTAGCAACAGTTATTAAAACCAATAAGATAGTAAGCGGAGCTGGAAGCATAGAAGCAAAACTAGCACAAAGCCTAAGAGAATATGCAAAGACCCTAAAAGGCAGAGAGCAACTAGCAGCACAAAACTTCGCAGACTCATTTGAAATAATACCAAAAATACTAGCCGAGAACGCAGGACTAGATTCAATAAATACTCTTGCAGAACTTAAACACGCACACAGCAAAGGAGAAAAACACGCAGGAATAGATGTTTACACAGGCAAAATCATAGATGCACTAAAAAACGGAATCATAGAACCATTAAATGTTAAAGCGCAAGCAATAATAAGCGCAACCGAAGTTGCAACAATGATACTTAGAATAGACGACGTAATACTCACAATGCCCGAGGATACAAAAATAAAGCAAGAACCAGACGAAATGTAATTTGAGCAAAATACAAAAAGAAAACACAAATAACAACACTAATACTAATTAACGAAGATGAATTTCAATTATGTCCTCATCTAATAATTTATGTTTTAAAGCAAGTTTTTGCCCAGGAAACTTCGCAGAAGGACCCCACACACGACAAAACTTAAACTTATCCACAAAATCACGATGAAGCTTCGAGCAAACATCCCTCACAGAACTACCTTTTTCAATAATTAAAGGAACATCTAAGTCAGCCTCCTTCCCAGGCTCCTTCATATAAAGCCTGATCAAATCAAGACGCTTAAAAATTAATTCTTTAAGATCAACCAAATCACTATCCTGATTAGCACTAATCAACAAATCAGCACCAATAAGCTTTGCAACCCTCTTAGACTCATCACTAGAGACAAGATCAACCTTGTTTAAAACAGTAATAGACGGAACATAAATCTTATTCGCCTCAATACAATCAATTAACTCATCAACACCAATACGACTTCTAATTACAACATCAGCATTATTAATCCTAAAAGTTTTCAAAACCTCTTTAATCGTATCATCATCCAAATCAAGCTTAACAGTCTTACTAATCTTAATACCATCCTTACTCGTCTTCTTAATTTTAACATCAGGCCTACGCTGATTAATACGAATACCAGAATCATTAATTTCTTTTAAAATAGCCTCATAATGATTAGGACTTAAAACATCAATTAAAATAAGAATTAAATCAGCACTACGAAGCACCGAGAAAACCTCAGTACCACGACCACGACCCGTCGCCGCACCATGAACAATACCAGGCACATCAAGAACCTGAATCTTCGCGTGCTTATAATCAAGCATGCCTGGAATAGTCGATAAAGTTGTAAAAGCATACGCACCAACCTCAGACTCAGCATCAGTTAAATTATTGAGCAAAGTACTCTTACCAACACTAGGAAACCCAAGTAAAACCACGGTGCCATCACCAGTTTTACGAACAGCAAATCCCTCACCACCACCGCCACTACCACGACTAGCTTCTTTTTCTTTAAGTTTCGCAAGTTGAGCCTTATAGATACCAATAGCTTTTTGAGTACGCTTATTATACTGCGAATTAGCAATTAAATCTTCAAGTTCCTTAATTTTATCTTCATTACCCATACTAGCAAACATAGAAATTTTAAGGTCTTATATAAATCTTAACGTTAAAATAAATATAAAAAAAAGAAAAAAAGAAGAAATAATTAAAAAAAACAATAAAACCCCAAGAATAAAACAATGAAACGCACAATAATCATAATATTAAGCATAATAATCGCACTATCAGGATTCTTCATAAGCCAAGTAGATTATAAAGTAGAATACACATCCCTATCCATTTTCTTTATGCTACTTTTAAGCGCACCAACATATTATTATTTCATAAAAAAAACAAACACAAACAAAGCAATAAAGACCATAATAATATTAAGCTTATTTTCAATGATAATTGAGAGCATAGGAATAATAACAGGCACCCCCTACGGATACTTCACATATACAGAGAGACTCGGCGCAAAAATAGGAGTTATACCTTGGACAGTTAGCTTTGGATGGGTCCCATTAGTTATTGCAAGCTGGACACTTAGCGAAAACATAATTAAAACAAAGAAATACGAACAAATAAAAAAAATAATACTCGGAACACTAATACTCGTCGCATTCGACCTAGTACTCGACCCAGGCGCAGTCGCGCTAAGATTCTGGGAGTGGCAAGTACAAGGAATATATTACGGCATACCCTTCACAAATTATATAGGCTGGATAATATCAGGAAGCATAGGTATGACAATAATAACTAAATTAATGCAAGGCGATAGAGCACACAGCACATTCCTAATAACAGCGCACCTTGGAAACATATTCTGGACAATGGTTGCAATAGTAAACTTCATGATAATTCCCTCAATAATTGGAATAATAATAACAATTTATTTGAGCCAAAAAATACTGCGTGCAAACAACAAACAAAACAACAAGACAAGAAAAAAATAAACAACACACTAACAAACAAACAACAAAAACTAAACAAAACACAAACATACAAAACAAAATAAAACAAACAACGACACAAGAAAAACACAAATAAATAAACAACACAATAAAACACAAGCAACAACTAAGCAAAACACAAACAAGAAAAACAAATAAACAAACAAACAAACAAACAACAAGACAACAAAAACTAAACAATAAACACATACAACAACAAAAAAATTACACTCACACGTAAACAACATTTAATCAATATCTACCTTAGTTTATGATGCACTTCATACAAGTCTAAAACCCGCAACACACAGCAAATCATTAAACAAAAAATTATTAATTACTTGCAAGTAATTACAAGCGAAAGTTTTATATATTGGAAATGATTAATATGCACCAATGAGCCTCGAATCCCTGCTTAATACAAAACAAAAAATAAAAAACTTCTTTAGCAATGTAGCTAGCAGGCCAAAAACATACACTGCGAAATTCCTCGCAACAACGCTCCTTGCAGCGAATATGCTAACAGCTACCGCGCAAGACCCCATCACGATATCAGGGAGAGTTACCAATAATCCAC
>JBKHAC010000042.1:0-4661 GCA_046543095.1 Candidatus Woesearchaeota archaeon | reverse complement strand
ACTTCAAATGGTTTTGTTGTTAAGGGGACAGATATTTTATTAGACATAACATCGCAGCTTAACGAACTTCTCGTAAGAGAAGTTGGGTGGAGCCTGCAAGGCGGAACCGTTAAGGTGCTGTTAGGTCGCCCCGACGACTGAAAGGAGGAGAGCCTGCAAGGCGTGGGTCGGAGCAAAACTTGTTTTGCGAAGTAGTCTAGTTAGTACGAAGTCACAGTTCTTTTACGATTTTTTTCATTTCTTATATTGTCGTGTTTATTTTTGTTTCAAGAAGTTTTCTGTTTTAATAAATTGAACATTTTCTTTTTTTCCTTCTTTTTCTTCGCTTATGAGTATGCGTTTTGTTATTGTTTTGTGTTTTTTCTTGAACTCGGTAAATGCGTTTAATTCTCGTTGTGGTATGTTTTTTGTTGCTGTTACTTGTATTGCTTTATTATCAGCTACGAAATCTATTTCCACTATGTCTTGCCAATAAAATAGTTCTTTGTTTGTTTGTTGTAGTTTTATTGCTACTGCGTTTTCTAGTAGTATTCCTTTGTTTTCTTTTGTTGTTGTGATTGTGTGTAAGCCATTGTCTATGCAGTAGTATTTTGGTGCTTGCGAACCTATGTATTTTGTTTTTGCTGAATATGAAAAGTAAGGTACTTCAAATATTAAGAATGTGTCTTTAATATATTCGATGTATTTTTGTGCAGTGTCTTTATGTATACTTAGTTGTTTACCTAATTTATTGGCACTTATTTTAACTCCTGGATTGTTTAAGAAAAATTTTATTAATGCTTTGAGTTGGGTCGCATTGCTTAATTCATATTTTTCTAATATGTCTTTTGTTACGATATCGTTTATGTATTGTTCGAGTCTTCTTCTTTTTGTTGTTTCGTCTTCTGCCAATACTACTTCAGGGAAGCCTCCAAATTTTAGGTAAGTTTCTATCGGACCTTTTGAGAATGTTTGAAATTCCTTATAATCTAAAGGATAAATCTCGAAAGTGATATTTCTTCCTGTGAGTACTGTGCTTAATTTCGGGGTTAATAGAGAAATATTTGATCCGCCTATGATGAATTTTATGTTTTCTTCCCTATCGTAATATGTTCTTAGCCATTTTTCAAAACCTTTTATTCTTTGTATTTCATCTAAGAAAAAATAAGATGGTTTAGTTTTATTTCTAAGATTTATTATTTTTTCTAATAATTCGATTTGTAAGTATTTGTCAAATCTAAAATCA
Source organism: Candidatus Woesearchaeota archaeon (assembly GCA_046543095.1). Lineage (GTDB taxonomy): Archaea > Nanobdellota > Nanobdellia > Woesearchaeales > 21-14-0-10-32-9 > 21-14-0-10-32-9. The sequence goes on along the minus strand of JBKHAC010000042.1, from coordinate 3,436 downwards.
TCAAAATTTATGTAGAATACATTTTTTTTGGGCAGAGTTTTTATGAGTTGATGCATGATGTGTGTTTTTCCGCATCTTCTTATTCCTTTAATGATTATTATTTCTTTTTTATTAAGCCAAGGTTTTATTTCTTTTAAGTATTTATTACGTGGTATCGAGTTTAATATTTTTGTTGAATTTATTATTTCTTGCAAGTCTTTTGTTGAAATCATAAGCTATAAGAAAAAATTGAAGTATTTAAATGTTGCCATTTCATTAGCAACCTTTATAAATAAAATGTGGTTTTTTGCTCATTTTAGATAAAATAAACTTGTTCATGAAGATATTTATAAGGTGCAATATAGAAGTCTAGTTAGTACGAAGTTACAGTTCTTTTACTGTTTTTTATTTTCTTATTTTTTTTAGGACTTCGCTTTTGTCCATAGTATTTCGAAGAAATCTTTGTAGCTTTTCGCAACGTCTTTGTTTTTTATGATTGTTGCTATGGGTGGCTGAGACCAAACTATTATTGCCGTTGTATCTGCAAAAATTAATGTTTCTGTTAGTGGGTCTATATTTTCGAAGAATTTTATTTCTAGGTTCATGTTTTTTGTTTTTGGTGCCCAGTGTTTTAGGCTTTTATTGAATATTAGTCTTGCGTAAATATTGTTTTCTTTTGTTTTTAGATGGAAGTTAAGCCACCAGTCTTCAGGTATTATATTTTCGCTTTCTATTGGTCCTCCGAATGAATCGTAGTTTTGTTTTTCTTTTATGATTGTATTTAAAACATGTTTTATTCCTGAAATTCCTTGGTATGTTTGAATTTTTTGTTCTTTATGATTTTGTTTTGTAATTTTTTTTAAATTATTTACTAGTAAGTCTGTCTCTGTTTTGATTTGATTTAGTGTGTTTTCTTTTTGAGTTATTAATGATTTTAGAAGTTCGGGGTCGGTTATGCTGTATATTGCTCGTTTGTTTTTAATTATTGATGAAATTATGCTTTTGTTTTCTAATTTATCTAAATTATCATATATTACTTTCTTATGCAAATCTAGTTTTTTCGTTATTGATTTAGCATCTAGTTCTTCGTATTTAGTTAATAAGTCGTATATTTTCGCCTCTGTATGTGTAAGGCCCAGATTTAAATATAATTCATATTCAGTCATAGTGGTATTGTTAAGTTACCACTAATATTTAAATATTTCTTTTAACATATTAATTACTATCAAGTAGTAAAGGTGAATTTATGGTTTTAAAAAAAATACGAATAGAAACACAATACGACGGTTCAGCTAAAAAATACGCTCAAAACATAATAGATTACAACAAAGAAAGCAGAGAATTATTTTTTACGCTGCTACCAGACATAGTAGATAAAGATTTACTAGATATAGGTTGCGGAAACGGATCAGATGCAAAAATATACTCCATATTAGGTGCAAAAGTTACAGGTATAGATGCTAGTAAAGATATGATTGCTCTGGCAAAACAAGAAGTTCCTGATGCAACGTTCATAGAAACAACAATGGAAGATTTGCTTTTTGAAGAAGAATTTGATGTAATTACATCAAAATACGCGATTCAAACATCAAAAGACATAGATAAAGTATATCTGCAGATAAACAAAGCACTGAAACCGAAAGGTACGTTCATTATGCTTGTGACACATCCACTAAGACAATTTTTAGAAAAACAAGGAAAGCAAAAAGACTACTTCAAAAAAGAAATAGTGAAGTCAACAATATTCGAAAATAAAATAGAACTTCACGAACCCTCACACACTTTTAACGAATACTTAAGTCCATTTTTTCTTAAAAATTTCGACATACAATACTACTTTGAAAGAGAAGAATTTCCAGGAGCAAAAAGAATGGACGGACATAACTATCCGTGTTACTTAATAATTAAAGCAGTTAAAAGAGGTGAATAAAAATGGATTATGTACTAATATTGATTTGGTTATTTTCAACATTAACAATAGCGACAATAGTTTGCATGATGGGAAAAAAACATGGTGTTGAATATTTAATAGCATTATACGCTGCATCTATAGTAATAGCGAACATAACTGCAGTAAAAATAATAGATTTATTCGGCGTTACAGTTCCTGCAAGTTTTATTATTTACTCCGCTACCTTTTTGATAACAGACACCATAAACGAAATTTGGGGGAAAAAACAAGCAATGAAAGCAGTATGGGTAGGATTTATAGCATTAATTATGCACGTAACCGTAGTTCAAATAGCCATATTAATAGAACCTTCAACATTATGGGCAGGACAAGATGCATTTAAAGAAACACTTAGCAGTGGACTTAGATTATCCCTTGCAAGTTTCGCAGCATTTTTAACATCACAAACCATAGACGTTCATTTATTTGCAAAATTAAAGAAAAAAACAAAAAACAAAAAATTGTGGTTAAGAAATAATGTATCAACACAGCTAAGTCAAAGTTTGGATGCGGTAATATTTATAACGATAGCATTTGCAGGATTATTTCCATTAAAATCATTAATAATAGGAACTATCTTGCTAAAGTTCGTAGTTACATTAATGGACACACCATTTTTATATTTGATTAGAGGATATTATAAGAATAGTAAAAAAATAAGAAAAGAAAACTAACTAGATTCGACATAACATCGCAGCTTAACGAACTTGCGAAGCAAGTTGGGTGGAGCCTGCATAGGCGGAACCGTTAAGGTGCTGTTATGTCGCCCCGACGACTGAAAGGAGGAGAGCCTGCAAGGCGTGGGTCGCAGAGAGGCGAAGCCGAACGAGAAGTTTATTTTTCTGCGTGGTGTCAGATTATTTTTCCAAATGTAATGAATTGTTCTTGAAAACCTAATTGTTTATGAAACTCAATAGTTGATAAATTCTTTACATTACAACTTGATTTGATAAAATGAATGTTTTGTTCTTTAAGGTTTTCAATAAACAAATTAACCATTTCTTTTGCAAATCCTTTCTTGCGAAATTCTTTTTTAACAAGAATTGAATTTAAATCAGCAATTTTTGACCAACCTTTTTCATTCTCATTAACGGATTGAATTTCTGCATAGATGTAACCAACAACTTCAGTTTCATCTGTAGCAAAACGAAAGAAAGCATTTTGATTATCAAGAATTTCCTGAAATTCTTTAGCTAAATCTCTTTTAGAAGGATTAACATCTTGAAGTAGAGTTCCAAAATCTTTATGGTGGTTAAAAAACTCTTGCTCCAATTCTTTGTAGGTTTGCAAATCATTAATGGTTGGTTTAATAAGTTTCATAATTTACATTTGAGAAGAAGAAGTATATAAAACTTAGCAGAAAAATAAATTCGACTTAACATCAGGATTTAGAGAAGTTTTTGCGAAACAAAAATTTTGGAAAATTCGGCAGGAATTTTCCTCTAAATCCCTGTTAAATGAGGGTGAGCGAAGCGAAAGGCTGCAAGCCGTCCCCGAGGATTTGCG
>JBKHAC010000016.1:0-23952 GCA_046543095.1 Candidatus Woesearchaeota archaeon | reverse complement strand
AATGTTATAATGATAAAATGTTAGGATGATAAAATGTTAGGATGATAAAATGTTAGGATGATAAAATGTTAGGATGACGAAATGTTATAATGATAAAATAATAAAATGAAATGATGACAAAATGAAAAAAATAATTAAACAAGAAAAACTATCAAAAAAACCAATAAAAAAAGCAACAACAAAAACTCGAAAAAAAAATAAGAAACAAACAAATGCATCAGACGCGACAAAAACACTATTAATAGAATTCAAAGGATTATTGAGCTTTCTAATAATGCACGAGATAAACATAAAAGAACTTGCAGGAGAAGACTTAGCCCGAAAAATAGGTAAAAGAAAAGGCACAACCCTAACTCCAGGCACAATATACCCCGCACTCAAAAAACTAAAAACCAAGAAACTCGTAAAATTCGAAAAACAAGGACGAAGAAAAGTATACAGATTAACAGATAAAGGGAAACAAGAACTAAATTCAACTTACATAGTATTTTCAAAATACTTCTACGGATTAAAAAATAAGATAAAACGAATAAAAAAAACGAAAACATAAAAAACAGACAAGAAAAATCAAACAAGCATAGCTAAATATGGAATTTGCACGGTTAAAAACTATTTTTTTAACTTTTATTACACGCTAAAATTACAAATTTTCGAGATCTAAACGTAAATGTCAAAAATTTTTAAATAGTTGTTTGATTTTCGCGCGTTATATGATTGCTTTCGTGAATATAATTCATATGACCTAAATATGACATAAAAAGAATAAAATCACAAAAAATAGATAAAAAAATACAAAAAACAAATAAGTAGCAGTTACCTTTAAAAATAAAAAAGAATTTCTAATAAACACTGAGGCCCAACACAAGATTGCGGAAGAACTCGGGAGGAATAAAAAAAATGGTAGAATACAAATTAAATATAGGCGATGCAGCATCAAAAAAAACACTAAAAAAAGATGTTAAAGACACAGAAGCAGAAATATTTCAAGGAAAAAAAATAGGCGATACAGTAAAAGGAGATTTATTCGGCCTAAACGGATACGAACTCACAATCACAGGCGGAAGCGACAGCGCAGGATTCCCAATGAGACGAGACGTAATGGGTGGTGCTAGAAAAAAAATATTAATCGTAAAAGGAACAGGACTTAGAAAAAACGAAGACGGACGAAAAATAAGAAAAACAGTCGCAGGAAACACAATAACAACAAAAACAGTCCAAATAAACCTAAAAGTCACAAAAGCAGGAAAAACTCCACTTTTTGAAGAAGCAAAACCAGAAGAAGCTTCCAAAGAAGAAAAAAGTGAAGAAAAACCCACAAACGAGACAAAAAAAGAATAAATAAAAAACTTTTCTCTTAATTTTTTTTCTTTTTTTATTAGTTCTCTAAAGAAAAACGCTCTTTAATTCTAGCAATTATGATTTTACTAACTTCAACAGCACTAATGCTCGAAGTGTCAATAACCAAATCATAATTATTCTCATCTTCATAATTAAGATTATAAAGCTCCAAGTACCTTTTCTTCTCAGACTCACGTCTGCGCAAAAGACTCTTCACAATTTCATCTTTATCAGGAATAAGACCTTCGCGCTCACGCTCAAAATCACTATTTTGCATAGAACGCAAAATCCTATCAGCTGCAACATCCACAGACGTCTTCAAATAAATTTTAAAAGATGCAGGTACAAAATGATACCCCAAACGAGCCTCCAAAATAAAATCATCCTCGACCTCACCAAGCTTAATTTGACGAGCATCAATTTCATCATCGATGCGCCTATCACTCTCAGCAATAACTTGAAGCTCATTTAAAGTCATATTACGCTCAGAAGCCATCTGACGCATAAACCCTCCACTTTGAAATTGCTTTAAATTAAACTCATTTGCAACCAATTTCGCAACAGTGCTCTTACCACTCCCCAAAGTTCCCGATATCGTAATTTTCATAAAAAAAACAAAAAAACAACTTATTAATAAACATTACCAAAAACATAAAGTATGAACACATAAATAAGACAAAATAAACACGCACAAGCCAGTTGCCAAAACATTTATATAAACAAAGAAATTGATAAATGTTATTAACAAACAAAAATAAAAATAATATCAATAATAACTCAAAAAAAGGAGAGTGTTCTAATTATGGCAAAACAAAAAAATAAAGAAACAAAAAACAAAAAACAAGAAAACAACCAAAAAAACAACGAACCAGAGATAGACAAAGATGCACAAAAAAAACTAGAAAACATAAAACAAAATCTTGAAACGCTAAAAGAAAAACTTGTAGAAAAATTCGAAGGAAACCTCTCAGGCATAGCACTTCTCCCACCAAGTAAAGACGATGATAAAAAAGAACTTGTAAATGTACTTGTAATTATAGATGACTCAGATAGTAAAAAAATGAGCAAAGATGAACTTAGAGAAAAAGTTGCAGAAAAAATAGTAGAAATATCCAAAAAAGTAAATGATTCACTAAATCCACTAACCATTCTCGTAACAGACATATGGCAAAACTGCTTCGACTCAAAATATGACTTAATGGAATTAATAGCAAATTCCGCAACAATATACGATACAGGAATGATAGCATCACTTAAACTCTCAGAAATACACAAAAGCATGGTCATAAAAAAATTTGAAAAATACATAGTATCATATGTCCTAGCAGGAAGCCTAGTTCAAGGCAGAGCAACACCAGAATCAGACGTCGACACATTCGTCATAATAGATGATACGGACGTCAAAAAAATGACAAGAGCCGAACTTAAAGACAAACTCCGATCAATCATAATAAGCATGACATACGAAGTTCGAAAAATGACTGGAATCGACAAAGAACTAGGTGTACAAGTATATTTACTAACAGATTTCTGGGAAAGTGTAAAAGAAGCAAATCCTGTAATATTCACATTCCTAAGAGATGGAGTACCACTATATGATAGAGGAACTTTCATGCCTTGGAAACAACTACTACAAATGGGAAGAATAAAACCAAGCCCTGAGGCAATAGATATGTACGCCCAAGCAGGAGATCAAGTACTTGACAGAGTAAACCTAAAATTCAAAGAAATGGGAATGGAAGATTTTTTCTGGGCATGCCTTACAACAGCCCAAGCAGCAGTAATGATATATGGTTTGCCGCCACCAACACCAAAAGAAGCAGCAGACGTTCTTCGCCACATATTCGTAAAAAAAGAAAAAATACTAGAAGACAAATACGTAAAAATACTAGAGAGACTAGTAAAAGTTAGAAAAGACCTAGAGCATGGAAATATAAAAAAAGTCTCAGGAAAACTACTTGATGAATTATACGCAGAAACAGAACAATACCTTTCAAGAATGAAAAAACTATTTGATGAAATAGCATCACTCAAAGACCATGGCGTATTCGAAAAATTATATGATGAGCTCATACACGCTTTAAAAGAAGTACTTAGAATACACGGACAAGATGACGTGACAGAAAAAGACTTGTTAAAAGTTACAAAAAATAAACTCGCAGACAAAGGACTACTATCGCCCAATACATATACTGAGCTAAAAAATATAATACATAATAAAAAAGAATTCGACGCAGGAAAACTTGCAAAACCAGAAGTTAGTAAATTATTATCAAATGCAAAATTCGTAATAATGGAACTTATGGAACATGCACAAAGAAGAAGACTAATGGAAATGCAAAAAACAAGAGTACAATTCAAACACGGAAAAAAAACAGGAGAAATAATACTCTCAGGTGACAATATGTTCTTAATAGAGGATATAGAAGTTCCAGAGAAAAACATAAAACATGCATTCATGAAAGATGGCAAAATAACAAAAGTAATCTCCTGCACACCACAAGAATTTGAAAAAGCAATAGATACACAAACAAAAAATACTCAATTACACGTATGCGAAACACTTATAGATGATTTAAATAAAATATTTAAAGACAAAATAAAACTAATACTATAATTATAATTTTTTTTAAATATTAACAAGGAAATTATTGGACTGGAGGGGCAATAAATGAGAAAATACTTAGTTAGAGATATTATGACAACAACCCCTGTTGCTGTCGAAGAAACAACAACTGCAAAACAATGCGCAGAGACAATGGCAAAAAAAGAAGTAGGAAGCCTCATAATTATGAAGAAACAAACATTTGCAGGAATAATAACAGAACAAGATCTAACTGTAAAAGTAGTCTCAACAGGTCTTGATCCAAATAAAATACTTGCAAAAGATATAATGACAACAGAAAAAAATATAATCAGCATAGAACCAGGAAGAAGCATATATACTGCGATGATGCTAATGAATAACAACGACGTTCGCAGATTACCTGTAATCGAAGAAGGAAACCTAAAAGGCATCGTAACGATGAAAGATATATTCGGGATAGAACCAGACCTCCTAGATAATATGTTCGAATATGTTATCCCCGAACAAAAATAAAATTAACTAAAGTATAAATAAAACAACAATAAAATTAAACATCATGATAAAATGAACAAACCAAAACACATAGGTATAATTATGGACGGCAATAGGCGATTTGCAAAAAGCCTAAATCTAAACCCTTCCAAAGGCCATGAATATGGGGAGAAAAAAGTATTCTTACTTTTGGACTGGTGCCTTGAACTAAAAATACAAGAAATAACAATATATGCATTCTCAGCACAAAACAAAAACAGACCAAAAATAGAATTCAATTACTTAATGAAATTATTCTTGAACGCAGCAAATAAAATACTAAAAGATGAAAAAAAATTAAATTCAGGAGTAAAAATAAAAATAATAGGAGATATAAAAATATTTCCTGAAACAGTTCAAAAAAAACTAAATGAACTAGAAGAAAAAACAAAACAAAACAAAAAATACAAATTAAACATTGCACTAGGATACGGCGGAAGAGAAGAAATAATTCACTCAGTTAAAAAAATAGCAAACCAAATAAAAAAAGGAACACTAAAACCAGAAAATATAACTGAAAAAACAATAAATAAAGAACTTTACCTGCAAACAGAACCAGACCTCATAATAAGAACAGGAGGAGACCACAGAACAAGCAACTTCTTACCCTGGCAAAGCATATACTCCGAATGGTTCTTCCTTGAAAAAAAATGGCCAGAATTTGAAAAAGAAGACCTAAAAGAATGCATAAACCAATACGCAAAAAGAGAAAGACGCTTCGGCAAATAAAATAACTAATAAAATAATTCTAATACAAACAAAACGAAAAAACACTGAATAAAAAACTTACTTTAAAGCCTTAAAAGCCTTTAAAAAAGCAGAATTATTCTTTTTCAAAGAATCAATCGCACCATTAATGGCATCAACAGGCTTCAAACCCTTTTTAGTCTCAACAAAAAACTTAGGTTTACCAACCAAAGGATGACTAATAGCATACGTTGAAACACTAACCGAATCATTATTTTTAAGCTCATCTTTTAAAGCATTACAAAAAGTATGATCTGCACCTTCAAGCTCAAAAACCAATTTTTGCGCCTTATTTTCAATAATTGTGATTTTCATAAACAAACGGAACATAAACAAGTTTATAAAATTAACTAAATTATAGTTGGCGACATAAAAAATTTGTAATGCCTAAAAGAGCCTTAGGTTCACACTCGTTAACACCAGACTCAATTTATAAAGCGAGGATCAAAGCGATGCTCTTTGCATTACAAAAAAATTTTGTCGCAGACTATTATGATTGTGGGCAAAAGTTATTACTAATACAACAAAATCTGCCTACAAGTTATTATAACTGAAAATTAAAACTAATTTATTTTTGAAAAAAAACAATAATGAGGCTAAATACAAGATCACTAATTGAAAAAACTTCTTTTTTATGTTATATAAATTATATTCGCGGTAGCGCTTTCAGATAACGCACAAAAATCAAACGGCTATTTGAAAATTCTTTGAAATTTACTTTCAAAGCTAGAAAATTTATAATTTTCACATGTAATCAAACTTGCTTGATTTTTCTTGAATAAACACTAAAGAGTACGCTCAGATAATATCTCTTTAGATATAGATTCACTAATATTCAAAATATTTTTCTTTGCTTGAATATGCTTAAACTTTAAATCAATAGAAAAAGAAACAGTATCACTAACATACTCGCGCAAAACAGGAACACCTTTAGAAATCAAATTATAAATATATTTATTAACCATCTCCTCAGTGAATCCTAGCTTCTTTGCAATATCTTTTAAAACAATATTCTCTTCAGCATAAAGAACCATAAAAACTTCTTGCTCACGATTTGTAAGCTCAATATTAGACTCAGACTCAATAACTGGATTTAAAGTCATATGAAGCTCATCAATACGCTCATTCATCTTATCGAGCTTTGCATCAAGCTCACTCAAATAATCATAGATGGACTGAATTTCACGAGTACTGTGATTAATAGATTCTAAATGATCTTCAAGTTCATGCTTAACTTCCTTAAAAGCAGTCTTCACGCCCTTATGAAATTCTTTGAACTTCTTTGCTTCTTGATTAATACCTAACGCCCCAAACACTTTACTAAATCGGTGCGCTTAAGTTATTTTTAAAGATTTGTATTAACTAATGCTATCAATTTTTAAACAACAAAAAAAATAACTAAAAATAACCTGAAACATATATAAATAAACTAATACTACGAAAATGAATGTCACAAAAACACCTTGCGAGACTACTTCAAAAATTAAAAGAATTTGAGAAGCCAAAAATAAAACTAGAACAATACACAACAAATGCAGATGTCGCAGCAGAACTACTCTGGTCACTCAATCTTAGAGGACACATCCAAAATAAAACTATAATAGACCTCGGGGCAGGAACAGGCACACTAGGAATAGGATCGTTACTGCTGGGTGCTAAAAAAGTAATATTCCTTGAAAAAGATGAGGATGCAATTAAAACACTAAAAGAAAACCTTGAACAATTAGAAAAAGAATATGAGCTACCAAAATATGAAATAATTAGTTCAGATGTAACAAACGCAGAAGGCGAATTCGACCTTGCAATAATGAACCCTCCTTTCGGCACAAAAATAAAAAAAATAGATACTTTATTCATAGATATCGCAACGAAACTCACAAAAAACATATTAAGCATACACAAAACAATAACTAAAGAACACATACAAAAAACATACTTGGAACATAATTACAAAATAATTGATATCTTTAACTTCAAATACTCACTCAAAAAAACACAAGATCACCATGAAAAAAAAGTTAAAATCATAGAAGTAAGCGCGTTTTTCACACAAAAAAATAACAAAATAAACTAAAATAAAAAATGAAACAAGAAACAATAGAAAAACTAAAAAAACTCACAAACAAAAAATACATAATATTTATGAATAAATGCAGAGAAGCAGCAGAATTAATCATGAGATATGCAAAAAAAACAAATTATGATTCATTAATATTACAAGAAGAAGGAGGCTGGCACACATACGAAAAATCAGCAAAAAAAATAGGCTTAAATGTATTATTTGCAAAAATGAACGAAGGCCAATTAATAAAACAAGAATTCCCACAAAAAAAAGCACTAATCATAATAAACACAAATCCAGGATATGCATACACAGAACCTCTAAAATTTTATGATGAACTAAAAAAAACACAATCCTTAATTATAAACGACGTAGTGGGTTCAATAGGAGAAGATACAGCAAAAAAAGGGGATTACCTAATAGGAAGCTTCGGCAAAGACAAACCCCTAACAATAAGCACAGGCGGAGCATTTATCGCACTAAATGATGAAAATACTTTAAATGAACTTTTAAAAATAAAACAAGAATATTATAGATGCGCAGGCGAACAAATAAACTTTAATGAACTAAATGCTGCAATAGATAATCTAGAAAATAAAAAAAATAATTGGATAAATCATTCAAATAAAATAAAAAAAGAACTAAAGACAAAAGGATACACAATTCTAAATCAAAAACCATCAATAAATATATTCGTTGAAATAAATGAAAAAACAAACACAGACGAAAGAGAAAATTTAATAAAGTTCTGCAACGCACACAACCTAGAATACCAAAAATGCCCTCTATACATAAGAACGATAAAAAATGCAATATCAATAGAGATAAAAAAAATAAAAAGGTGAAAAAACTAAAATGGAACTAAAAGAACCAGAAAACATGGATGAACTAGTATACTTTTCAAGAAGAAACACGCCTGAAGGCCGCGTTCGAGCATGGGCTTTTCGAGAAGAATGCCCGAAATGCAAAAAAGCACTGATGACAAAACCAAAAGATGAAAAAACAGGCAAACCAAAAATAAGAGCAAAAGAATACATCTGCGCAGAATGCGGACACACAGTGGAAGCTACAGAATACGAAGACACACTAGAACTTTGCATAGACTATGTTTGCGGTGCATGCAACCACGAAGGAAAAACAAAAATACCTTTTAAAAGAAAAACATACATGGGGGTTAAATCATTTTTATTTGAATGTGAAGGATGTAAAATAAAAATACCTATTACAAAAAAAATGAAAGAACCAAAAAAGAAGAAAACAAAAACCGCAGCAATAGATCCTGAAGAATTATAAACAAAAATAAAAGAAAAACAAAAACATTACGTGTATGCGCACAAACGAGTGATTTAAATTATATTTTCCCGAACCTGATTTTATCGCGTTTGTAATGCTAAAATTCGCAAGATACTGCACTTCATTCAATTTTAAAAAATAAGAAATAAAAGGTGATCAAATTAGAAAAAAAAATACTAGTAACAAGCGCACTCCCATACGTAAATAATATACCACACCTAGGAACAATGGTCTGCATCATCAGCGCAGATGTTTACACAAGATTTTTAAAACTTCAAGAAAAAAAAGCAATATCAATACTTGGAACAGACGAACACGGTACTACAACAGAAACCATTGCTCTAAAACTAGGTATGACTCCAAAAGAGGCAACAGACCACTTTTACAAAATACATAAACAAATATATGACTGGTTCAACTGCGAATTTGATTGCTTTGGAAGAACCTCTTGCCCTGAGAGCACAGAAATCACACAAGATATATTCTTAAAACTATATGAAAACGGATACATAATAGAAAAAGAAGAAGAACAATTCTACGATGATGAGGCACAAAAATTCTTATCAGATAGATTCATAGAAGGAGAATGCCCTCACTGCAAATACAAAGACGCAAGAGGAGACCAATGCGACGCATGCGGAAAACTACTAGATCCAAAAGAACTCAAAAACCCAAAATCAAAACTCACAGGAACAAAACCCGAACTCAAAAAAACAAAACACTTATACATAAAATTACAAGAATTACAACCATTACTAGAAGACCACATAAATAAAATAAAAAATAATTGGACAGAAAATGCAATAACAACAACAAATGCATGGCTCCGCGAAGGACTACGCGAGAGAGCAATAACCCGGGATCTTAAATGGGGAATTAAAGTGCCACTAAAAGACTATGAGGAAAAAGTATTCTACGTATGGTTTGACGCGCCAATAGGATACATTGCAATAACAAAAGCAAACAGAAAAGACTGGCAAGATTGGTGGCACAACCCTGAAGAAACAAAACTAGTGCAATTTATGGGAAAAGACAACACCCCCTTTCATTCAGTGCTATTCCCTTCATCACTAATAGGAACAAAACAAAAATACACATTAGTTGATACATTAAATGTAAACGAATACTTAAATTATGAAAACGACAAATTCTCAAAATCAAGAGGAATAGGAATATTCGGAGATAACATACAAGAAACAGGAATTCCTGCTGATGCATGGCGATACTACCTAATAATGAACAGACCTGAGAGAACAGACACAATGTTCTCGTGGAAAGATTTCCAAGACAAAGTAAACAATGAAATAGTGGGAAACTTCGCAAACTTAATCAACCGAACACTTACATTCATAAAAAAATTCTCAGACGGAAAAATCGAAAAAATAACAAACTCATGGAACTACGAGGAAAATATACAAAAAATAACAAAATATTACGAAGACATAGAACTCAAACGAGCATTAAAAGAAATAATGACTCTGTCAAAAAAAGCAAATCAATACTTCCAAGAACAAGAACCTTGGAAAAAAATAAAAGAACAACCCGCATTAGCAAAAAACGATCTTGCAATACTTGCAAATATAATAAAAGACTTAGCAATTTTAATCGAGCCAATAATGCCCCAAACATCAAAAGATATATACGCACAATTAAATATAAAAAAACAAACAATAAAAGACATAAACACAAAACTCGAAAATCACGAGATAGGCGATGTAAAACCCTTATTCTCAAAAATAGAAGATAAAAAAATAACAGAATTTAAAGAAAAATACTCAGGAAAACAAGAAAACACAAAACCGAACCTGTCCGCACTAAAAAAACCAATATTTAAAGTCGCACAAATAACAAACATAGAAAAACACCCGGATGCAGATAAATTATACATAGAAAAAATAAATCTAGGCACTGAAGAGAGAACCATAGTATCAGGACTTGCAGATCATTATAATCCTGAAGAACTCATAGGAAAAAAAATAATAGTCGTTACAAACCTAAAACCCGCAATACTTAGAGGAGTAAAAAGCGAAGGAATGCTCCTCGCCGCAAGTCAAGGAAAAAAAGTCGGACTCCTACTATGCCCTGAAGCAGAAATAGGCACACAAATAAAATACGAAGGAATAGAACCTGAAAACAAAGAAATCACAATAGAAGAATTCTTCGAGGCGCAAATACACGCAACAACAGAAGGCATCATCGCAGAAGGAAAAAAACTCATTGGCGCAAAAATAATCGTCGATAAAGATATAAAAGGAAAAGTTAAATAAAAACAAACAAAAGAACTGTGCTGGCCTTAAATTAAATAAACTTTTCCCACAAATAAAAATCCTGCTTATACCAATGATTATTAATTCTTGTAACTTTCTTAAAACCTAACATCTCAACTAGATTAATTATTTCAACATTATTAACTAAAGTATCAAACCAAACCTTATGAATGCCTCTACGTTTAAGCTCACGCTCAACATAAATTAAAATCCTTTTGCCGAAACCTTTATTTCTATAATTAAAATCAACCCCGAGCCAACTCGCCCAAAAAGTACCAGCATCAAAATAACCACTAAAAAAAGCAACAACCTCGCCATTATCTTCAATAAAAACAAAAAAATTACTTTCATCCTTAATTTTTTCTTGTAGGGACTCTTCTGAGAACTTCTTAATTTCCTCTGATCTTGCGTCCTCTGTGTAATAAGAAGATGAAGATATAACTTTCCTAGCCAAATTAGAATAAGCTTTTATTTCTTTAACTGAAAGATTTTTTATCTCCATTTTAATTTAAAGCAAATAAAATAAAGCAAATAAAAAAAATAAAAAAGAGAATTAACGCATAACTTGCTCTTCAATTTTTTTTAAAGCAGAATCAACACAAACAAAAATGTTATGATCAGTAACCTCTGAATTAGTCAATTTGCCTCCATGAACAAGTTTAACATGCAATTCATACTTATCAGAATCAGGATTATGAACAGGCTTTAAATGCAAATTCAAAGATTCATAATCTTCAAGCCCATCACTAAACTTACGCGCATAACCGCCAATAAGCTTCTTTGCAATTAATAATTCATCACGTCTGAGATTTTTAAATCCAGACAAAAAAATTTTTCCACCAAGCTCTATATTTTCATCCACTGTATACACCCCGCAAAAACCTTCTAAAATAAAATATTATTAAATTTTCAGGTTTTCTAATTAACAGTAAAACAAACTAATATATAAATGTTAATGCTTTAATTTTTATAACTAAAATATGATAACACTTTTTTAAAACATATCATGAAACACATATAAAAAAAAGATGTTTTAATAAACATAATATAAAAAAACAGATAAATTTATAAAGCTTCTAAAAAACTAATAAACACTAGGGGTAGTGTTCACACATTAAAATTAAACTATATTTAGTGAAGAGGGTCTCTTCCCAAAAAATTTTTAACAATAAAAATAAGTGAACACATTTTTTGTGTTTAACTAAAATTAAAATAAACAAAAATGAGATGTCCATATTGCAACTATTTGGAAACAAAAGTGCTTGAAACAAGAGAAACAGAAGAAGATATAACGCGAAGAAGACGAGAATGCCTCAAATGCACAAAAAGATTTACAACATATGAGCAAATAGAGCTAGTAAATATAATGATCCTAAAAAAAGACGGCAGACGAGAAATATTTGACAGACAAAAAATAATAAAAGCAATACAAATGGCAACACAAAAAAGACCAGTTACAGATGTACAAATAGAACAAATCGCGTCAAAAATAGAATCAAAATTAAGAACTAGTGCACAAAGAGAAATAAAATCAACAAAGATAGGTGAAATGATAGTGCGTCAATTAAAAAAACTAGACCAAGTATCATATATACGCTTCGTCTCAGTATATAACGATTTTAAAGATATCGAGTCATTCAAAAAAGAACTTGAAAAACTCGAAACAACACAATGAATAATTAGGTGAAAAAAACAATGAGTGAAAAAAAATACAACGTAGAAGGAGAACAATTCGTAGAAAAAATAACAAACGCAAAATATTCTGAAAAAGGACTTACAGTCAAAAGAATATTTACAAAACCAGGAAAATCGCCCTACGAACAATTCGAATATACATATAAAGACTCAATAATAAGAAATAGTGACGGCTCAGTAGTTTATGAAATAAAACAAATTGAAGTTCCAGCACAATGGAGTCAAATGGCAGCAGATATACTCGCACAAAAATATTTAAGAAAACAAGGCGTACCACAAATTACAGAAGAAGGAGAATTTGCACAAGACAAAGAAGGCAATTTAATACTCGGACCTGAGAGAAGCGTAAAACAAGTCGCACACCGCCTTGCAGGCTGCTGGACAGACTGGGGATCTCGACACGAATATTTTAAAACAGATGAAGACTCGGCGGCATTCTACGACGAATTAGTATATATGATAATAAATCAAATGTGCGCACCAAACAGCCCACAATGGTTTAACACAGGACTATTCACAGCATACGGTATAAAAGGAGAAGCACAAGGACACTACTATGCAGACCCAGAGAATGGAGAAATAAAAAAATCACAAGATGCATATTCAAGACCACAACCACACGCATGCTTCATACAAGCAGTACGTGATGATTTAGTAAATGACGGAGGAATATTCGATTTAGTTACACGCGAAGTAAGACTATTTAAATATGGCTCAGGAACAGGAACCAACTTTTCAAGAGTAAGAGGTAAAGGAGAAAATCTTTCAGGAGGAGGAAAATCATCCGGATTAATGTCATTTCTAACTGTCTTCGATAGAGCCGCAGGAGCAATCAAATCAGGAGGTACAACAAGACGAGCAGCAAAAATGGTATGTCTTGATCTCGACCACCCAGAAATAGAAGAATTCATAACCTGGAAAATGCGAGAAGAACAAAAAGTGGCAGCTCTTGTACAAGGAAGCATAACTTGCAAAAATCATTTAAATAATATAATGAAAATAGCGTATGAAAAAAAATCAATAAATCTAAAAGAAAATGCTACACTTAGACGCGCAGTAAAAAAAGCACTAGATGCAAATGTACCAATAAACTATGTTCAAAGAGCTCTAATGCTAGTCAAACAAGACAAAAAAGAAATAGACTTCGTCGTAATGGACACAAATTACGAATCTGAAGCATACCTCACAGTTGCAGGACAAAACAGCAACAACTCAGTTAGAATACCAAACAAATTTTTTGAAGCACTACACAAAGATGAAGACTGGCACCTAACAGCGAGACGAGATGGCAAAGTAGTGAAAACAATAAAAGCAACAAAATTATGGGATGAAATGAATTATGCATCATGGATGAGTGCAGATCCAGGAGTACAATTTGACGACACAATAAATGAATGGCACACATGTCCTGGAGATGGCAGAATAAACGCAAGTAACCCTTGCTCAGAATATATGTTCTTAGATGATACAGCTTGCAATCTTGCAAGTTTAAATTTAGTCAAATTCTACGATGAAGGAACAAAAATGTTCGACGTAGAAAAATTCAAACACGCAGTAAGAATATGGACAACAGTCCTAGAAATATCAGTGCTCATGGCACAATTCCCAAGTAAAGAAATAGCAAAGAAAAGCTACCAATACAGAACACTAGGACTAGGATATGCAAATATAGGCGCACTACTAATGCGAATGGGACTTGCATATGATGATCCAAAAGGACGCAGCTTTGCAGCATCAATCACAGCAATAATGGGCGCACAAAGTTACACCACCTCAGCAGAAATGGCACGTGCAAAAGGACCATTTGAAAGATACACAGAAAATAAAGAAGATATGCTTAAAGTAATCAGAAACCACAGACGCGCAGCATATAATGCTAAACCCTCAGAATATGAAAACTTAACAATAAAACCTGTAGGCCTCAGCCCAGATTCTTGTCCGGACTACATGCTGAGACATGCCAAATCATCATGGGATGATGCACTCACATGGGGCGAAGAATATGGCTATAGAAACGCACAAGTAACAGTAATCGCACCAACAGGAACAATAGGACTTGTAATGGACTGCGATACAACAGGAATAGAACCTGATTTTGCACTAGTAAAATTCAAAAAACTCGCAGGAGGAGGATACTTCAAAATAGTAAACCAATCAGTACCAAAATCACTAGAAGTACTCGGATATGAAAAACAAGAAATACTAGACATAATAAATTACTGTATAGGAAGCGGAACATTAAAAAACGCGCCTGGAATAAATCACGAAAAACTAAAAGATAAAGGATTTACAGATGTTGCAATACAAAAAATAGAATCACAACTAAAAACAGTATTCGAACTAAAATACGCATTTACAAAATGGACACTAGGCGATGATATACTAAAAGAAGTAGGCTTCACAGAAGATCAAATAAACAACCCAGAACTAAACGTCTTAGAAGCACTCGGATTCTCAAAACAAGATATAATAAAAGCAGAAGAATATGTATGCGGAACAATGACTGTGGAAGGCGCACCACATCTAAAACAAGAACATTTGCCTATATTTGATTGTGCAAACCAATGTGGCAAAAAAGGAACAAGAATAATAAACTATTCAGGCCACATACAAATGATGGCAGCAGTACAACCATATATATCAGGCGCAATAAGTAAAACAATAAATATGGACAAAACAGCAAGCATAAACGACGTCGCAAAAGCACATAAAGATGCGTGGAAACTCATGGTAAAAGCAGTAGCATTATACAGAGATGGATGCAAATTAAGCCAACCATTAAGTTCAACATCAGAAGAAGACGCAGAACTACTGCTACTAAAACAATCAGATGATATAGATGAAACAGTTGATGCAAAAAAAATCCATGAAAAAGTAATCTACAAAATAACACAGAAAAAAATGCCAGCAAAACGAAAAGGATTCGTACAAGAAGCAAATGTAGGCGGACAAAAAGTATTCCTCAGAACAGGAGAATACGAAGACGGAACACTCGGTGAAATATTCCTAGATACATACAAAGAAGGCGCATCATACGGCGCACTATTAAACTGCTTTGCAGTTGCAATATCCAAAGGCTTGCAGTATGGCGTACCACTCGAAGAATTCGTAGATTCCTTCACGTTTACAAGATTTGAACCAGCAGGAATGGTAATAGGACACCCAGTAATCAAAAACGCAACATCAATTTTAGATTACATATTTAGAACACTAGGCTATGAATACTTAGGCAGACGCGACTTTGTACACGTAAAAACAATGGAAGCATCAGATACAAAAGATGAACCTGAACAAGAACTACCAAGAGAAAAACAACTAAAAATATCGGGAAAAGAAGCAGAAGTATACGAAGCCAAAAGTAAAGGCTACACAGGCGAGCAATGCACAAGCTGTGGCTCAATGAAACTCAAGCGAAGCGGAAGCTGCGCAGTATGCGAGGATTGTGGAAACACAACGGGATGCTCTTAAACCAAAAGCAATATTTTTTCTTTTATTATGTGTAATTTAATTATTATGAGTTATGCAAATAAAAATCTAAAATGTTGGAGCGCACTTCTCCGCCCTAAAGATTTAATCTTAGGTTAACTTTTTAGTTAACGCTAAAAATCTAAGAATTCTTCCAATCTAACTTTACCAAATTAGCAAAAGAAAACATCTGAAGCCTAAAGGTGACATTTTTTTGCCCCGTGCAAAAAATTGAGAATTTCTTCAGCTCGTAATTTAATGTATTTGCTTATTATTTTAACCCTTCAGGACCTATTTTAATAAGAATATCCTTTATCTCATTAATTATTCTTTGCTGATGTTTTTTATCCGACATCCTTACAAAACGCAATAAAATATCAATTAGTTCATTTTCATCGTAACATTTCAATTTATAGCCATCGACAATAAAATAGAATCTGAATGATTTGTATTTAATCTCTTTTATAACGAGTCCCCCAACAATACCTATAGCTTTTCCTTTTTTAGGATTATCTTCCAAACTTTCAATTAAATTCAAAACTTTATGACCTTCTTGCTTAAATTTTTTTTCAATTTCAACATAAAGACTCTCAACAATTTCTACTCGGGCCATTTTTTAGATAGTCTCTTTTTTGCTTCACTTACAGATATTGTTCCGTCTGAACTCATTAGAAATTCTCTAAGTTGCTCTTTTACGGCTAAAGAATACAGTTTCTTTATGATGTCTTCATAAGTATTTTCTTTAGTGCCAAAACTACTAATTAATTGCTTAGTTTCTTTACTTAGTTGAATAGTAGAGTTCATTCTATAATTAGTATAGCAACTATAGTATATAAATATTGTGTTTTAGGCCTCATAGAACTCCTTTTCGAACCAATAAAATCTTAATGGCACTACGCTCCGTTTTCATATTATTTAGACATTTGAACTGAGTATCACACACCACAGACGTCCAGGCTAAAACCGCGTCAAATAGTGCCATTATTAGAATTTTATTATGATTTCTACGAGGTCGCGTTTTAGGAATATTTATTAATGGCGTCTATTTTAAAAAATAAAATGAAAATGCAACTACCAAACTACAAAGACGGAAGCATAGTGAACCTTATGAGCTCAATAAAAAAAGGTCTCGGAGGAAAACACTCATACGGCGAATTAAAATTACTCAAATCAAAGGAACTAAAAAACACAAAAAACATAGTACTAATAGTCATTGATGGATTAGGTTATAACTTCTTAAAAGAAACTATGCGAGGCACAGTATTTGAAAAAAACCTAAAAGGAAGCATAACATCAGTATTCCCCCCAACAACAGGTGCAGCAATACCAACTTTCGCAACAGGCTTGCCCCCGCAACAAACAGCACTTGCAGGATGGCACGTCTTCTTAAAAGAAATAGGAATACTTGCAAACACACTACCCTTCAACCCACGAATAGGAGGATTGCCATTCACCACTGGAAAAATTAAAATAAAAGACATATACAATATAAAAGGATTCACACACGATATGAAAATAAAATCTTACATAATAAAACCACAATACATAATAAACTCAGATTTCACAAAACTCACACAAGGACAATCAAAACTAATAGGCTGCAAAACACTAACAGGCTTTTTTAACCAAATAACAAAAACAATAAAAAAAACCGATGAAAAAAAATATATCTACGCATACTGGGATGTATTTGATATGATTGCACATGAAAAAGGAATAAAAAGCAAAGAAATACAACAATATTTCAAAGAAATATGCAACGAAATAGAAAAATTCCTTAAAAAAATACAAAATACAAACACAAAAATAATAATAACATCGGACCACGGATTTATAAATTCAACAAAAAAAGAACTACTAAAACTAGAAAAACACCCAAAACTTCAAGAGTGGCTCACAATGCCACTTACAGGAGATTCGAGAGTCGCATACTGCTACGTCAAAGCAAACAAAACAAAACAATTCGAAGAATACATAAAAACAAAACTAAACAAATACTGCGAAGCATACAAAAGCAAAGACCTAATAAAAAAACAATTCTTCGGACTCGGTGCACCAAACCCAAAATTACTTGATCGAATAGGCGATTACACAATAATAATGAAGGAAAACTACACAATTAAAGACGATGTAGTAGGAAAAAAATCAAAATACTACTTAGGAAGACACAGCGGAGTTAGCAAAGATGAAATGCTAGTCCCGCTAATAGTCTTTGATGATTGAATAAAATTAACAAATTAAACACAAATACCACAAGACATACAGACATAACCCTTATAAATAACTAAAAATTAATTCTTAAAATAACTAATCACAAACTAAAATTTAAAGGAAGAAAATAAATGAATGAAAAAGATTATCTTGAAATACTAAAAGCACTCGCACAAATGCCCTTCAATGTAGGAAAAAACCTCCTCGCAGATGTACTTATAGGCGATATAAATAATCCCTCAATTGAGAGAAACAAACTAGATGACCTAAAATGCTTCGGCGAACTTGCATACACAAAAGAAGAAATACATACAACAATAGACTCATTAATTCGCCACGGCTTCATAGAACAAATAGCATTTAATACAATAAACAAATACGCAAAAGTCCTAAAAATAACAAAAAAAGGCACAGATGAAATCAGAAAACCAGAATTTTTTAAACGAAAAATAACATTCAACAACAACCAAGAAACAAACATCACAGTTGAGGAGAAAAAATTATTTGAAAACTTCGAATTCTTTCTTCAAGGATTGAACCAAGAACAAAAAAAAGCAGTAATTACGCCCGCAAAAAATACAGTCTGCATAGCAGGTGCAGGCTCAGGAAAAACAAGAGTACTCACAAAACGAGTAGAATTCCTAATAAAATACAGAGCAGTCAAACCCTCAAAGATACTTGCAATAACATTTACAAGAAAAGCAAGACAAGAAATGCAACAACGCCTAAATTCAGCAGGCATCGCAGATGCCAAAATAGAAACATTCAACTCATTTTGCGAGAAAATACTACGCCTAAATAGCCAAAAAATATATGGAAAAGACGTTAGAGTAATGACCTACAAAGACAAAATAATAGGAATTAGACGCGCACTACAAAACCAAAATCACGACTTAAGATCAGCAATCAACATATATTTTAGCTACGCACAAATGCGAGGAAAAACAGACGACCAACTCGCAGCAATATTCATGAACGACTGCTTCCTCGCACTCGACACATTCAAAGCACAAGGAGGAATAGTGGACTTCACAAAAGATGCCAAACCAAGCTTTATGCAAGGCGCAAAACTCGTACACCAAACATGCATAGAACTAGACGAATATATGCAAGAGCGAGGACTTAGAGACTTCGCAGACCAACTACTAGACACACTAAAATACTTCAAAGAAAACCCACAACTAAAACCACAATTCGACCACATACTAATAGACGAATACCAAGACGTAAACGCAGCACAAATAGAACTTATAAATCTGCTAGAACCAAAAAACATATTCTGCGTAGGAGACCCAAGACAATCAATCTTCGGATGGAGAGGATCAGACATAAAATTCATAATGGACTTCGAACAAAACTATGCAGGCGCAGAAGTAATATTCCTCACAAAAAACTACCGCTCAAAAAAACTAATAGTAGATTTCATGAACAGAGCCATAAAAAAACTAAACATGCCGGACCTAGAATGCGAAAACCAAGACGAAGGACTTATAAAACTACTAAACTTCAAAACAGAAAAAGAAGAACACCTATTTATTTTGCAAGCAATACTCGGATCAGAGATAGAGAGAGAAGAAATATACATACTCGCAAGAATGAACAAAACATTAAACGATTTCTCAAAAATACTAAAACAAAATAACATACCACACGTCGTTAAAAGCGATGAACAAATAAAAAAAACAGATGCAAAAAAAGGAGAATTAACATTAGCCACAGTCCACGCAATAAAAGGCCTAGAGGCAAAACTCGTATTCATCCTTGGATGCAATTCAATGAACTTCCCCTGCAAAACAAGCGAACACCCAGTAACAGAACTTTTAAAACTACAAGACTATGACAAAGAAGAGGAAGAGCGAAGACTATTTTATGTCGCAGTAAGCAGAGCCAAAGAAAAATTAGTCATGACATACACAGGAAAAAACCCAACCTACTTCATCACAGCAGATATGAGACTCCTCGCCGAAAAAGGTTATACTAAAAAAAGAGAAGCCACAAAATACTTATTCCACAACGCAAACAAAAAAAACTTCATAAACCAAGAAAAACAAGAAGACGAAACTCCCTCAAAACTAGACAATAAATCAAAACTACTACTACTTGAAGAACTCAAAGCATGGCGAGCAAAAACAGCCAAACAAAAAAACTTACCAGCATTTACAATAATGCGCGATGCAACACTCCTCTCAATAATAGAATACGTACCAGAAACAAAACACGAACTTGAACAAATAAAAGGAATAGGCACAGAAAAGCTAAAAAAATACGGCGAAGACATAATCAAACTAGTTGAGAAATATATAAGATAATACGCATAATTAAGATTGTTTGATTTTTCTTGAATAAACATTAAAAAATAACTAAACTTAGTTCTTTGATTTCAAATGCTTAACATAACAAACCAAAAAAATATCTTCATCAGGAAAACCCAACACCAATATAGAGTCTTAACCTTCGAGTGCTCAACAAAACCATTCTTAAACCAAAAATTAGAATTAGGATTAACACTAGTCTGATAACTATTAGCATGAATATGAGTAATGCCTTCACTCAAAGCAACCTTCTCAAATTCTTCTAATAACTTAGTTCCCCAATTCAAACCTCTACCTTCAGGCAAAATATTAATATGAATATGAGCTGAAGTTTTATGAATATCAAAGTTTAATTCACCACTCTTACCAAAAATAATTTTAAAAAAGTGCTTAAGCTTATTTGCCCAAAAAAACCTATCTTTTTTAGGCAAAAAAAGACCTCTGAAAAAATTACTAAAAATTCTAAGCACAAACTTAAAATCACTCTCAGACTTATTTTTAAAAGAACCAAACAAATAACCAATAACTCTGCCTTTAGTTTCCAAAACAAAAACATGCTCGGGCTCATCATTCAAATAATGAGCCGCTTCTTTTCGCCAAAGATGATTATTACTCAAAAAACGAGACATAGATTTCCCAAGAAAACCAGTCTCAAAATGAACGCGCTCAACACTTATCCTATCCTCGGGCAAATACTTTCTAATCCTCATAACTAAACTAAAAGAAAACAAAGTTTATAAATCTTGTTTAAAACAATAAAAGCATAAAATCATAATTTAAACTATAATAATAACTATAGCAACATATAAAAACCAAAAAAGATTTCACACAATAAGAAGGTGGCACAATTGATCCCAGACAAACAAATAAAAAAAGAATTCAAAATCGAAGCAAACAAAAACCCAGAAAAATACTTTCCAACAAAAAAACTAGAAACAGAAGGTTTCACGCGAAAAAAATGCAAATGCGGAGTATACTTCTGGACAAAAGACGAAACACGAACAATATGCGGAGAACCCACATGCACAGGAGGATTCCTATTTTTCGACGGCGACTTTGCAAAAAAGAAACTAACATACATAGACGTCTGGAAAGAATTCTCCAAATACATGAAAACAAGAGGATACACACCAATAAACAGATACTCAGTCGTCGCAAGATGGCGAGACGATACAGACTTCGTACAAGCAAGCATATACAACTTCCAACCATACGTCGTATCAGGAGAAGTAGACCCGCCAGCAAACCCACTCGTCGTGCCACAATTCTCACTAAGATTCAACGATGTCGACAACGTAGGAATCACAATGTCACATCACACAGGCTTCGTCATGATAGGACAACACGCATTTATGAAAGAGGAGGATTGGGATCAAGAAAAATACTTCAAAGACCTACTTGACTGGTTCCTCAATATAATAGGAATACCAGAAAAAGAACTAATAATACAAGAAGATGCATGGGCTGGCGGTGGAAACTTCGGCTCATGTATGGAATTCTTTTGCAAAGGCGCAGAACTCGCAAACCAAGTATATATGCTCTTCGAGCAAACACCCGAAGGATCAAAACCTCTAAAATTAAAAGTACTCGACATGGGAATGGGACACGAACGCGTAGCATGGTTCACACAAGGAACAGGCACAATATATGATGCAGTATTTCCGCGCGTAATAGAAAAACTAATACAAAAAACAGGAGTCAAACAAGACCAAGAATTCCTAAAAAAATACTTACCACACGGCTCCCTACTCAACCTTGACGAAACAGAGAACATGGAAGAATCCTGGAAATTAGTCGCAAAAAAAACAAATATGCAAGTTGACGAACTAAAACAAAAACTCATCCCACTAAGATCAATATACTCTATTGCAGAGCACGCAAGAAGCCTCCTAGTTGCAATAAGCGACGGCGCAATGCCATCAAACGTTAAAGGAGGATACAACCTCAGAATGATACTTAGACGCGCACTAAGATTTATAGATGAAAACAACTGGGACATAAATCTTAGCGACGTATGCGAATGGCACGCAGAAGAACTACGCGAATTATTCCCAGAACTACAAGAAAACCTCAACCACGTAAAAAAAATACTAGAAGTTGAAAAACAAAAATATCAAGAGAGCCAAGATAGAAACAAAAAACTCGTAGAAAAACTCGTACAAAAACCAATAACAACAGAAAAACTAATAGAAGTATACGATAGCAACGGCGTCGACCCAGAGACAATAAAACAAGAAGCAAAAAAACAAGGAATAACAATAACAATACCTGAAAACTTCTACTCACTAGTCACCGAAAAACACGATGTTGCCGAAAAAAAACAACAAACCACTCAAGAAAAAAAACTAGAACTTGAAGGCATAAACTCAACAAAAATACTATACTACGACCACTACGATCTAGTACACTTTAAGGCGCACGTCATAAAAATAATAAAAGAAGAAAATTACAACGTAATACTAGACTCAACAGCTTTTTACCCAACAAGCGGAGGACAAATACACGATTTAGGAACAATAAACAATAAAGATGTTATAAACATAAAAAAACAAGGCTCAATAATAATACACGAACTTAAAGAAATAAACTTCAAAGAAGGAGACCAGGTTGAGTGCAAAATAGACTTTGATAGGCGACTGCAACTAGCACAACATCACACAGCAACACATCTGCTTACAGGCTCAGCAAGAAGAATACTCGGAAATCACATATGGCAAGCAGGCGCCGCAAAAACACTAGAAAAAAGCAGACTCGACATCACGCACTACGAACAATTAACACCTACTGAAATAAAACAAATAGAAAACCTCGCAAACGAAATCGTTGAGCAAAACAGACCAATATACAAAACAATAATGAAAAGAAACATCGCAGAAGCAGAATACGGAGTCAGAATATACCAAGGAGGCGCAGTACCAGGACGAGAATTGCGCATAGTAAATGTACTTGACTTTGACACAGAGGCATGCGGAGGAACACACCTAGACGTTACAGGAGACATAGGACGAATAAAAATAATCAAAACAAGCAAAATACAAGACGGCGTCATAAGACTCGAATTCATCGCAGGAGGCGCCGCAGAAAAATACTTCGAAAAAGAGAGAACAACAATAAATAAAGCAAAAGAAATACTCAGCTGCACAGAAAAACAAATACCCTCACGCGCACAAGAATTATTCGACGCATGGAAACAAGCCAAAAAAGGAAAACTCAAAGAACTAAAACTCAAAACAACACAAGAAACCCAAGGAGACGCAATAGATGAAGCTGCAACAAACCTCAAAACACAACCAGAACACCTAATAAAAACACTAGAGCGATTCAAACAAGACATAGAGAAAAGACTTAAGAGTAAAAAGTTATAATTAAAATGATCAAACCGATTTATGCTAAAATAACGCAAATGTCTCTATTAATTATGGCTTATTTATTTTTTTTGTATTT
>JBKHAC010000015.1:0-24031 GCA_046543095.1 Candidatus Woesearchaeota archaeon | reverse complement strand
AAAGTTTTAGTTCATATTGTTTTTGAAATATTTGCTTTTTGCTTAAAAGTTTTAGCCCTTATTATTTTTAAATTATTTGCTTTTTGCTTAAAATTATTAAAATAAATTATTTTTTTAATCAACCCCAATGAAAGTAATTTTTTGAAAAATTGAAGATTTCTTCCGCTCGTAATTTAAAGCAAACTCCAATACATGTTGTCTAAAAAAAAACGCCAAAACAATATAAATACCCCACAAATAAATATACACAAGTGAAATAAATATGAACTACCACCAAACAACAGACAAAATAGTCGAAGAAGCAGAAAAAAAAGTACAACAAGACATAGAAGAGACAAACATTTTAGAATATTTAAAAGACATAATAGGCATAAACCCCCACGACAAAAACGCAACAAAAAATGCAAATAAATTAATAAACCAAATAGATAAAGACCTCACAACAATAATAAAAGAACTAGAAGGAACAGCAAAACTACCACCTCAAGACCTAAACACACAATTAATAATAGACTATTTTGAAAAAACACCACAAAAAACAAAAGGACTATACTTCATTAGAGAAGAGTTAAACTTTGCAATAAAAATATACACAAACGAAATATTAAGATACCAACCAGAAATACAAAAAAAAGAAAAACACATAACAATTGCAAAAGAAGTATTAGATGAAATAAAAAATAAAAAAGAAAGAAAATACACCCACGAAGAACAAATCATAATAGAACAAGATAAAAGAAATAAAACAACACAATTAAATCATCTAAAAAAAGAACTACAAGACATACAATACAGAAAAGACACACACATAACAGATAAAAAAATAACAGATAAAAGAATAATACAAAGAGAAGAAACACTCAAAGAATTAACAGAAACAAAACAATTAATACACTACGGAATACAAACAATACAAGAACAACACACCAAACCAAAATATTTAAACGAGATAATAAAAAAAGCAAACAACCAACTAAAAGATTATGTCCAAGCAATAAAAAAAGACATACATAAAAACATATAAAAGAAAATTAATTTGAAGAAGAAGACCAAGAAAACTCAAATAAAACACGTAAAAGCGCAGAAATGCCATCATCTTTAATTTTAATAGTCAAAACATCATCAAACCAACTAACAACTAAAACAGTATCCCTGCAAAGAATAAACGACGCATTCACAAAAGGATCACTAAAAAACCTAGACGATGTATACTCATCATCTTTTTTTATTAATTTCTTTAAAGATACAGAATAAATCTGCCTCAACAAAATTTTACGCGCAACACGCTCAGAGTGAAAAGGAAAAATCCTCGCACCAAGAAGCTTAATAGCCTGATTAGACATACCAAAAACAAGCACCTCAGAGTCTAAATCAAGCAATTCATGTAAACACTCAAGCACCGCAGAAACACCCTTAAAAGACGAAATAGAAGAAGACCTTGCAAGAGACTTCGATAACTGAAGCTGAGGCAAAATCTTACAAAGCGCAGCCTCTTTTTCACGAACAAGCCTAAGCAAAAAATTAGGACTAGACGCAGAATAATAATTAACATTATCCTCAGAGACACACGAGACAAGACCTTTACCAGAAAGCTTCTTTAAAGCATCATAAACATTAGTACGATGAAGATTAGACCTACCCGAAATACTCGTCACAGACGACGTACCAAGCTCAAGGAGCGCCAAATAAATCTTAACCTCAGAACTCGTCAAACCAACATCCAAAAGAGCAGATTCATCAACCATAAACAAAGAAAAAAACAAACAAGTTCATTAAAGCTTCCACAAAGAAAACGAAATATATACGAAAAAACACACATAAAACCGAAAAAAAATAAAGAGTAGTAACAGAGAAGACAGCAACAAATTAAATACAAAAAACACTAATACAATAATAAACAATAGGTGAAATAATTATGAAAAAAACACTACACACACTAACAATCATAGGCACACTCGCAGCAGGATACCTCATTGGAAAAAACATACCCTGCCACACACAAGAGACAGAAAAATATGAAATAATACAAAGAAACCAAGACCACTACCTCAGATCAAAAGAACAAAACAAAACATACATAATACAAGAAACACCCAAAAACCTATACATAGGAACATCAGAAGATCTAAAACGCGAAGCCATACAAAAACTAAGATATGATCTATATAAAACAAAATAAAAATTAATATTTAAGAGGCACAAATAAGATGAGCATAACAAAAAAAATAACGACATACACCGCAGCACTAATAATAGGAGGCGCAATAGGCTACACCACCACACAACTAAACAAACCACGATACGAACTAAAAGAACAAAACAACAAAACCTACCTACACTCAAACACACTCAAAAAAAACGAAGAAATACACACACAAAACAACACATTCATGCTAGGTGATATAGAACACACAATACAAGGAATACAAGAAATATCACACCTAGAAGGACTAATAACACAAGAACACATAAACCAAAAAGAACAACAAGAAACACAAGATAAACGACGAACAATCACATACAGTTGGTGAATATAAAAAGAGAAAAAATAAAATATTGTAAAATTTAACGTAATTCCTTAAATTTTATTTTGTTTGTTCTAGTTAATACTTCTTCAATATGTTTATTACAATTTGCATTTATTAATCTTTCTTTATTAATAAAAGTCTCAACATTATCTTTGTAATTAGTCACTAAATTTATAGAATTATTAATACCACCAATAAAACTTTTAAATGAATTTATTCCAGAAGCCAACACCCCATAACTAGCAGCAATATCTTTTACAGCAACACTAAAATTTGTTGTTGCAGTACTATACTCATTGATCTTATCAGGTCCTAAATTATCTTCAATTGAGTTCAAACTATCTAATAACTTTTTTAAATCTGCATTTAATTTATTCACGGATGATTTTAAAGTACCATCTGCCCTATCAATTGTTGTTAATTTATCATTAAATTTACCATATTCATTTTTTAAATCTTTGCAAGATTCAACAAAAAAAGATTTATTTTTTTCTAAATCAGCAAGAGATTGGTTTATTAAATCAATAAGATGCCTAATATATTTTTTTTGTTCATCAGAATATTTTTTATGATTTAAAACCTTACTTAATTTGTCAATCTGTGTTTCTTTAGCCTTAACAAGAAAGCCATAATTTTTTTCTAAATCATTAATTATTGAGTCAATTTTTTCTTGATTTGAAAAAGTAAGTCTTGTTTTTCTTATATGATCGAGTTTATTTTCGATTTCACCAGAAACAGACCCTAATTTCTCCACGATATTTTTTATAAAATTTCTAACTTCTTCTCTTTTAAGCTCACCCGTATTTTCCACATATTTATTCAAATGTGAAATACCTACTTTTAATTTATCTAAACCTTCACCTTCAACCATAATATCATTCGCTAAAGACTTATACAATTTAGCCAAATCCTCATGTTTAGTTGTTAAATCAGCCAAATTTTTAGTTAATTTACTTTCAGATTCATCTATTTTCTTATCTTCTTTACCAAATAATTGATTACTCCACGCTTTCCACGAATCCTTAGCCTCAGCTACTTTTTGAGCATTTTCTTTTCTGAAAATACAACCAATACCCCTAATTAACTCCCAAATTACCACTATTGCAAAAGCAGTTTGAAGTATTTGAGACATAGTAAATAATAACCACGTAAATTGTAAAGCCATTTTTAATCAACCATCCTAATATTTTTAATATTATTAACATCTTTGTCTTTGTTCTTTTTAAAAATTGATAAGAATAATTTAAATGCATCTTTTGAAAATACAGCAAGCAACAACACACTTGCGTTAGTGGCTTTAGTGTTTAATAATGTTAGTGATGCTTGATGAATAGTTGAAAGAATCCACCAACAAAGAACTAAACCAAAAGCCCTCGTAAAATGAAGCGAAGCACCACTTAAATGAGTCTTAAGCCAATCACCATAAATAATCTTAATTACAGCAAAAATAACTGCGCCAATCGCAATAAATATTATGACTGAGGCATAAGCAGTAAACATAGCAACTAGCATTTCACCCGGAACTAAAACAGTGCTAGCAGACGCAAAAACAAAAGCAATAACAATTGCAATTTTATTAGCATTCGCACCACTAGTACTTTGATGAGCTGAGAATGCAACACGACCAGCCACATAAATAACTGTGAATACAAGAACCCAAAAAAGAGCCTTTAAAAAAGGTTTTAAATCATCACCAGTTTTAATCCAAGAAAAACTAAGAATGTTAGTTACATTCTTAAGAACACCACCAACTGCCTCACTCCAATCACCTTGGAGAAATGGAATACCTGGACCTTGCACTTGCGCCAGTGCAGGCGTTATAGTAATCAACAATAATAATGATATAATAAATAATGCTTTTTTCATCTTTATATTTCCTCAACAAAATTTTTCATCCAATAAATAATATATAAACCTTCCTATTTTGTATTTATTTTAAAATAGTAACTTAAAACGGCAAGTATTGACCTACAAGGTCAGCTAATACATACTCCCAAATATAAGGACCAGCAATTAATAAACCCGCAATAATAAGCACGTGAGTCCAACTCTCACCCACACCACCTTTACCAGTGATGGATGCTGCAGCTTTAATTTTAATCATAGCAAGCAAACCAATAGCAACCCTCGCACCAAGATCAATAGCAAAATTATCCGCGAAATTAATTAAATGAAACACATAACTAATATTAAAACTTACAAACGTAAATATAAACATGACTGGCATTGCGTGAAGACCATGCTGAAGCCAATGCATACCACTCTCATCAACAGATAAGAAGTATAATTCAAGTAAACCTAAAAGCACACCAAAAATGAGCGGAGGTAATATCATAAATTCTGCCATAAAACACCTAGTCTAATTATTTATATATAAATGTTTTGTTTTTAAAACGCGGAATTTTATCGAGAAATATTCAATTAGACTATAACTCAACCCCACCAAAAATATAGAAAAACAAACAAAAAAATTAAGATTTATAAATAAACTTACATTAATCAAATTCAAAACGAGAATACAGACTATGACAACTAAATTAAATTCTAAACTTCAAGAACAAAATAATGACTTAAACAAAGTAACTTTAAAACTTGAAGAACTTGATAAAAAACAAAACCAAATATTAATATTACAAAAAAAATTATTAAAAAAAGAAGAAGAAATACTTCTATTTGAAGAAAAAATATATGACGCCGAGCAGAAAAATTTAAAACTAAACAAAAAATTTGACAAAACAAAATTCCCGAAACTCACAAATTGCAAAAAAAAAGCACTCACAAAAGTAACCTATAAAGATGTATTTAAAGCAATAATAGGTGCATTTTTTGGAATAATGGGACACTTCGCATTCGCAAAAGGAGTGGATATCGCACACAATTATTCATATCTTAGATCATCTATTTTATTTTTAACATCATTCATAGTACTAATAATATTCATTTACTACACAGGCTTTAGAGAAGTAAAACCCCACTTCTTTTTAAGATTATTTCCCGCCCGCGCATCAGTAATTTATATATCAGCAATCATAACAGTTGTTGTAGTTTTATTTTTATACGACATAATTAACTTAAACACACCCTTTAATATCATTTATAATTATGTGGCTGCAGTTAGCATACTAGCAGTACTAGGCGCAGGAACAAGCGACCTTATCGGCGGAGAATAAACTTAAAAATGAACACAGAAAAAGAAACCATGAAACTTAAAGCAGACCTACACATACACACAAAAGAAGACCCACAAGACTCATGGCACATCACACACAGCGCGAGAGATGTAATCGATAAAGCCAAGGAATTAGATATAAAAATACTCGCAATCACACTCCACAACAAAGTACTTGAAGATAAAGAATTGTTTGAATATGCAAAGAAAAAAGGAATACTACTTATTCGAGGAGTAGAGCGAACAATAAACGGGCACCACACACTAATTTACGGACTTAACAACGATGAGAGCGAAAAAATAAAAAACTTTAACGACCTTAGAGCTTTGAGAAAATATAAAGATATACTAGTAATCGCACCACACCCCTACTACCCAAACCTACTCGGACACAAAAACCTACACTCAAAAGTCGAAAAACACAACGATTTATTTGACGCACTAGAAGTGCAACAATTATACACAAAACTATACAACCCAAATAAAAAAGCACAACGAATCGCAAAGAAACTTAAAAAAGGACTCGTAGCAAATAGCGACACACACAAAATAGAATACTTCGGAGAACACCACACACTAATAAACCTACCAAAAAATTACACAGAAAAAGACGTATTTAAAGCAATAAGAGAAAATAAAACAGAACTCAAAATAAAACCTATGACTTTCTATAAATGTATAAATTACTTAATAAAACACATACACCCAAAGAAACAAGCAAAGAAAATAAAATAATAAAAGAAAAAATTTAAGCTAATTTAACTTTCTGACCAATAGCCTGACCAGGCATACCAGACTCAAAGATTACACGAACAGCACCAGAATTACCATGAGCAGACGCCACAGAGCCAACCATATCTTTCTTACCAGTATTAAAAACTACTTTTTTACCAACAAGCTTAGCAGCATCCTCTTTATTTGATAAACCCTCAGGCTTTATAATCATCTGATTAGGACTAGTTATATGCTTACCACGTCTAAAATTAATTATTGTTCCATTCATAAAAACAACGGAAACAAAGATGATTTATAAATATTACTAAAAATAAACCCCGAAAGTCTGCACGATGAGAAGACAAACCACCTAAAATTACCTCGACATAAAATCATTTAAAACCTGATCAGAACCCGCATTTTTAACAATATTTAACCGCTTCTCACTCTCAGATTTGATAGCATCAAGCAAAGCAGGAGCCTCCTTTCTAAACTGAATTAAATGATCTTTTAAAATAGACAAATCCTTACTCTCTTCTACAAGCAAATCTTTAATTTTCAAAGTTAACAAATCAAGGTTAGCAATTTGCTCTTTGAGCACATCAACACCTTCCTCATTACCCAAAATAGTTATAAAATTAGCAAAAGCAACCCTGACTAAAAAATAATCACGCTCAGCAGTATCAAAAAATAATTTAATATCTTTTCTTAAATCTTTAGCAAAAGATTCACAAAAACTAAGTCCTGATAAATATTCTTTTAAAGTAGGCAAAAAAGTAGCATCAAGCATACCCGAGTTAATTTGCCTATTTAATGCACTAGCATCTTTTAAAATAATATCCAAACTATCTTTAGAAATTTTATCAATTAACTTTTTCATCTTAAAAGAAACCCACCCAACACCTAACAAAGTTTTAATACGCTTACCCGTATTTTTCTTATTTTTAATATCACTAATTTCTTTATTTTGATCACTAATATATTTTTTATATTTACTAATTTGATCATTAATAAGCTTATCAACCTCTTTTTTAATTTGACTAACAGATTCAGGAGGCAAAGTAAATTTACCTGCACTCGCAAAATCAGAGGCAGTTACTAAAAAAGATAAAGTATTATCAAGCAAAGAATCTTCAAGTTCTTCAAGCCTACTAACAGAATCTTCAACAGCCTCAAGAAAACTAGAAAAAGCATCATGAAACTTAATAGAATCATTTAAAAAAACCTGAACAATATCAGAAATAACCACTTTTAACTTACGAGGATTACTAGAATAAGCATTAAACGTTTTAGAAAAAGTTTTAGAATTAAAAGAACTAAGCCTATGAGCATATTTAGATATAGCCATTAATTGAGCCCGCTCAACACGCTCATCTAAAATTTCTCTTGCAGCAAAAGTCTCAATACTCACCTGCATCCTAGCAAAACTATAAGCTCCTTTAAAACCACCAAACGAACCCCTAACAAACCTCCCAGCAGAAGATTTAGCACGAGCATAATTACCCAAAGTAGCCCCAACAAGATTGCTTTTCAAACGACTAATAAAATTAACCATGATTAAATAAAAAAAATTTTATTTAAACTTTATAAAAGTTACTTTTTAATAGTCGCAGACAATATTTTTTAGTAAAGCTACGAACAACAAGCAACATTTGGCTCGTGAATAACTCCCCAACATTATAAAATTAAAAACACATAAGAAAATAAGAAAAAAAAGAAAAAAAATTTAAGAATTAGCCTTCATCGCACCAATAATTTTACGCTTAAGCTCAAGCTTACCCGACCAATCAAGAACCTCATCAAAAACCTCATAGAGATGAGTTACAGGAATAATTTTAATTTTACTTAAACGACTATCATCAATGACAATGTCTTGAATATTAGACTTAGGCACAATAACTCTTTCAATACCCGCATCAATAGCAGCCTCAACTTTACTACTAACACCACCAACAGGCAAAATCTCACCACGAACCGATAAACTACCAGTCATCGCATAATTTTGCTTTACAGGAATCTTATTTAACGCCGAGACAATACTAAGCGCAACAGCCACACTCGCACTATCACCCTCAACACCCTCATATGTTTGAAGAAACTGAACATGCAAATCATACTTATCACGAATATCCTCACCAAAATACTTCTTAATAATAACAGAGACATTCTTAATAGCCTCTTTTGCAATCTCACCAAGTTTACCCGTCGCCACAATTTCTTTTTCTTTCCCAGGCGCAACTTCTGATTCAATAGGCAAAATAATACCCGAATGACTATCACCGGCACCAATAACAGCGAGACCATTCACACGACCAACTTGCATGCCCGATGTAATAATCACTTCATACTCTTTTTTACGCTCAATATACTTATCAGCAATTTGCTTCTCAAGAGAACGAGCAATAGTTTTAGCCTCAACAATATGCCCCGCAGTAACTAAACTAGCACCCTCATCAAGAGCAATATCCCCCGCCGCACGAACAAGACCACCAAGATCACGAAGACGCAAAGTTAAATGACCCTTACGATTAGCCTTACGCTTCGCCTCTTCAATAATATAATCAACAGCCTCACGATTAAAATGAGGAATTTTGCCATCTTTCTTAACTTCCTGCGCAACAAACCGCGCAATAAGCATCCTATTATCAGACGTATTAACCATAGTATCAGCCATAAACACCTCATAACCATAACCACGAATCCTAGACCTCAACGCAGGATGCATATGCTTCACAGTTTCAAGATTACCCGCCGCAATTAAAACAAACCTACAAGGAACAGGCTCAGTTCGAACCATCGCGCCCGCACTACGCTCACTTTGACCAGTAATAGCAAACTTACCCTCCTGAATAGCAGTAAGCATTTCTTGCTGAGTATTAGACGCGAGAGTCGCAATTTCATCAATAAATAATACACCAAGATGAGCTTTATGAATCATACCCGCAACAACACGCTCATGCGCAGGAGTACCAAGACCCCCCGACTGAAAAGGATCATGCAAAACATCACCTAATAACGCACCCGCATGCGCACCAGTCGCATCAAAAAAAGGAGCTTGACTTTTATTATAATTATCCACAATGACCTTTGGAACAACATTTTTATCCCCCATTTTCTTATTTAAATTCAAAAAAATAATGAAAATAGCAATAAACGCGATACCGCCAAGAAAAAACGCAGCAAACATAACCGCAGCAGCAGTCGCACCCAATTTTTCAGTGTACTGATTTAAAATAATCCAAGGCGCAATCATAGCAAGAAGCGCCAAAATAAGAATAATAGTACTTTGAGATCTAAGAGATTTAGAACCTTGAACTTTAGACTCATTTGCAAGAACCCTGCCTTTACCTGCCGCAGCAGTTTTAATTATAGGCTGATTCTCATCATTAGGATTATGAAAACTAATAGTATCAACAAGCTTCTCTTTAGGCAAAAGCTCAGCCATAGCAAGACCAAGCATACTCTTACCCGTACCAGGCTCACCAATAAGCAAAACGTGACGCCTCTGCACACTAGCCTTTTTAATTACACGAATAGCATCTTCTTGACCAATCACTTGATCAATTAATTTATCTTTAACATCAAGCTCAGCAGTTGTTTTAAAAGAAAAACCATTAATAGAATTTTTTAAATTCGAGTTTTTAACAGATTTTTTAACAACATTAACATTTTTAGAAGATTTAGTAGTTTTACTCGTTTTACTTGTTTTTTTTGATTTCTTACTCGCCATTACACTCACCTAAATTATTTTTATATAAATATAACAATATGATAACAACAAAATAATAATATATAATAATAAAGTATGAAATTTTAATTCTTTTTAATAGTTTTCTATGTTAGGCGTTGTCCAGAATAATAGGAAATAGTATACTGCGCAAACCAAAATATGTTTAATGTCGTTTGAAACCGAGTCTATTGAACTCGATGTTAAATACGAGTGGTTTGCTTGGCAGTATACATAAAACAACTATTCTGGACAACACCCTATGTTATAAAGTATAGAAGATGCACAGCTCAAGTGTGCTATTATGACACCTTTATTCACACAATTGTTGCTTGCAGGCCCAATAAATAGGATGAGGCTTCACGAGTTTTGCTGATGCCCTATTAAAGCTCAGGTATTCAACAATAGCTGCGCACCTTAAATAAGCGTAATCATTACTAATTTATAAATGTACTTCAAGCATATCAAAAAATAATAACCTTATAATAATTTACAGGCCTCATAGAAATCCTTTTCGAACCAATAAAATCTTAATGATGCTATGCTCCGTTTTCATATTATTTAGACATTTGAACCGAGCCCTACACACCACAGATGTTTGATCTGAGACTTAGGCAAGATAGCATCATTATTAAAATTTTAATAGGATTTCATATTAGCCCAATTTTCAAAAAAGTTTAAAAATAATAACTCATTTCTAAACATTAATAAGAGAAAAGAAGCCCAAGTTCAAATTAGATCAAATAATTAGAACTAATCTAAAACAAAAAAATAATGATTTAGATGAAAAATAAAAAAAACTAATTCTTTTCCAAGAGGTAAAAAAAATGATAGAACAAGAAATACAAGAAAATATACAAAACAATACACAAAATAATACTCAAGATAATAAAGATAAACAAACAAATAAAATCCCAATAAACAATTTAAAAGATAAAGATTATTTTAGCGGAACAGTCAAGATAATTAGACGAGCAAAACCAGGACCAGTAATTTTCTTAGTAACAGATGGAACAGGAAGCGTGGACGCGGTAATAAAAGATTCAAATTTTAGAGAAGATGACGTCGTATTTATTAAAGGTCCTGTAAGCATTCGCGCAGGCAAAATGCAAATAGAGCTTGAAACCATAATGCCAAGTAATCAAAATTTTGATGACATACTAAATAAAAAAAGCGAAGTAGAACGAAAAGAGTTCAGCATACAATCAGATAGATTTGAAAAAATGCAAGAAAAATTCTACGAAATCGCAAAACGAATAAGATATGCAATACTCAACAACGAACCAATACTAATTAGACACCACAACGATTCAGACGGAATAAACTCAGGTCTTGCAATCGAGCAAGCATGCAAATTATTTATGAATAAATCAGGAATAAACCCAGATTACAATCTCTACAGAAGCCCAAGTAAAGCACCATTTTACGAAGTCGCAGACGTATTTAAAGATATAACACTTGCAAAAAGACTTACAGGATATAACCAAAAAAAACCACTAATACTAGTATTAGATAACGGCTCAACACCCGAAGATGTATTCGCATTTAAAACATTAAAAAGTATGGGCTTTGAAGCCATAGTTATAGACCACCACAACCCAGTCATAATAGAGAATGGAAAAACAAGTGTTTGCCCCTATTTATCTCATCATTTAAACCCTTATATTTACGGACTCGATAGTAAAACAAGTGCAGGAATGCTATGCTACGAAGTTGCAAGATTTATAGATAAAGACTTCAATAATCCACTAATGCCCGCAATAGCAGGAATAAGCGATAGATGCGACATACCTGAAACTGATAAATACATAGCGAACACAAATAAAACAAGAGAAGAATTAGCAAAGATAGGCGTCGCAATAGATTATTTAGCATATCAAATGAAATTTGACCCAGGAAAAGGATTATTTGAAGAAGTATATACAAACACAGAACTAGTTAAAATGATAAATGAAAAGGTTAGAGAAGGCGCACAAACACAATTACAAAGCACCCTACCATATCTTCGAGTACAAGAAATTAACGGAATTACATTATCTTGGATAGACCTTGAAAAATACACTCTAAGATTTACATATCCAACACCCGGAAAAGTAATAGGAATGATACACGATGAAGTAAGCCTTGGACGCGAAAACGCGCCAGTAATGTCTCTTGGAATACTTAGCGACATGATAATAATTAGAGCAACAAAACCAATACTACCAGTGCAAGAGATAATGCAAACACTACAAAAAGAACTCCCCGAGGCAAATGTTGACGGAGGAGGGCACGAAATGGCAGGCACAATAAAATTTGTACAAGCACACGGACACAACATACTCGAAAAAATAAAAGAGATGCTAAAACAAAAAAATATCTCACATGATTAGGGCTCTGTCCCAAATAACAATGAATTGTATACTGCGCAAACCGAACAATGTTCACCGGATTTTAAATCCGAGTCTATAAAAACCAATGTTTATTTTGAGTGGTTTGCTAGGCAGTATACAAAAAACAACTATTCGGGACAGAGCGATGATTAGAAAAGTATTAAAACAACAAACAATAAAACGTTTAAATTATGAGCAACAACATGAGTGAAATAATAGAACTTACAAATCAATCAACAATAAATCCTCTAGTAAGCATAGAATTATTTAGCAATATAACTCTTGCACTAATAATATTACTTGCAGGCTTTGCAATAGGAAAACTTGCAGGAATAGCAGTTTTTAAACTATTAAAAGGACTAGATTTTGATTTAAACATAAAAAAAATAAAGATAAAAAAAATAACAACAAGCAAAAATATAAGCACACTAACCTCATGGACAATATATACTCTATCAGTAATATTTGCACTAATATCGCTAAATATACTAAACACAACACTCATAATAATACTATATTTTATAGGGATACTTTTTATTGGAACAATAATACTAGGAATCATACACTCAACACCCAATATACTCGCAGGAATTAAAATAAAAAAACAAAACATAATAAAAGAAAACGACGAAATACAAATAAATCAAATAAAAGGCAAAGTAACAAAAATAGGAATCACAAACACAAAAATAAAAGGAGATAAAGACGAAA
Source organism: Candidatus Woesearchaeota archaeon (assembly GCA_046543095.1). GTDB lineage: Archaea > Nanobdellota > Nanobdellia > Woesearchaeales > 21-14-0-10-32-9 > 21-14-0-10-32-9. The sequence continues at coordinate 10,810 of JBKHAC010000015.1, read as the reverse complement.
TATTTTTTATACCAAACAAAATTATACAAAGACAACAAAAAATAAAAAGAACCAAATAACAAACCACACAAAACTAACCTATTAAACACACACAAAATCTAATCAAGCAATTTACCAATACTATCCCCTTTATTAATATTATAAATAACTTTAGCAAAATATTTCTGCAACTCAAGCTCAACATACCAAGGATGCAATTTAGAAAAATCAGATGGTTTAAAAATAACATTAGTACCAATAACTAAATCAACAAACCCCTCTTTAAAAGCTAAATCAATACGTTCAAGAGCCCTACCTGAAAATAAAGGTAAACTCGCAGCAAAAATAACTTTCCTAGCACCATTTTCTTTAAATTTTTTTGCAGAATTCACCAAAGTACCCGCAGTATCAATAATATCATCAACAACAAAAACATCCCTGCCAGAAACATCACCAATCAAACTCATATTCTCAATAGAACTCACACGAGAATAATCTCTTTCTTTATGCATTAAAACCAATTTAGTGTTAAGCTTTTTCGCAAAAAAATTAGCACGCTCAGCACCACCAGCATCAGGCGCAGCAACAACTAAATTATCAACATCAAAATTATTTTTAACAAAATCAATTAAAGTTTTAGAAACCCTTAAATTTTCAAGACTCGCATATCTAAAAAAACCCGCAATAGCCTCATTGTGAATATCAAGAGTAATAACACGACCAACACCACATCCTTCAAGCTCACGCGCCAACATAGACGCAGAAATACCCTCTCTTGCCTTAGCTTTATCCTGCCTAGCATAAGGATACACAGGCAAAACAGCAGTAATACAATGAGCATTCGCAAGCTTCGCAGCATTAATCGCCGTTTTTAAAGCCATAACATTATCATTAACACTAAGACCCCCACTATTATTTTGAACATCTTGAAAAATATACACATCCTGATTACGAATACACTCCTCAATCTCAGTTTTAATCTCAGAATTAGCAAAAACAACCTCTTTAGATGAAATTAAAACATTATAATCTAAACACTCAATAAACTTTTCAAGTTCACTTACAACTTTAAGAGCAAAATGCTCCCCAGACGAACAATAAAGAATTCTTAATTTACCCCTATTATAATTCATACTAATAGTCATAATAAATAATATAAAATACAACAACTTAATAAAAGTTATTATTCACCTCTAAGATAAAGATTCCAATAAACTAGTAATACTCCAAATCTGCGTCCTTACAAACATAGGAATATTAACATCACTTGATAATTCTTCGAGATCAGATAAAATCTTGTTTACAATCAAAGACAAGTTATCCTTACTAGCCTCCTTTAATTCTTGACGCATAGACTGAATTTTTAATTTAACATTTTTTGAAACAGACGTATCCTCCTGCAATTCCTCAAGTAAATCTAACACCTGGTTTAACTCATCCATATAAATCACCTTCTTACCTTACTTTTTTTTAGATAAATTCTGCAAAACCTCATCTTGCAAATTCTTAAATTTAGATTCTAAATCCGCTTCTTCACGCTCAAAAGATTTAATACGCACATTAAGCAAACCCATCTTTTCCTCAAGCTCCTTTTTTATAACACCCGAATCTTTCTTAAACATGAAATTACCAATAATTTTAAAAGACGAATCAGATAGAGAAGATAGAGCAGATTCAACTTCTAAAAGTTCATTTTGAAAAGTCTTCTTTTTACTAATTAAATGTTGAAGATTCTGCTCAAGTGCAGATAAATTATTAATTTTTAAATTCAAATCACTCATTTTTACCTAACACCACACCTGACTTCTCATAAACACTCAAAAGCTTCGAAATAGTATTTAAAACACTCCTAAGAGCAACAGAGTCACGAGCCTCAACAAAAAAAGTCAAAACACCCCCCTCAAGACTTGTCTTGTAACTTGCACGTTCATTTTGAAAAACCTTATCTTCAAATGAGAACAATTTTTCTAAATCACCCGCGCCCTCAGAGACAACAATAGTTGCTTTAAACATTTTTAAATAGCATCAACAATAGTTGAAAGCGAACGCTTCTTAAACATAATCTTAGCACCACAATAAGGGCACCTAACTCTTTTTCTAATGTGCTCATTTGTAAGAGTTTTACCACAATTAAAACAAACATATTCTGACATTTTTTACTTAAAAACCCCTCAATTCATTTACTTCTTCGAGTAAATAGCTTTATCAACAGTGTAAGCTTTACTTGCAAACACCTTACCACACTTACCACACTCCCAAATGCCTGCCGCCTGCTTTTTAACCTTAGGCGCACTACAAAAAGGACACTTATATGATTTCTTTGCCAAAGCCTCAATTTTTGCTACTTTCTGCTTCACAGTCCTACCATACCTAGGACCAAATCTTTTTGTTGTTAAATTAGTTTTTTTTACCATTTTAGCCTCATAAATTATTATAAAATGGGGCCGCCCGGACTTTCAAATGTCAACAATCACTGTTCATACATTTTTGAACCGGGGGCTTCAGGTCCCAAACCTAAAAGGTTAACCAAGCTACCCCACGGCCCCGCATCATCAAAGAATTAATAATTGCTTTATAAACTTTTCTAGGAAGATTATCAAAAAATTATGAAAAAATAATTAGAAAAACAAAACAAAAAGAATCAAATTTAATAAAAAACAATATATAATTCATTATATGGCTTCTTTCTCCTCATAAGATGTATGCAGCAATTTATGAGCCTTCTTACCACCAAACTCACCAAGATAATCCTTGTAAAGCTTAATTAAAGAAGGATTTAGATGAGATTTACGAATAGATTTATTTTCATCTTCAACAGCGAGAGCCTTAGCTCTCAAATTAAGTATTTCATCAGCATCATACCTAGGCTGACCACCCCCACCAACACAACCACCATAACACGCCATTATCTCAATAAAATCATAAGGACTCGAACCCTCACGAATTTGATTCATAATACGTCTAGCTTCACCTAAAGTGTGAACAACACATACACGAACAGACTCACCACCAATTTTAAGTGTTGCCTCTTTCGCCGTTTCAAGACCACGAATCTTAGTGTATTCAATATTTTTTAAATCATTACCAGTAATGAAATCAGCAGCAGTTCTAAGCGCAGCCTCCATAACACCACCAGACCTACCAAAAATAACACTTGCACCAGAACTCTCACCTAAAGGATTATCAAATTCACCATCAGGAAGCTCCGCAAAGTTAATATTATATTGCTTAATTAAACGTGCAAGCTCAACAGTTGTTAGAACAAAATCAGCCTCACCCAAAAATTCAGGACGATTAATTTCATATTTTTTAGCAGTACAAGGCATAATATCAACAAGAACAATATCCTCAGGCTTAAGTTTATTTTTTTCAGCATAATAAGTTTTAATTAAAGACGCCAACATAGCCTGAGGACTACGACAAGAAGACATATGATTCAATTGTTCAAAAAAATACTGCTCAGCAAATTTAATCCACGCAGGACAACAAGTTGTAATCATAGGCAAGTCTTTTTTACTTTTAAAACGCTTAACAAACTCAGTCGCCTCTTCAACAATAGTGATATCTGCAGCTAAATCAGTATCAAACACTTTATTAAAACCAAGCTCCCTTAAAGCAGAAACCATCTTACCCGTGACAAGAGTCCCTGCCTTAAAACCTAATAATTCACCAAGCGTTGCACGAATAGACGGCGCAGTTTGCGCAATTAAAATCTTATTTGACGCGAGAGCATCAGCAACTTCACGAACATTATTCTGCTCAGATAAAGCACCCGTCGGACAAGCAATAACGCACTGACCACAATTAACACAAGAACTCTCAGACATAGATAAATTAAACGGCGGAGCAATCTTAGTGTGAAAACCCCTATTTAGTTGATTAATGGCATAAACAGTTTGAATTTGATTACAAACCCTATAACACTGCCCGCAAAGAACACACTTAGAATTATCTCTTTTAATAGAAATACTAGAATTATCAGGCTCAGATATTCTTCTCTCACCCTCAAAACGAATCTCATCAATCATTAAATCCTCACTATACTTTTGAAGTTTACAATTAAGATTCTGAGCGCAACTAGTACAATCCTTATTATGATTTGCAAGCAACAACTCAATATTAACACGTCTCGATTTAATTACTCTCGGCGTATGCGTCAAAACACTCATATCCGCGCGCACAGGCGTCGTACAAGAAGCCTGAAGCTTAGACGCACCCTCAACTTCAACAACACAAAGCCTACACGCACCCGCAGGATCTAAATGCTTATTTTTACAAAGAGTCGGAACAATTACTTTATTCCTCTCAAGCACATCAATTAAACGCTCACCTACTTTTGCAGCAGCCTCTTTCCCATTTATTTTAATTTTAATATCAACCATTTTTTTAACCTAATAATTTAAACCCTATTAATTGATTCAAATGCACAAGCATCATAACACGCACCACATTTAATACAAGTATCTTGATTTATTACATGTTGCGCTTTAGGCTCACCTGAAATAGCTGCAACAGGACAATGACGCTTACAATTACCACAACCAATACATTTATTATTAATTGTGTATGTAAGTAAATTCTCACATACATGTGCAGGACACTTCTTATCAACAATATGCAAATCATACTCCTCTTTAAAACTTTTAAGACTCGACAAAACAGGATTAGCAGCATTTTGACCAAGACCACAAAGAGCAGAATCCATAATAAAATTAGACAATTCTTCAATTTTACTAATATCTTCTTTTGACGCCGTGCCCCTAGTCACCTTAGTTAAAAGTTCAAGCAAACGCTTAGAACCCTCACGACAAGGAGTACACTTACCACAACTCTCTTGCTGAGTAAAATCAATAAAAAACTTTGCAATATTAACAATACAAGATTTATCATTAGCAACAATAAAACCCCCCGAACCAATAATTGTACCAAGAGCACTTAAAGACTCATAATCAAGAGGTGTGTCCAATTTATCTGCAGGCAAAAAACCACCAGCAGGCCCACCCGAGAGTAAAGCTTTAAATTTAGTATTATCAACCATACCCCCTCCAATACTAAAAACAAGATCACGAAGAGGAATGCCAAACGGAACTTCAACAACACCTGTACGATTAATTTTACCCGTTAAACAAATAATTTTCGTACCTTTAGTTTTCTCAGTACCAAATTTAATATACTCTGAAGGCGAAATATTCATTATAGTTGTAACATGACCCCAAGTACCAACATTGTTTACAAGCGTCGGCAACCCCCTAAAACCCTTCTGCGCAGGAAAGGGAGGACGAGGATTAGGCTGACCCCTCTTACCTTCAAGAGAATTTATTAAAGCAGATTCCTCCCCACAAACAAATGCACCAGCACCCTCCTGAATTTTAAGATCAAAATTAAAATTAGGCACACCTAAAATATCTGAGCCAAGCAAATTATACTTATATGCAATATTAATAGCATTTTGCAAAATCTTAATCGCCAAAGGATACTCAGCCCTAGTATAAATAATACCCTCAGTGCAACCAGTCGCATATGCACCAATAGTCATACCCTCAATTATTTTAAAAGGATCGCTCTCCATTAAAGTACGATTCATAAACGCACCAGGATCACCCTCATCACCATTACAAATTAAGTATTTCAAACCAGGTTTATCTGCTAAAAAAGACCATTTAAGACCCGTCGGAAACCCCGCGCCACCTCTACCTCTCAGACCTGATTTTTTAATATCCTCAACAACCTCAAGAGGCTTTTTAGATGTAGCATTAATTAACCCACTATAACCTCCAAACGATAAGTAATGATTTAAGCGATAAGGATTAATAATACCACAATTATTCATAACAAGACGCTTTTGATTTTTATAAAACTCCAATTCAGATATATCATGAGCAAGAAACAATTTTTCAAAAATTTTACCTTCCCTAATATGCTCAATTAATTCTTGAACATTATCCTCAGTTACATAACCATAAATAGTTTTTTTAGAACCCTCAATAACAGTTACTAAAGGCTCAGCATAACACATACCAATACAACCTACTTTATCAACATCAAAAGACAAATTAGCCGACTTCAAAGCATCAAATACAGGCATAGCTCCTGCAGAAATACCACAAGTAGCAAGTCCAACATTTATTTTATTTTTAGATAAATCCACCTTACCTTCAAGTGCAAGTTCCTCAATTTTTTGTTTTGGATGAATCATTTTTCCCCCATAAGCCCCCTTTTTCCAATTTCTGCTTTTAATTTCAAAATAAGCTTTTTAGTTTTGTCCCTATCAAGTTCACCATACACCTTTTTATTAATCATAATCGCAGGCGCCTTCGCACACGCACCAATACAATTAACAGCTTCAAGAGAAAAATTCTTATCCTCAGTAGTATTACCACTTTTAATTTTTAAAACATCCTCAACAGTTTTCAAAAGCTCATCAGATTTCTTAACATGACAGGCAGTACCACGACACACACAAATATGATTTTTACCAGGCTCTTTCAATTTAAACTGAGAATAAAAAGTTAAAACACCATAAAGCTCAACAGACGGAATGCTCAGTTCTTTTGATAAACGCAAAATAGATTCCTCACTGACATATTTATTAGATTCTTGAATTTCTTGAAGCAGAGCAATAATATTTTTATCTTTTAAACTTTGAGTATCAGGATTCATTTTTATAAATTCAAGAAACTCATTTTTTAAATTTTTAAGCTCAGATGATGAAGGCTTAGTTTTACCAATATATTTCTTATATTTACGAAACGGATTGGAATTAGTATGAAATAAATAATAATAATCTTGACTATGAATATTGACTTTTCTTAAAAACACCATAATAAACTAACAAGTGTAAAGTTTAAAAATGTTTCGCACGATTTCCAAGTAAAGAAAAATAAATTCACATAATAAAAAACCTAAAAACTGAATATAATAAACAAACACTAAAAAAACATACAAATTAGATACAAGATATAAATTTAGTCACAACCCCAATTACAAACCCAAATCCAAGTTCAATTAATTTTTTTAAATAAATATCAATTCTACGAGGTCAAAGGGTGTAAAGATTTATAAATAGTCACTCGTTCCTATAACTCCATGGCAACAGATACAAAGAAGAAAGCAACAACAAAAGCAGTGAAAAAAGTAGTTAAAAAAACAGCTAAAACTACAACAAAAAAAGCAACAAAAAAAGTAGCAAAGCAAACAACAAAACAAGAAACTACAACACAAACAAATACAACTGAAAACAAACAAATACAAGATTCTAAAGATAAAACTCCTAAATTAATACAACCAGAAATAAATATAGGCTTAGTCGGACACGTCGATCATGGAAAAACAACTTTAACAGAGCGACTTTCAGGAAAATGGACAGACACACACTCAGAGGAAATGAAGAGAGGAATTACAATAAAACTAGGATATGCAGACACAATATTTTATGAATGTCCAAGTTGCAATAAATATACAGTAAAAGAAAAATGCCACGATTGCAAAGAAACACAAACAAACCCAATTAGAAAAGTTAGCTTCGTCGACGCACCAGGACACGAATCACTTATGGCAACAATGCTTGCAGGAACCACAGTCATGGACGGCGCAATACTACTTGTTGCAGCAAACGAAGTCTGCCCACAACCACAAACAAGAGAACATTTAATGGCGCTCGAGATGGCAGGCATAAAAAATGTTGTAATAGCACAAAACAAAATAGATCTAGTTGACAATGAACGTGCAATGAAAAACTACGCACAAATAAAAGAATTCTTAAAAGATACAAATTATGCAGAAGCACCAATAATCCCAATAAGCGCACAACACGGCGCAAACATCCACTTCTTAATTAAAGCAATACAAGAAATAATACCAACACCAAAAAAAGATAAAACAAAAGACCCACTATTTTTAGTTGCAAGATCATTTGATATAAACAAACCAGGAAGCCAAGTAGAAAAAATTACAGGAGGCATACTCGGAGGCGCACTAGTACAAGGCGCACTAAAAGTAGGCGATAGACTAGAGATAAAACCTGGACGAATACTTGAAGAACAAAACCAACTAGTAACAAAACCAATAACTGCAAAAATAATTAGCATTACAAGCGGAGGCGAAAGTGTTAACGAAATAACCCCAGGAGGCTCAATAGGCATTATGACCTCACTTGACCCAAGCATAGTAAAATCAGACCACCTCGTCGGAAACATAGTAGGACTCCCCGGAAAACTACCACCTGTATGGACAACAATAAAACTTGAAATGAACCTACTTAAAAGAGTAGTCGGAAGCCAACAAGACCTAGACGTACAACCAATTAGAATGGGCGAAGTACTCATGCTTAATGTAAACTCAGCTGCAACAGTCGGACAAGTAATAGACCTTGGAAAAAATATTGCAACCTTAAGACTCAGACTCCCAGTTTGCGCAGAAGTCGGCGCAAGAGTTAGCGCAAGCAGAAAAGTAGGCACAAGATTTAGATTAATAGGCTTTGGAATAATCAAAGAATAAAAAAAAATTAAAAACACAACATAAGACTTCTAAAAGAAATATAGTTAGCGACAAAAGTATTGTATAATGCAACGAGTATCGTTTTTTAATTAGTATTTAATACCGAGTCTAGTGAAGTTTTATTTGTAAATCGAAAACTCGTTTAGGTATTCTACTTTATTAATGTCGCAAACTAATATAACATAAAGTTTTTAATTAAATACACACTATTTAAATTATAATGATAAAAGATATAAAAAAAATTCTAGAAGAAGTACTACAAGAAATAAAACCAGATAATAAACCAATAATAATAACTGAGAGATTCATTGAAAAAATAAATAAGACACTCAAAGAAAAAAAAATACTAGCAAAAGCCACACTCGGCGGAAGCATGGCAAAAAACACACACCTCAAAGGAGATTTTGATGCAGATATATTCATAAAATTTGATTTTAAATACAAAGGATGCGACATATCAGAGATACTTCAATTAGCAATTACAAATTATAAATATGAACGCGTAAAAGGATCACGAGATTACTACCACATACACGACGAAATACTTTTCGAACTTGTACCCGTACTAGATGTTAAATGCATAAAAGATGCAGATAATGTTATAGACATGTCACCTATGCACGTAAAATATTTTAAAGAAAACGGCGCAGGACTTGAAGACGATGTTCGATTACTTAAAAAATTCTTGAAAGCCAACAGAGTATACGGCGCAGAGAGCTACATAAACGGCTTTAGCGGACACATCGTAGACTTACTTGTAATCAAATACAAATCATTCCTAAATGTTTTAAAAGCAACACAAAAATGGAACAATAAAGTAATAATAGACATAGACAAAAAGTTAAAAGATCCACTAATGGAACTTGACCGCGCAAAAACACAAGGCCCACTAATAATAGTAGACCCCATGCAAGAAAATAGAAATGCAGCAGCAGCACTATCACATGAATGCTTCAATACATTTGTTATGCGAGCAAAAGAATTTTTAAAAGATCCAAACAAAGAATTTTTCATAAAAAAAAGCGCCAAAGAACTAATAACACAAAACAAAGAAAGCGGAGAATTATTTGAACTCACAATTAAACCACAAAAAAATAGCAAAGATATCGCAGGCGCAAAAGTGCTAAAAGCACTAGAGCACATTATTTACGAATTAAAAAATAAAGATTTCAAAATAAAACAATTCGAATGGGACTTTGATAGCAACGCAAAAGCATACATACTACTAGATGACGAAGAACTCCAAGAAAAAAAATTTATCCAAGGCCCACCCTTAACTTCAAAGAAACACTGCGAATCTTTTAATGCAAAACATAAAGAAACATTCGAAAAAAAAGGATTTCTGTGTGCAAATATAAAAAGAAAATACACAAAACCAGAACAATTAATTAAAGACTTAATTAAAGAAAAATACATACAAGAGAGAGTAAAAGAAATAAGATACAAAATGATTAACTAAATGGATTTTTTAAGATTTAACGCTAACCCCCTCAATTTTTCAGGATCAGCCCTAGGACCATCATTAGAACTTAAATACCCTTCATATTTCTCAAAATAATCAGTCCTATCACACAAATACTGCCTCCAAACACCACGCCTCATTATGCCCCGTACCATGCATAGGAATAAGTTTTATATGCGCATGATCAACACCAGTACCCTCCATAATCAAACCAACACGACCAACATCATCAAAATAATTTAATAAAACTTTAGAAACCTGCTTCGAAGCTAAAATAAATTTTTGTAAAACATCATCAGGCAAAGCCAAACAATCACTACCAAAATGCTTTTTGGGAACAACAACCGTGAACCCCTCAACACTAGGCCACGTAGACAAAAAAGCCATAAATTCATCGTTCTCCCAAAAAATACCAGGAGTATCAATATTACCTTTAATAATTTCACAAAAAATACATTTTCCCTCATCAGTAACTGATTCATAATTTGCCATAAAACCAATAAAACAACAAAAGCAATATAAAACTTTCTTAAAATCAAACCACCCCACCAAAAAAACATTATTTAACCACTAATTAGTAATTACGAGCGAAAGTTTTATATATTTGAAACTATTAATATGCACTAATGAACCTCGAATCCTTGCTTAATACAACATCGAAAGTAAAAAACTTCTTTAACAATGTAGCCAGCAGGCCAAAAACATACACTGCGAAATTCCTCGCAACAACACTTCTTACAGCGACTATGCTAACAGCTACTGCGCAAGATCCTATCACTATATCAGGGAGAGTTACCAATAACCCACACGGGGCGCATCCAGAACTCAAAATGCAAGTATGGGACAAATACACCGAATACACACAAGAAAATG
>JBKHAC010000003.1:0-70298 GCA_046543095.1 Candidatus Woesearchaeota archaeon | reverse complement strand
AATTCTACAGTTTCACCAAACAATTCCTTATCTAAACTTTTATCAAATGCCATAAAAATACAAGAAAAATAAATGATTTTTAAATGTATGCATCTGCGTATGCATCTGCAAATAACTTGAAAAAGTTAGAAGGCACGTCCCCGCCCTAAAGGATTAACCTTCAGTTAACTTTTTAGCTAACGCTAAAAAACAAGGATTCAACCAACTCGAACTTTAGCAAATTAGCAAAGTAATTCATCTTCATCTTAAAGGCGATAATTTTTTGCCCCGCACAAAAAATTGAGGATTTCTTCCGCTCGTAATTTAAGCAACCACCCTAATACTTATAACCCTAGAACTTTAAATGCAGATACCAAATATAAACAATAAGAAATAAAAAATAAAAAATAAAAAAATTAACGCTTACTTTTAGCCCGTCTCTCAACAATTTCAGTCGGATGAGGATTACGATTAAATCTTAAAAACTTATCAATCTTAGTCTCATCTTCTCTTTTTTGTTTAACTTGCTCTTCAGATAAATCAGGCATAGCAATATTTAATGCGCCCGGCTTTTCTTTTCTAAATTTAGCATAACGTTCTTTTTTAACACTGACTTTTTTAGGTTTGTTCTTATTTTTACCCATTAAAACCACCTTACTTCATAAAAATTATTTAAAGATAAGAAAAAAAGAATCATTTATAATACTTTTCGTTAAAGGCGCAAAAATATATAAAGTAAACCTACAACAATAACCCCACAACAATAACCCCACAACAAAAATAAAATAACCCCACAACAAAAATAAAATAACCCCACAACAATAACCCCACAACAAAAATAAAATAACCTCACAACAATAACCCCACAACAAAAATAAAATAACCCCACAACCATTATTAGTTATTAATAACAAATTTTATTAAAACAAATACATTACCAAAATATGCTAATGATGAAGTTATTCCCGGCTGAATAAGATGATGAACAAGAGTAACTGCTGAGGCACCAACTTTTTAAATTCCCACCACAGGAGACACACATGAAAATAAAACCTGAAAAAATAACCCTCACAACAAAAGACGGGCAAGTTCTTCAAGGCAATTATTTCCACACACAAAATACTAAATGTGCACTACTACTACATCAATTCTCAAAAGATAAAACCTCTTGGATACAATTAATTGAAACAATTATGACTCACCACAGCATACTCGCAATAGATCTTAGAGGACACGGCGAGAGCACAGGCAATTACACAACTTATAGCGAAAAAGAATTTAAAAGCATGAGAGAAGATGTTGAATGCGCAATGAATTTTCTTAAAAAAGAAGGATTCAAAGAACAAAATATAAGCTTAATCGGAGCAAGCATAGGTGCAAATCTTGCACAAAACCACTCCGCGAAGAACAAAACAGATAAAACAATACTACTCTCACCAGGCCTAAATTACAAAGGAATAGAACTTATAATTAAAGATACAAAAACACTCTTAATAGTTAGCAAAGAAGACACATATTCATATAAAAGCGTTCAAGAAATAGAAAAAAAATGCCCGCACGCAGAAGCAATATATCTTGAAAATAAAGGACACGGCACAAATATGCTAAGCAATGAACTTATTAGCAGCATACACTTATTTCTAATTGAATAAAAAAATAACATAGATAATTTATAAAATAAAGCGAAAATCCTAAAATTCACTATCACGCGCAACAGAGCCGCGAAGTACTGATGCGAATTCTCGCTAGCGAATTTTCTTATCAATTACAAATTATAATCGCAAACGCTGCAAAGAAGCAAGACATTAAATCCAATCCGTAATAAATCCTTCTTGTTTTAAAATACAATCAACAGCGAAATGCTTAAAAGAAACATTCTTTTTAATTAAAGATGCAATAAATAACTCTTTTTCTTCAACAGAGAAAAAAACATACTCAACAAACAAACCAGAATCTAATCTAATAGAATTATTAACAGAAAAAGACGACATAGTAGATGCTATCTTAAGACCAACAGTCGCATCATCAAATAAAATTATACTCCTCAAAAACCCGAGTTTCTCAAAGTTTAAAACAGGAACAAAACGAGAAATATTTTTTCTTAATTTAGAAAACTCATAATGACTCTTTTTTAAAGGAAAATTATTCAACTTAGAAAATTCAGAAATATTCATGCGAGAATTCCGCCTCAACACACCAAACAATTCATTTTTAATTTTACTCATAAAAATACACAACATTAACTACAATATAAATACTTCTTAAGATAAACTGAAAAAATTACGAAAAAAAAAGAAAAAGAAAAAATTATTTAACAAGATTATTCAAACCACGATGCTCAAGATAATCAAATAGATTATCAAGCGTAGTATTCAAAATCCTAATAAGCCCCTCTTTACTATAAAACGCCAAATGAGGCGTGACAATAACATTCGACATCTTCATCAAAGCATGATTTTCAAGCAAAAGACGCATCTGCTCACGAGGAAGAGCACTAAGAGAGTGAACCATTTCTTTCTCATCTTTAATCAACAACTCCCCTTCAAGAACATCAAGACCCGCACCACCAACCTGACCAGACTCAAGACCTTTGATTAACGCATGCGTATCAATAATCGCGCCCCTCGCAGTATTAATAATTAACACACCACGTTTCATCTTTGAAATAGTCTCATCATTAATTAAATGAAAAGTATGCCTATTTAACGGAACATGAATCGAAATAACATCAGAGGACTTAAGCAAATCATCAAAAGAGACATACGAAAAACCAAGAGACGAACACAAATCATAATTAGGAAAGGGATCATACGCCACAACATTCATATCAAACCCCTTCGCCATACGAATCAAATTACGACCAATCTTCCCCGTTCCAAGAACACCCAAAGTTTTACCTTTCAAATCAAAACCAATCAAACCCTCAAACGAGAACTCATCACGCAAAGTCCTAGTATAGGCTTTATGAATATTTCTTGAAAGATTCAAAATTAAACCAAACGCGTGCTCAGCAACAGTATTCTCCCCATAAGATGGAACGTTACAAACCTGAATATTACGCCTCGCACACTCCTCTAAATCAATATGATCAAAACCAGTACTCATAGTCATAATATATTTCAAATTAGGTAAAAAATCAAGAACGTCTTTTAAAACAGGAGAAAAAACAAAAACACCAATAATATCAGCATCTTTAAAATCACCAATAGGTACCTGCTTTATTCCCTCGCGATAATACCGAACATCATGACCAATAATTCTCTTCTTTAAATAATCAATCTCCCATTCTTCTAAGTCAAAAAATACAATTTTCAAGTTCATCAACCCCTCTTTTTTAAAAACAAAATATTCACATAAAAATTTACATAAAAATAATTAAAAAAATAACACTTCACAATTAATAATTCATTGAAAGAATAATTAGTATAAATATGTTTCGAAGAGCAACATACAAGAAAAATCAAACAAAGTTTAATTACAAGCGAAAATCATACATTTTCGAACTTTAAAATTACATTTCAAAAAATTTCATATTGTTGTTTGATTTTTACGTGTTATATACAGCGTCAAACAAAGTTTGACTAGGCTTTAAAAAGCTGTTTTAAAACATGCGACTACCCACGAGGCCTCATAGAAATTCTTTTTAAATCAATAAAATCTTAATGATGCTATGCTCCGTTTTCATATTATTTAGACATTTGAACCGAGCCCTACACACCACAGATGTTTGATCTATGACTGCGCAAGATAGCATCATTATTAAAATCTTAATAATATTTCTATAATGCCACCCGCGAATATACTTTATATAACCTAAAAAAATAAGAAAAAAAGGATAACTAATAAAACGTAAGGAAAAAAACAAAAACCCATTCACCACTACAACACATTATTTTAACAAATCACTTAGCTAAACGCAATAAATCATCAAGCAAAAAATTCTTCGAATACGGAATCTTAAATGAAATAAGTAAAGATTCACCGCTAGGCGCAATAGAATACTCAATTTTATTTGATTTGAACAAAGACTCAACAACAGCAATTTTATCTACACTAACCTCTACGTTGTGAGATGAAGATAATTCTTCTTCTAAAATACCTGCATCATTTAAAGCAAGCCTCAAGCTCTGAGAGAATGCACGCATCAAACCCGCAGGACCAAGTTTTATACCGCCAAAGATACGCACAACAAATACAGCAACACCTAAAAGATCTTCTTGCCTCAATATTTTAAGCAAAGGAAAACCCGCAGTTTTAGAAGGCTCACCACCATCACTAAAACGCTCAATTAAAGAACCTGCAACGTGCAACCTGTATGCGAAAGGAATATGATTTGCATCTTTATGCTTGTTTTGCAAAAACAAAAGCTTTTCTTTGCACTCCGCCTCAGAAGATACCTTGAATAAGTACGCGGTGAAAGATGATTTTTTTTCAATAAATCGACAAGTCGCCTCCTTTGAAATAGTTTTAACTAACATAAACTATGCAAATAAGAGACAATATATAAATATACATGAAAGAAAAAATACTTGAACAAGAAACAAACAAGAAACTAAAATAATACAAAAACATGATTTTTAAATAAAAATACTAATTACCCCTAAATTGAGATAGGTGAGTTATATGAATGAAATTGATAAATTAAAAGTTCTAAAAGAAAAAACACTAACAAATGAAATAATACCAATACAAACTCGAGTTAAAACACTTAAAAAACTTAAATCAAAAATAACACGACATGAAAAAGAAATTATGACTGCATTAAAAAATGATCTCGATAAACCATTATTTGAAGCATACACAAGCGATTATTTATTCACACTCAAAGAACTCAATTACACAATCAATAATATCACTGAGTATCTTGCAAATAAAAAAGTTAGAACACCCCTTACATTATTTAGATCGCGAAGCATAATAAAAAAAGAACCCTACGGACTTGTACTTGTACTTGCACCATGGAACTACCCTTTCCAATTAACACTCACACCACTAATCGCGGCGTATGCAACAGGAAACCGCGTAGCAGTTAAAGCATCAAATAAGAGTGCGAACACGACGAGGATAATCACTAAAATAATTAATGAAACATTTAGAGAAGACGAAGTAATTATGCTTGAGACGCGAGGCGATCGAATAATACCTGATGTGATTGATGAAATAAAGTTCGATAAAATATTTTTTACAGGAAGCACAAAAATAGGAACACTGATTGCAAAAGCCGCAGCAAAAACACTCACACCAACAACACTTGAACTAGGCGGAAAGAGCCCATGCATAATCGCGCAAGATGCAAACCTAAAAATAGCTGCGCGAAGAATAATCTCATCAAAGTATTTTAACGCAGGACAAACATGCATCGCACCAGACTACTTACTCGTAGATGAAATAATAGAGAAAAAATTAATTGAAGAACTAAAAAAAACAATAAAAGAATTCCACCCCAAAGGCGAGGAAGACATCGCGAAAATAATTGATGACCCCGCATACTTGCGACTCAAAGCTTATTTAGATAAAGACGAGATAATAGTAGGCGGAAAAGCGTTTGATGATGAATTAAAAATTGAACCAACCCTAATCAAACCAAAAGAAAACGCGAAGATTATGCAAGAAGAAATATTCGGACCAATACTACCCATACTAACCTATAAAACAATAAATGATGCAAAAAACATAATACGCAAAAACCCAGAACCACTCGCACTATACTTATTTACAAATAATAAAAAAATAAAACAAGAAATACTAAACGAAAAATTCGGAGGCGGATGCATAAACAACACAATGATGCATATTGCAAACCCCAATTTACCATTTGGCGGAATAGGTAAAAGCGGAATGGGCAGATACCATAAAGACAAAAGCTTTGACGCATTCACCTACGAGAAAAGCATACTACACACAAAGATATGGCCAGATATAAAGCTAAGATATCCCCCATACAACAATAACATACTCAAATATATTAAAAGAATACTATAAAACATGAAAAAACTAGAAAATACCACCAAGCAATGAGCTAAAACCCCAATCAGCTAGGAAGTATAACACATACGAGATAGCAATGTATGCCGGAATAAATTTCAACCCCTCTTTAGGCGAACCCTTACGAATAACACCAATGATTAACGCAGAGAAGGTAGATGAGAAAAAAAGCATGACAAACGCAAAGACCCTAAAATCACTAAGAGAAATACTCTCACCAGATAAATCCATAGAGAACATACTACTCGCACCATCACCCGCAGACATCTCAAGACCCGCAGTTAAAGAAGAAATTACAACAAGAAGCTGACCACTAAGCGCAAGAAGCAAAGGCGCACCAATAATCGCGGCCGCCGTAATAAAAATAACATACGTCGTAACACTCGAACTAATCTCGCGCTTCATAAGCTTAATATCTTGCATATTCGCAGATATTTGATTGAGCAAATAACCAATCTCACCACCCGCACGCATACCTTCAATTAATAAATTAATCGCCTCACGAAGAGTATCAGACCTATATTTGTTTGCAAAGTCAAGCAAAGCCTTTTCAAGATCATCACCCGCAATGTTAGATTTTGCAACTTCTTCAATCTCTTTTGCAAGAACACCAAATTTCGGACGAACAGCAAACCACAGCGCCCTATCAATAGTCATACCCGCACTAATATTTGCAGACGTGAGTTGCAAGAACTCAGGAAGTACCTCCTCTATTTCCTTAGTTCTTTGATAAATACGATAATCAAAATAAAAAAATACAAAAAGTAAAGAAACCAAATAAAAAGCAACAAGAAACAAAGTCCAAATAAGAAACAAAATAGAAAAAATCTGAATAAAACTAGTACTAGCAAAAACACCCATAACAACAATAACTAAAGACAACACCCCGCAAAGCACAAGCGAAATCATAACAACTTTTTTATGCAAATCTTTAGGAGACTCATCACTACCCGCCTTAACTAAGAACTCAGATAAAATCTTTTGAATAGACCGCCTCTGCGCTCTTTTAGTCTTATCAAATTTACTTTTAATCTTCTTAGATTTTTTTTCACCATCCAGATTATTTTTTTTCTTTTGCATTTTTATGAACTAATACTCGGCCTCGCAGATTTTATAATACTCAAAAACATGAACTGAACAAACCCCAGCAAACAAGCAATAACAAGCAAAATAGGCAAACCAATCTGAAGACCTAAAAACGTCGCCAAAACAACAAGCATAGTAACACCCAAAGAAGGCACAATGATCGCAACCATCATATAAAACATCGCAAGAGGATTTAATTTTTTACCATAATCTTGAACACTAATTTTTTGCTCTTTCATAATTTGATCAATAACCGAATTCAAACTAGTCGCAACATCACCCCCAGTCTTAATAGAATTTAACATTTGCCACAAAATCTTACGCAAATTATTAGACGGCGTAATAAGCATAGTCTCATTAATAGCATCCTCAAGTGACGTACCCAAATAAACCTTATTTACAATATCACCAAAATACGCACCAATAATCCTATAATTCTTTTCAATATTATAAATAGCATCATAAAGCGGAACACCAGACTCAATTTCAATTATAAGAAAACGACCCGCATAAATAATTTCCCTATCAATATCTTTTTTAATCTGCTCAATTTTAACATCAACATAACCCATAAAATAAAAATAAAGCAAAGGAACAATGACTGGCACAAATAAAAAAACAATAGGCAACATTAAAAACATAAATAAAATAAAACAAATACCCAAAGCCAACAAAACAGAATTAAACACAGTTTTTTTAACATACCCCTCAGGAGAATCATAAATACCAGCCTGCTGCAACTTAGTCTTCAAACCAGGACTCTTCCTTGCAAGCCAAGCATATAATTTATTCACATCCACAAAAATCAAACCCCCACCCAAAAAAAACTAATCATCCTTAAACACTTCATTTTTATTTACAAACTTCATCAAATTATCCCTATCAGTATAATACTCAGCCATAATACGACCAACACCATCAATAGTGTTAATGTTATGATTGACCAAGTACTTCAAAATCTTAACTTTCTCATCCAAATCAGCATTAATCTCACGCTCATCGAGCCCCGTAAATAATTTAATGTTTTCAAAGAAAGCAGAAGATTTATTCGCCTCAACTAAAACATCCTTTTTAGCATCATACTGCAAAATAACATTCGCATCACCTGAAGACGTAATTTCAGAGATTTGAAAAGTACGACGCTTACCAGACCTACGATTACGAAACTGAACAATAATAAGCGAGATAGCAGGCAACATAATTTTAGGAACATTCAAAGGAGAATTAGTCAAACGCTCAATAGTCTCCTTCGCATTATTCGCGTGAAAAGTCGCATACGCAGAGTGCCCCGTGTGAATCGCCTCAAACAAAGTATCAGTCTCCTTACTACGACGAACCTCCCCAACAAGAATCCTATCAGGACGCATACGAAGAGAATTCACAAGCAAATCCTGCATAGTAATCTCGCCCTTACCCTCAGGATTCGCCAAAATCGTATTCAAAGGAACCCAATGCAAAAACTTCGGAAGCTGAATTTCACGAGTATCCTCAATTGTAATAATCCTCTGATTAGGCGGAAAAAACCCCGCAAAAACATTAAGCGCAGAAGTCTTACCAGACGCAGTACCCCCCGCAATAATCGCAGACATCTCATATTGAATAGCAGTCCAAATAATCGCCGCAGCCTTATATGAAATAGTCTCAGTTTTCAAGAACTTAGTAATAGTCCACGGATCTTTACTAAATTTACGAATAGTAATAGTATTACCCGCAGTACTTACAGGATAGAGCGTCGCATTAACCCTGTCACCCTCATTTAAATGAGCATCAAGTAAAGGATTTAAAACCGTGATTTGACGACCAACCTTACGACCAATAATACTAGCATAATGCTTAACTTGCTCCTCATCTTTTAAAACAACCGAAGTCTTAAGCCAACCATGACGCTTATGATAAACCCAAATCGGCTCCGTGCCCTGATTAATTACAATCTCCTCCAAAAGCTCATCAGCCATCAATAATTCAAGCGCGCCAAGACCCAAACTTTTCATTTTCAAATACGTTGACAAAAAATTCTCAGTAGCATCATCACTTTCAGGAAAATACTTACGAATCAAAATACGAATCATATGATCAAATTTTTCTTCAACCAAATTCGCATTCTTATAATCATTAATCTCAGCAATACCAAGATTCACACGACGAATAAGCTCTTGACGAACACCCTCTAAAATCACTTCAGTCGTAGGACTTATCGCAGATATTTCAAGATCATAAATAGGCACAAATTCACCACGCACCTTTTTAATCACAATATTAATAGTAATACCATCAGCCAAATAATCATAATAATCAATAACTTTCATAGAATCAGAATCAGCAGGTTTTGACATACCCCCCGCATCCACTTTAGTTAAATCACCTTGAGAGACACCTTCATTAGAAGATACATTATTTTCACCTGAATTAGAAGAATCTACAATAGCAGACTTAACACCATCAGATTTATTAGTCCCAACTCCACTACTCGATACAGATGCACCCTTACTTTCAGAACCATCATCAAGTGCAGAATCAACAACGCCACTTTTTAAATTTTTATGAGAATCAACTTTATGATTAACCTCACCCGTCCACTCATCAGACCCAAGTTTATTTTTGCTTGAACTTTTAGTAGAAACTTTATTTTTTTTAGAAGAAACCCTTTTTTTAACCATATAAATCACAACCTCAAATCATCGAGTAAAGACCGCATCTTACCAATAAGCCTATGCTTAGCCTCCTCTTGTTTTTTAATTTCCAAATCAAGCGCATCAGCCTGCTCTTTTAACGATTCATTAGACGACATAACAACAAGAGCCTCAGCTTTTTGTTTTAACACGAGCAAATTCTTTTTTAAGTCAACCTTATCCGAGTCAATTTCATCCATCTTCTTCGATATAATAATAGTTTTCTTGAAAAAACCATCAAAACTATTTTTAATAGTCCTGCCCAAAGACTCATAACTCTCAAGCTTCGATGCTTTCGCACGCGCATCATCAAACAATTTATTTTGACGCTCACGCAAAATAGCAGACTCCTTATCAAGAGACGAAGACAAATCAGAAATTTTGCGCTTTTTCTCACGAATAATCTTATCACTCAAATTATCAAATTCAACTTTTAATTTATCAAAACTCTTAAGTCTAGAAGACATAGCCCCTTCTTCCACCCTCAAATCATCTTTAAGTTTTATTAACACAGAATTAGCAGACTTAATCGACTCAGAAATTTCTTTTTGAGAATTCGAAAGCGAAACTAACCGAGATCTATGCTCATTAATTTTTTCTTTTTCAGCAACAATCCTCGCATACAAATCAACAAATTCTTTTTCATAATCTTTAATATCTTCTGCGAGCAAATCAAGCAATTTCTCATACTTATCTTTTTGAACCTCAATATCCTTATCAATATTTGATTTTAACTGATTATATTTTTCAAGCTCGGAGAGCTCACGCTCAACAGTTTTAATCTCTTCCTTAACATCACCATGAACACTATTAAACTTCTTTTTAATCTCATCAAAATTAACAGACTCCCTATCAAGAGAAGAAATAGCATACTCAACTTTTCTTAAAAAAGCATCCTTTTCATGAACAACTTCTTTAGCCGAACTTTTGATATCACTAGACGACATAACCCTCGTTTTGAAAAAAACCTTAGAGAAAGAATAATCAATACTGATAAGTTTTTCTTTTTCAAGAAACTCAGCCCACTCCAAAACAAGCTCACCACTAACACCAAGCGCTTTAGAGGCATCATCCAAACTAATACGATTAGTTTCCTGAATAATATCAATTAATTTATCAGCACCGGTTTTAATCTTCTTCATCAAACCCCTCTTATACTAAAAACCCTCTTTTTTAAATAAAAAAACCCTTCAATTATAAATAATAAATAAAGTTATCACTTATATACTTTTCGAAATAAAACACCACCCTAAATAAAGTGAGCTATTTAAATAAAAAATAAGAAAAAATAAACAAAAATAAGAAATAAGAAAAAATAAAAGAACAAAAAAACTAAACAAAAACAAAAAAAAATTAAGAACAACCAATAACAAAACTATTTAATTCAAATTTATCCACACTAGAGTTAGGCAGAATCAAATGATAACCTGAAGGAACACCACCAATCACGCAAACTGTTTCTGGAACAGATAAATCATTAAAGTAAATAAAATCAATTTTAACCCTACTAGGAAATGTATCAAGATCTTGATCAGATATTTCAAGAACATCCACCAAACTCTCAATCCCAAAAGGACTCGGAGACACATTATTACTAAAACGCTGAATGAAACTTGGCGCAGCATTTGGAGATTCAACATAATAAGACCCTTCAAGGAATTCAAAGAAATTAGAAATATTAGAACTTGAAAAAGATTTGTTAAACTCACGAACAGTATTAGATACACGATTACGCGTAGATACAGTATAAAGCGGATCACGAAGATTCGATATAGGCACAACAGACTCATACACCCTAATATAAGACCAATTAGCAAGCCCAGTCGTATCCAAAATTAAAACAGAAGCATTAATTGACACAAACAAATTCCAAGCATCAAATTGATCAAGCACAATATCATTAATTTGAACATCAACTTCAATACCAAAATTACTCGCAATAATATTTACACGCTCAAGATAAACTGAAAGCGAAGAATTATCCATGATTTGATAAGCAGAACCATTAATTAAACCAGACTCTAACACTTCAACAAAATACGCCTCCGTATCATTTAAAAAAGAACCAGTAGATGCAATATGCTCCTCTAGCGCAACCATGGACCTGAAAGATGCAATATTTAAAGCACGCTCAAGATCTTGATTAAACCCCGAAACAAAATCATTAGCAAAACCAACACGCCGAAGCTTAGATGAAACAGACTCATCAAAAGTAAAATCTTGCATAGAAAAAAAAACAATAAGCAAAACAGAAACTAAAAGCCCCGCCGAAATAACATAAATAAAACCCCTCTTATTCAAGGTCTCACCTCCACTTCAGCAATACTCGGCCCCCACATATAAGGAATACTACCAACAATAGTTAACTGAATTTCAAGATCAGATTCATCTAAATCAACAATGATACGACCCGCCTCATCAGGATCAAGCTGCCTGAGCAAATTAAACATCGCAACATCATACGCATCTTTATCATTAAATGGCTTGTTATTAATGAAATCACTTGATGAATTATAATAACACCTATTAGAACCACTCACAGAATAATCCTCAGGAATATCAAGTTCAAGAAACGTACCCTCAGCAGTTTCAACACTCCAAAGACAACCATCCGCGAACTCCAAAGAATCAGTCCTCGGCGTCGTCGAATTAATAAACCCCGTATAAATTAAAGTGTTAAAAGGCATACAACTAGAAATATTACTGGGAGAATCACCAACAACAATAGATAAATTATTAATTTGCCCAGGCATGAGTAAAACAGACGGAACTTGAATTTGAAAAGGATCACCTAAAACAGGATAATCAGAACCAAACAAATCAATATCATACACCAATTCATCAAAATCATCATTTTTAATATTTAATTTACGAGTCCACTCATTACCAGAGAAAGATGCAATCTTCGCATCAGTAATTTCAAGATTAGATGGAATATAAATACTAGCATCACAACTAAAAGGATCAGATTCAAATGAAAGCTCAATTTTACCAACATCAACAGAAGACTCGAAAGGATCAAAGAAAATTTCAAGATAAGAATCAACACTCAAATTAGACTCAACGAAATCGCCAACAACTTCAATTGTTTGCGATGAAAAATTCGCCTGAAGCAAAATCTGACTCGAAATATTTCTAAAAATATCTGCGAGCTCATCCATATCAGTAGTGCTATAATATAAAGACTCATTACATGCAAGCTGACGTAAAACATCATGACCCTCAACAGTTAATAAATCACCAAACCCAATAGAATAAACCGTGATATTATTATCACACGCCTCCTGCGCAGATGCAAGTGCAGCATCAACATCATCTTGCTCCATAGTACTACCCGTACCAGAACCTGTGTAATCATTTAAATTATCACAATAATAAGTAGGAACACCATCACTAAGCAAAATTATAAAACGCTCTTTATCAGACGACATTATTTCATTTCTCGCACGATTCAAACCACAACAAGTACACGTACCACCATCCGCAGAGTAACCATCAATAGTAGATTTTAGAGAACCACCAATATTAGATAACACGTGATCCAAATTGGAATTAGTCGAGAAACTAACAAGACCAATTCTATGCTGCGAAGACTCACCTAGAACCTCATCAACAAACACTTTCCCCGCATCTTTTGCAACATCCATAAAAGATGCAGTGCAAACCTGCTCAGTTTTATTAAAAGAATTATGATTACGCGTATTCGTAGTACCCCCACAAGGATTACCTGCGCAAGAACCAGAATAAGGACACTCCACAGGATACCAATTACAAAACCATAAAAAACATGAACGATACTCATATGAACAATACTGAACATCCTCCTCCTCAAGAAGACCACAAGTACTCATACTACCAGACACATCAGTAATTAAAAAAGTATCAGCAGGAGTACCATTTAAAACAGTAGTAATATTAGACAAATTACTAACACCAACCCTGATCGGAATTTGAGAGGGAGGCAAATCAGGATCATTATTTGTAATAATAATATTTCTCGAATCATTTTGACCCGGCGCATAAAAGACAGTCTCATTTGCAATAGTCATAAAAGTATCATAAATATTCTCAAAAGTAATGTTTAAACGCCAACCAGTAATCGTGCCTTGCGCAGATATAGAATCATAAACATTAATCAACCCATTAATACCAGGAAAATCATAACGCGCAACACCTAAAGACTCACCCTCACGCAAAGAATCAGTCGTATACGTCGCCTTAATATAACCCCCACTCACATACGCAGAATCAATACTTCCTGCAAATGAAATAAGCACAATATTAGTATTATTTTTAAAAGAACACATCGACAAATTATGACTCGAAACCACCCCCTCAGCGCCACTTCTAAGACCACCACAAAGCACACCATTTACAAAAACGCGAAAATCACTAGGAATCTCCGCTTTAAGCTCCGCTGAAATAAGACGCGCCAGCGTAAAATCAGAAGGCAAAATTAATTTTTTTGAAATATTACCCTGCCCTGTAAAACCACCAAAGTACGCATAAGAACTAGTTTTTTTATCACGAATACGACGCAAATAAGCAGATGCACTCGTGCCAGTTACAGGCTTACCCTTATCAATACCCGCAATCATCCTACGCGAAATAAAAACATCATCAAGCACAAATGAACCAACAGTATAAATATCCTCCCCACCAACCCTTAAAGTAACCTGCTTTGATAAATTAAGCGAAGATAAAGCAATATCCGCAAGCAAAGACGCATCACTAGAATAATTTAAAGCCCAAAACCTACCAATTTGCTCAAAGACACTAATATTTAAATATAAATCATCCTGATTAGAAATTGAAGCAAGATCATCTGCAGGAAGCTCATGAACCTTAATCGTAGATAAAGCATTTAATAAATCCTGACTTAAAAAATTAGGAGAAGAATAAGTAGAATCATCACTCATAGATACTATTAAGATTAAAACACCCATTAACAAAACACCAGCAAGAAGAGCATCAAAAATATAATACATTCCTTTACGATTCATCTAAAAACCACCACCACTAACTCAACAATACTCGAATCTAAAACAACAATACGCCTAGACGTCGCTAAATCATTATAAGTAATAAAACTCTTAAAATCCCCACACCCCTCAACGAAACCACGATAACAAAGACCATCAACAAGCATCATACCTGAAGAATTTTCAAAATAAAATAAGAACTCACTCGATACACCAAGTAAAGATTTAACATTGTTATAAGTAAGCAAATCATATTCACCCATTTTATTTAAATCAACACGACCATCAGACATTAAACCAACAGATAAAACAGACGAATTAGACCAATTATCAGGCATGCCTTCAGATAAAAATAACGACGAAATATGATCCGCATCACGCGCAACATCCTCAAAATAAGACTTAGACGATGTAGAAGATAAAACATTAATTGCAATAAATAAAAGACCTAAAAATATTAAGAAACTAACAATATACTCAAAAATCCAAGACTGCGCCCTCTTTGAGAAAAATAAAAAAGTCAAGAAACCACCTCTAAATTAATCAAACCATCACGCTTTGATATAACCACATTTTTTGAATGAATAGAAGAATTAAAATAAAAACTCTGAACATTACTCGGTAAATAATTCGAAAGAATATAAGACTCAACAGATAATTCAAAGAAAGATGAACGATTCTCAAAACCCTCAATATTAAGCACATAAGGCCTACCCTCAACAGAAGATGGAAGCTCAATTACCCTCGAATAACCCTCTTCAGCTTCCGCCGCAAAAAAAAGCTCTTCACTAAAACCATCAACTAAACTTTGCGCCTTAAACATACGCGCATCATCTTGCTTAGTAGTAGTTAAAACACTTAAAATTATAACAAAAACAATGAGCGTCGAGATAGCAATTAAAGCCACCATCATAAATTCAAAACCAACCTGCCCCTTTTTTTTAATCAAAACAAATATCACCCTAACCAACACTCATTTTTTAAGACTTCTCCGCCAACGTAACTAAACCCTCACTCGCCTCAAAAACAACAATATGAGGCCCCTCAAAAGACTCAAGCGAACCTGACAAACGCGCAGATGTATCTTTATAAATATTAAATTCACCATCAACCGTTTCTAAGACAAACACAATCGATGATTCCTCAATTAAAACCTCACGAACACCCTTCGGGAAATGAACACTCAAAGTTTTACGCGCAGGAGGCCCCTGAAAATAAACTTCTTCTGCCGACGCCACAATGCGCGATAACGCACTTTCCGCTTGAGCATACGCAACATCCGCCTCAATTGAAGATGATTGATGCGCAAAGATAATCATTAAAGGAATAATCATAAGAGAAGCAATACCAAAAATTGCCAAATACTCAAAACTCACCTGACCCCTTTTTTTTAAAAACATAATACAAACAACTGATAAGCTCAAGTATATAAATTTTTATGAAAAACCCCCACCTGAAAACGAGATAGAGAAAAAGACATACAACAAAAAACAAAAAACAAATACAAAAAACAAGATGATAAAAATAAAGCAAATAGGCATAATAGAACAAAATAATGAGCAAAATAATAAAAAAAATCCGAAACTAAAACGTATTCGAATATACAAAAACCCACAAAAATAGAAACTTTTATATACTAATACAAGTATTAATTGTCTATCTTTGGTCAAAAAAGGTCAAAAAAACGACCAAAAAGAGATAAAAAAAATACTTATCCAAAGAGATAAAAAAAATAAAAAAACCCAATAGAGGTGAAAATAAACATGAAAAGAAAAGGACAAGCAGCCATGGAATTCTTAATGACATACGGCTGGGCAATATTAGTAGTACTAGCAGCAATCGCAGCACTAGCATACTTCGGCGTACTTAGCCCAGGAAACATGCTACCCGAGAGAACAACATTTGCAGCACCAATACAAAGCATAGACTCAGTAGTATCTGCAAGTACACCAGCTGTAGAAATAGTTTTTAGAAATAATGTAGGAACAAAAATAAACATATCAACCAACGATATGGCAGGCACCGAAGATTGTGATTCAATATATAATGCATACATAACAGGAGATGACGTAACAGCATCAGGAAACGGATACGAAATTCCTAATGGCGCACAATTTACACTAGCCTACAATTGCAGTAGCTCAGGATCAGGCCTTTCAGCAGGAAACAGATTCAGATCAGACCTGACCTTCCAATACACGAATATGGACACTGAACTAACAAGACCACACACTGGATCAATAAACGCGAAAGTAAATCCATAAATAAATTTTTTAATTTCTTTTTTTATTTTTTTCTTCATTCTTATTTCTTCATCCTTATTTCTTTACCCTTAATTCTTCAACCTTATTTTTTCAGTCCGTTTTCAGCCCCATCCAGTTATTTTCAATACCATAATTCTAAGATTAATACCATCAATAAAAATAAACTAAGCAAAAAACCAAGAAAAGAAAAACACAACTAAAACACTAAATTAAACTAACAAGATAACAAACACAATAGAAAAAAATCAAACAAAACAAAAAAACTAAACTAAAAAAAAAAGATTGAATAACACCTCAGATGTGCTTAATTTACTAGATGAGCAATTTTAGATGCCAATGAACTCTTAGGTGCAGCCTCCTCAATTAAGACAACTTCCCTTGCAACAATTGACGCAATATCACCAGCTTTTTTTAACGAAAAACCTTTCGATAACGCAAATAAGAAACCTGAAGCATACGCATCCCCCGCACCATTAGTGTTAATAGGCTTTACAACCTCAGGCCTAATTGTAACCTCTTCAGTGCCAGAGATAATTACACTACCCCTCTCCCCAAGCTTTACTACAGCGATGCCACCACAAAAATTGCTAAGATGCCTCGCAGCGTCAAGACCAGTTTTACCCGTGAATTTTTCAGCTTCAATATCATTTGCAAATACAACATCAACTAATTTCAAGAAATCATCAAGCACAGGCTTTATACGCTCAATTAACGCAGGATCAGATAAATCAAGAGATATTTTCGAACCATTAACTTTTGCAAGTTTTATTAAATCTAAAACAACCTCTTTAATCGAAGATGATTCAAGCAAATAAGCCTCAACGTGAAAAAACATCGATTTTGGAAAATCTAAAATATTACTGCGAACAAGAGATGCGGACGCCCCAAGATGAGTTGAGAAAGTACGCTCAGCATCAGGCGAAATTAACGCAACAGCTGAACCCGTAATTAAATCAAGAGACTCAGCTAATTTAGGAATAACACCCCTTTGCTCAAGTGATGATTTAAAAAAAGAACCATGATAATCACGACCAACTTTACCAATAAACAAAGATGTACCACCACAACTTGCAAAACCAATCGCAACATTCGCAGCAGAACCACCCGTAGATAAAGTAGACGACATACCCTTAATTGAAGATAACAGAAATTTCTGAGTAATATCCCCCGCAAGAGTCATCGTGCCTTTACGAAGACCTGTGCTTAAAACAAAAGAATCCTCAACATTCAATGTTATATCCACAAGCGCATTACCAATACATACAATACCAAGCATAAATATTACCTCTTAATAAATTGAAAAAAATTATAAAATTTTTTTGAAAAAAAATATTAAATAATAATTGAAAAACTATTACAAAAACTATTACAAAATAAAATTCAATAAAAAGAAGAAAATAAAAACCCATATATAAAACTACGGAACCTCAAAAAATATAAGAAACCAAATTTTGACACATACAAAAATAACAAAGAACAAACACAAATAATACTTAAAGAAATACTAACACAAAAAAACCAAAAAAGACAAAAAAAATAATAAAAAACAAATATCAAAAACAAGTTAAAAGAAAACATTACTTGCACGCTCGCAAACTACGTTTAATAATAACACTTTACCGAGCCTAGCGATATCGCATTTGCAGTAATTAAAGCTCACTCGGTGCTGCACTTCATTAAATTCCAAAGAAAAAACAAAAAAAAACAAAACAAAACCCCTTATTTAAAATATTTTTTTGCCTTAAATTCTGACCACGCATCATGATGCTGCTCTTTAAAAAAATTAAGACCCCCAAAATCAGGATTCATTAAATCAACAGACGAGAAAGTTTTAGTTGAAACAAATTTATTAATGAAATCAAAATCATACACCCCACCTTCAAACAAACGCCTAGACTCATCAATCACCCCAGTAAAATACTCACCACACGGCACACCCACAGGCAAAAAATCCAAACAAGCCTCAAAAATAGACCAATGCGCAGAATCCAAATACTCAAGCTCAGCACGCGATGTAACCTTATTTAACACAATAGAAATTAAATCGTCATTAATTAAAATACCCCTAAGCTGAGTATACAACGCACCACCAAAAGGATCAGAATCAATATACGATAAATCACCTTTTTTTAAACTTTCAAGATAATCTTTCTTGTTTAATTTAACATGAGTTTGATACTCATCTAAAACATCAAATAACCTTTTATGAAAATCATTCATAACACCAACATACTTATCTTTAACACAACTCAAGTTTTCATGCTTAGCTTTCAAATCTAAAATATCCTCAATTGAACAATTATCCAAATCGCCACGCGCATCAATAGCTAAAACGCGCCTAGATAAATTAACAAGATGATACACCCAATTATAATGCAAAAAAGAACCTTTAAAATAAAAATCCAAAGGCCGCTTTAAATGAGGAAAAACCTCAAGCAAACCATCCGTTTGTCTGTGAAACTTACTATTAGAAAACTTGCTAAAAACATTCAAGAAATCATATTTTTGATCTTTCAAGTGCTTGAATGCTAAAACATCAAATTCCGAAGACATAACCATCAAGGAATGAAAACAAATATAAAAAGTTAATTAACAAGAAAAAAAAAGAAAAAATATTAGTAACGATAATGACTCGGCTTAAACGGACCCGACTTATCAATGTTTAAGTATTTCGCCTGCTCATCAGATAAAACCGTTAACTTAATACCAAGCTTCCCAATATGAAGCCTTGCAACTTCCTCATCAAGCTCCTTTGGAAGCATATACACCCCAAGCTCATATTGTTTTTGCCAAAGCTCAATTTGCGCAAGAACCTGATTCGTAAAAGACGCACTCATAACGAAACTCGGATGACCCGTCGCATTACCAAGATTAACCAACCTACCTTTAGATAACAAAATAATACTATTACCCGATTCTTTGAAAGTATATTTATCAACTTGAGGCTTAATGTTTAATTCAACCACGCCCTCATGCTTTTCGAGCCTAGATACTTGAATTTCATTATCAAAATGACCAATGTTACAAACAATTGCATTATCCTTCATTTTCTGCATATGCTCAAACGTAATAATATCCTTATTACCAGTCGCAGTCACAAAGATATCAGCCTCATCAAGCGCATCCTCAACAGTTTTAACCTCAAAACCCTCCATCGCAGCCTGAAGCGCACAAATAGGATCAACCTCCGTAACAATCACGCGCGCACCAAAACCCTTCATAGACTGCGCACAACCCTTACCAACATCACCAAAACCACAAACCAAAACAACCTTACCTGCAATCATAACATCCGTCGCACGCTTAATACCATCAGCCAAACTCTCACGACAACCATACAAATTATCAAATTTAGATTTAGTCACAGAATCATTCACATTAATAGCAGGAAATAATAATTCACCATTCTTCATCATCTCATAAAGCCTATGAACACCAGTTGTAGTCTCCTCAGAGACGCCCTTAATATTTTTTGAAAGCTTATGCCACAATTCTTTATCTTCCACGAACGTTTCTTTTAAAATATTCATAAGCTCAAAGAAGTCCTCCCCCTCGCCCGAGTAATCTTCATCCAACAAAGAGGGATCTTTTTCAACTTCAACACCCTTATGAATCATCATAGTAGCATCCCCACCATCATCAACAATTAAATCAGGACCAACACCCCCGAAGTTTAAAGCCTGTTTAGTGCACCACCAATATTCTTTCAATGTTTCACCCTTCCAAGCAAAAACACTAACACCACGCGCCACAACAGCCGCCGCAGCCTCATCATTAGTAGAATAAATATTACACGAAACCCAACGCACATGAGCACCAAGCTCAACGAGCGTCTCAATTAAAACAGCAGTCTCAACAGTCATATGCAAACTACCCATAATCCTCGCACCACTAAGCGGCTTAGATGCACCATACTTCGCCCTTAAAGCCATTAAACCAGGCATCTCTTTTTCAGCCAAATCAATTTGCTTCCTACCCTGACCTGCAAGATTAATATCTTTAATTTTAAAATCATTATTTTCCAATTTTACATCCATAAAAAACACACTCCAATTAAATAAAAAAAATAATTTAATTAAAGATAAGAAAAAAATAAACCTATAAAAAAGTAACTGAAAAAAATACAAACACAAAAAATACATGAACTACCTAAAAATAAACAAAAATAAACACAACAAATTTTATAAAGAAAAAAGAATTAAAAGAAAAACATGAATACAATACTATTAATAATATTAGGCGCAATAATACTCTGGATAATTATCACATACAACAATATAATCAAACTCAAAAATTACGCAAAGAAAGCATACGCAGGAATAGACATACAACTAAAAAGACGAACAAACCTCATACCAAACCTCGTCGAAACAGTTAAAGGATACGCAAAACACGAAAAGAAATTACTTGAAGATATCACCAAGATGAGAACCGAACTTATAAACGCCCAAGATAAAAAAGACATAAAAAAAGTAGCAGGATGCGACGAAGTTATGGACTCAAAACTAAAAACACTATTCGCAGTCGCAGAGAACTACCCAACCCTTAAAGCAAACGAGAACTTCTTAAAATTACAAGACGAACTAATAAAAACAGAAGACCAAATCGCAGCATCAAGAAGAATATACAACGCAAACACAACAGAATACAACACAAAAATACAAACAATGCCAAGCAACATAATCGCGAAACTATTCGGATTTAAAGATGAACAACTATACGAAGCCACAAACACAGAGAAAAAAAACATCGAAGTAAAACTACAAAGCTAAAACAAAGAAAAAATCAAACAACATAACTCTCAAAAACACACTTAGCAACTTTAAAAGATTTGAATTCAAACACCCTACATTTCAAATGAGACAAAGAATCCTCAAGCGAAACAGGCTTTCTAAAAAATTCACCGAACCTAGACAAATAACCCGCAAGAAAATGAACATCTTTACTTTTAAAAAAAACATCACGATCAACAGCTAAACCCTTAAAAGAAAAATCCCTCCCCTCAATAAACGAATCAATAGCATCAAAAACAACACCATACTCATCACCACAACACTTTTTATAATCATAAATATTCAAAACACCCCCTGATAAATAACTCTGCGCAGCAACAGCATTAGAACCCTCAACTTCTCCCAATAAACCAACAAACCCAGACCTAACCAACACCCCAGACTTATCACTCAACAAATACTTAACTAAAGGCCCCAACGGCGCAGAGACACGATAAACATCACCAACAACAAAACCCATAAACAAAAATAAACCCAACCAATATAAAAATATTACTAATGCCAGGCCTCATAGAAATCCTTTTCGAACCAATAAAATCTTAATTATACTATGCTCCTTTTCCATATTATTTAGACATTTGAACCGAGTCTCACACACCACAGCTGTTTGATCTATGACTGCGCAAGATAGCATCATTATTAAAATTTTAATAGGATTTCTATAATACCTAATGCCAAATATTAAAATAAACACCAAAACAAAATAAAACAACACAACTCTCAAAAAAACTCTAAAACACAAAAAAACAAAAGAATTAAACCTTCAAAGGCCTTTGAAACAACACAGTTTTATTACGCTGAGAATCATAAACCCTAAACAAAACAGAACCATAATCATAAACGTTAAAACTAAACCGCCAATCATCAAACAAAACCAAACTAATAACAAAAACACCAAACCCCCTATTTTTCATATCAACCATGAAATTATGATTAGACAAACAAGACTCAAAATAATTCCTTTTAGCATCCTGCCTCCTAGATTTAACCTCATAAAAATTAATTTTTAAAACATTCCTAGACTCAACATTATCAACAACAAATTCAACCAAATCACAAAGACAACGATTCACAGAGAAAAAAGAAAAAACATCTTTAATACCACTACAATTAAACCTGTATTTCTTAACTATTTCAAATAAAGAATCAAAATTACACACACGAAAAATAAAATTATTCTCATTACGACGTCTAAGCAAGATACGAGCGACATCCTCAAAGACAGCACCCCTCAAATGAATATCTCTTCTGAAATCAACAATCATAAACAAACAATAAATAAAACAAGTTAAAAATAATTACTAAACAAAACACGGAAAAAAATAAGAAAAATAAGAAGAAACACGGAAAAACATAAAATAAACACCAATAATCTTAGATTCAGATAAAAAAACAAGAAAAAATACAACGACAAAACTCAAAAAAACCACAAACCAAAAATACAAAATAAAAAAAGAAATACCACAAACTAAAAGAAAAACACAAAACTAATAACAACCAAACCCAAAGAAATAAAACAATACAGTGCCCAAATTGTAAAGAACGGACACAGTTATCAAATAGTTATACCCGCACACATAAGAAAATACATCAATTTAAACGTAGGAGATCTATTAGAAGTGCGCTTGAAACTAATCAAAAAAGCGCAGCGACATGATGACAATGATACGACTCGAAGGACTCATAACCTCGAGGGTGGAATGGAAAATGATACGCGAGAAAATAATGGTAGCGGGGGAAAGATTTGAACTTTCGACCTCAGGGTTATGAGCCCTACGAGCACTCCTAGCTGCTCCACCCCGCTATAAAGGGGTGGAACAAGACTTCATTTATAAAGTTTGCGAGAAGAAGATTTACAATCTTCTTCAATAAGACTCGACGTTTAGTCGAGCAAGACAAATTAAAAAAAGCAGCTAGAAAAAAAATAAAAAAAGAAAAAAGAAACACACAAAAAATATCTAAAACTTGCAAAAACACCTAACTAACTATCCTCTTAAATCATCCAGCATACGACCCGCGGCCCTTGATACATACTGATTCACCCTATCTTGAGCTTGAAGAACCATCCTATTCCTATATTCTAGGAAACCTGCATTAAAGTCATCTAATTTAATCAACCTATCAGCAACATAATCAAATTTGTGATAACCATCCCCTTTATAAGGTTGAAGAGTTTGAATAAGAAATTTATTAATAACAGGTTTAAAAGTTTGACCCGAAATTAAATCTTCAAGTAATGTCACATTATAAATCCTAGTTTTAGATTCAACCCTAAGATCACAATATTTATCGCGCCTACCTTCAACATTAACAGTAGATGCAAACTCAGATATTGCAGGCAACAATCTTCCTCCTAATTTCCGCGCCTCCACAATAGCATAATCCTTCTGCAATTGTAAAGACGCTTTACAAGTGCTAGACTGAGACTCAAGTCTCCTCCCCACATCAACCAAAGAATCATCATCCCAAAGCACCAAGTTTTGCTCAAACATATCTTGATGACCTATAGACTCATAATAATTATGATTTATACTTTGGATCAAGTTTTGAACATCTTCCATTTTTAACATTCCAGATATTGTAATTCCCATACTTAGAAGAAACACAAAACACTATATAAATGTTACTACTTTTTAGGAATTACTATTTGTTTTGGTCGAGATAGAAAAAAACAATTAAGATTTGAAAATAGAAGAAAAAAAAAACAAGAAAAATAAAGAATCAGAAATAAAAAACTAAAACAAATTAAAAAATAAGAAACAAAAACATAATTAAATAAAAAAAGAACAAAGAAATGAACTTGAAAAAATTAGAAAAGACACAAAACCCCTAACTTTAACAAATTAGAAAAAGAATTCAACCCCCACCCAAAAAAAATATTTTTTGCACAATACAAAAAAAATCTAGAATCACATCCAACCCTAATTTAAAAAATAAAAAAGCTAAATCTTATAAATAAATCCAGAGTTTTAAGAATTTATGAATCCATGGCACGATGTAAGTTTTGGGCAAGACGCCCCCGAAGAAGTTAATGCAATAATAGAAGTACCAAAGAACAGTACGTTAAAATACGAACTCGATAAAGACACAGGACTAATTAAACTTGACAGAGTTTTATATTCAGCAGTTCACTACCCCGGAGATTATGGCTTTATACCAAGAACATATTTTGATGATAATGACCCAATGGATATCTTAATTTTATCAAACTTCCCCGTACACCCCGGAATACTAGTCAGAGCAAGACCTATAGGCGTACTTAGAATCGTTGATAATGATGAGAACGACGATAAAATTATCGCAGTACACGCAACAGATCCCCGATTTGATAGATACCAAGATATTAGCGATATGCCTGAGCACGTTGCGCTCGAGATAAAACATTTCTTTGAAACATATAAAGCCCTACAAAATAAAGAAGTAAAAGTGCTTGATTTAAAAAGAGGCAGTGTCGCTCGCAAATTAATCAAAGAGAGCATAAATACATATAAAGAAAAATTCAAGAAAAATAAATTGTTTAAAAAATAAAACAAAAACTTCAAGCACAAACTAAAAAAAAAAGCCGATAAAAATCAGACAAAACACAACTACATGCAAGATTTATCTCGCCAAGAAAATAAACGAGTCATCATTTAACAAAATTTACACATTTATGGTTTCTAACAACCACACTTTAAACTAATTTAAAACTAATCCAGAAATAAAAAAATAAATATTCAAGAATTTTTGATTCTTGATACCCCAAACATTTTTTCTCCAATTCACCCAGCAATAAAATTTATTTGTTGCACAGGCTTATAAGTAGGAACTTTCGAATGCGCCTTCAACCTATAATTGTTAAACCTGTTCGATAAGGTTCTAGAAAAAATGTCTTGTTTCAATATTTTAGCCCTCAGATTGCTCACCCAGTATACAAATACCTAAATTAGGGAATACGTCTCGATTTAAATACTTTTCTATATTTTTTTATTTTTTAGACGAAGAACAAAAAAAATCAAAAGAACTAAATTATTTAAATAAAAAATACAAATCTGAAACAAATTGTTTCAAATCTGAAACAGATTTATTTTTAATTGTTTTATAACTACTATTTGGTAAAAACATTCGAAACGTTTTTATAGTTTAAAAAACCCCCTCAAAAATATGTCTTTTAAAAAATATGCAACAATAAGCTTACTTGCAAGCCTCACCTCATCCGCACCCAACCCAGATTACAAACCAATATTTCATGAAATAAACCCCAAAATAATATTAAAACAACTAACACAAAAACAAATACAAGAACAAAAAAGAGATGAAATAGAATACTCCAAACACAAATATAAAAATACAACCTACCACATAATAAAAATAGACAACAATAAAAACACCTCAATAAACATAACCTCAACAAACACACCAAAATACTTAGAAGAAATAATACATGAGAATAACAGACAAAGTGACAAAGAAATAATAGCCGCAATAAACGGATCGTTTTTAAGAGATGGAAAAACAATAGGCCTCGTACAAACAAACGGCGAAGAACTAAGCCCAAACCAAAGAATTAGAGGAAGCGGATATTTCACAGTCAAAGACGACAATGTAAAAATACTGCGAGAATTATGTGACACCACGAAATATGATGAAATACTACAATCATTCCCTCTTTTAATATATGACAATGAGAAAATGAGAGTTGAAAATGAACGAAAAAGTTACCGCGCCGCAATTGCAAAAGATACAGAAAAAAATCTATATTTTATTATAACCGAAACAAACCCATTTAGACGAAATACTATAACCCTAATCGAATTCACAGAATTTCTAAAAACACAAAATTACACGAAAGCACTAAACCTCGACGGAGGACGAAGCGCACAAATGCATTTTAATAATTACAACATAAGAAACCACAGACGCATAAATAATGCAATAACAATATCAAGACGAAATAAATGAAAAGAGAAAAAATAAAATGACCTCGATAAATGAAATAATAAATGAAGAAATACAAAAGATTAGATACAACATGCAACAAAAAATAGATTTGAAAGAAATAAAACCAGAACACCTGCTTAAAGAATCCGCGACAAATAAAAAAATATACGCACAAACAATAATTACACCAATAAAAAGAACAACAAATGAGGATTTGGAACAAAAACTAAACCAACAACAAAACTCAATAGATGAATTAACAGAACTAATAAAAAGACTGTCTCGAGGCGAAAGAATACCTAGCTCAAATCCCCAAACAAATTCAACCTCCGAAATACAAACAATAAACATAAGACAAGACAACTATTTAGACATAAATCACAACATAACTGAAAAAACTAGAATACCTAAAGGAACATATTTCGTGGATAAAGACATACAAATAGATGCTAGAGGAGAACTACACATAGATGAAGGAACCACACTATTATTTGAACAAAATGCAGGAATTTATAGCGAAGGAAAAATATACGCGAAAGGAACAGAAAATGAAAAAATAACCTTCGAAGCTAAAAATACACATTGGAGAAACATAACTCTTAAAGGAAATCAAAACGAAGAATCAGTATTTGATTATTGCATCATAAAAAACGGCACAGGAAGACAATTAAGAAGTCAAGCATTTAAAACAGGAGGCGCGATAAGCCTGATAAACACAAAAACAAGCATTACAAATACAACCCTTATAAATAATTCTGCTGAAATGGGTGGTGCAATTTACGCCACGAACACAGATTTATTAGCATACAACAACCATATACTAGACAATTCAGCAACAAAATACGGGTCTGCAATATACCTAGATGAAACAAATGCACACTTAATTCACAATTTAATTGAATCTAATGAAGGCAAAAGTAAATTTCTCTCGAACCCAATAGACACACTACACATAGCTAAAACGAACGCAATAATAGAAAACAACCAATTCTTAAAAAACAAAAACAAACACATAATAAGTAGAATAGCAACAATAGACAACTCAGAAATATTAATAGATACAAATTATTTTGAAAACGAAATAAAAACAGCATTTTACTTAAAAAATACAAATAACATAATAACCAACAACATTTTTTTTAGAAAAGGAACATACGATGCAGAAAGCTCCACAGCAATACACATCGAAAACGGAAAAAAAACAATAATAGATAACAACAACATACAAAATAATTTTTCCACAGGAATACATTTTGAAGGCACAAACCAAGAAGAATTAATAATAGCAAATAATGAAATAAAAAATATCAGAAAAAAAGGTTTTTTGAC
The DNA here is from genome assembly GCA_046543095.1 of Candidatus Woesearchaeota archaeon. Lineage (GTDB taxonomy): Archaea > Nanobdellota > Nanobdellia > Woesearchaeales > 21-14-0-10-32-9 > 21-14-0-10-32-9. The sequence goes on along the minus strand of JBKHAC010000003.1, from coordinate 42,291 downwards.
ACACACCACAACATTAACAGACGGCACCGGAATGTACCTACAAAGATTCAAACAAGCAACAATAGAAAACAACGACCTGGTAAACAATAATGTAGGACTTAAAATAACAAAACAAAAATATGAACCCTTAATAAAACTAACAAATTTATTTGAACAAAACAGCCAAGACATAAATTATCTTTAATAACACTAAAAATTAAAGCCTACCGGAAAATATCCGAGAAAACATAGAAAAACATTAAAAATAAACTCAAATAAAACAAATAAATGAACACAAAAGATAAAAAACCAAACTACAAAAAAATCTACGCATTTGTTAAAGAAAAATTTAACAAAACAAACCACTTCTACCACGGACCATTCGACGAAACATATTTCACGATGCGAGTGTTTGAGGAAGCAAAAAACATCATACGCGAACTTAAAAATGAAAATATAAGACAAGAAGAAGTACTAACCGCGGCAATATTGCACGATGTCGGAAAAACAAAACTTAAAGCAAGCAAATTATTCCAAGGCGCACGAGAGCGAGAAAACATACGAGACGAATGGATGAGACACGCAGAACTCGGAGTGCCAATTGCTAAAAAATATTTAAAAAAAGATTTTAGCACTAGACAAATACGCAAAAAAAACATATAAACAAAATTATTTTCTCTTAAAAAACACACAATCAACAAAAATCAAAAAATATATAAATATAACCTTCTTAATGGTTATTATAACCTTTAGGAGGATTACTATGACTTTATTTAATTTTATTGAAAAAGAACCTTTAGCAACAAAAGTATTTGGCAGAGCAGAAATAGAAATAATAAAAAAACAACTAATAGGAATAAAACTATCACAATCTGAAAAAAACAGATTATCACGAAGCATAAGACCTAAATTCGAATTCATAAAAAAATGCTCAGCTTACAGAGAAGAATTTGAAATAAAAAAAGGCGGAGAAGCACAAAAACAATTGAATTTATTCAAAGAAAAAGCATTACTAGACCCGATCGGGCGAGACATAATCAAAATTTATCTGTTTGGTTCATTTGTAGAAAATAAAATGAGCCACGAATCAGATGTTGATGTAGCCGTAGAATTTAAAAAAATTAGTTTAAAAGAAGCATCTCTTTTCAAAAAAAGAATGATGATGCAAAAACCTAATTTAATAGATTTATCAATATACAATAATTTACCAAAAAATATTCAAAAACAAATAAAAAACAATGGAAAAATACTCTTCGAGGATACAAGACAAAATACATGACTTAAAATTAATTTTAAATCAATTAGAAACAACACTTCCAAAAACAATAAAAGAATATGAATCAAATTTTGTGATAATGGCTGCATGTGAGAGATTTGCAGAAAAAATAATAGAAGACATAATCAATACATCGAACATAATCCTCAAAGAAAAAGGAATAACACGAAGAGAAAAGTGCTTTGAAATATTAACTGATCTGAAAATAATAACTAATGACCTTGCGAAAAAATTAGAACAAATGAAAGGAATGAGAAATTTAATGGTTCGCAGCTATGATTCTTTTGATAACGAAGTATTCTTTGAAAGCTTAAAAGAACTAATTCTTGATACAAAACAATACATAAAACAAATAACACAATTGAAAAACTAAATAGCCATAAATACAAGAAAAAATTAAAAAGAAAAAAACTTAGTGGAAGTAAGCTTTCAACACATATTGGCTGACCATCCTATGCGTGTTAAAGAATGATGCGTTAATTACGATTGTGTACTTCATAATCTCAGCCCACGCATGTTTATCATTATAATAGAGAGGAATAATTTTTTCAAGCTTCTCATAAAGAGACTGCGAATCTTTAACATTTTGCGCATGCTCATCTAATACTGGATTCTTATCACCTATACTCCAACCAGTAACACCTTCAATGCAACCCTCAAGCCACCAACCATCAAGAACACTCAAAGACGGAACACCATTATGCGCAGCCTTCATACCACTAGTACCAGATGCTTCTTTTGGACGCATAGGAGTATTAAGCCAAACATCAACACCAGGAATTAACATTTTGGCTAAGCGAATATCATAATTATCCAAATATACAAGTTTAATTTTATCACCAAGCTTTGCTTTTAGAGAAAATAAATGCTTAATTATCTCTTTTCCAGCATTATCTTTTTTATGAGCCTTACCAGCAAAAACTAATTGAATAGACCCTTTTTCATCAACAATTTTTTTTAAACGCTCAACATCAAAAAATAATAAATCAGGCCGTTTATAAGATGTCGCGCGCCTAGCAAAGCCAATAGTGAAAGCATCATAATCCCAAGAATCTTTAGTCCTAGCATTAATTTCATCAATTAAATTCTTTTTATTCTCACGATGCGTAGCCAAAATTTCCTCATCAGGAATGCCTGCGACATACCTTAATGTGAAAGGATCAATACGCCACTCAGGAATAAACCTATCAAATAATTCTTGCATTTCAGGACTCGTCCACATACCTGAATGAACCCCATTAGTAATTGAATGAATAGGATAATTAGGAAACATCTCCTGAGAAACTTCACCATGCTTTTTTGCAACACCATTAACATAATTACTAAAATAAAGACCAATAAGCGTCATGTTAACTTTATTCTCACCATCAATTAAGTCACGAATATCAAACGGGAAACTAGGCATCAAATCACGAACAAGACCTTGATCGAAACGATCATGTCCCGCAGGAACAGGCGTGTGCGTTGTAAACACGCAACGATGACGAACATCCTCTAAACTTGCACTATCTGTTTCTTTATATAATTCGAGAGTCAACAAACTCGCATGACCTTCATTCATATGATATTTCTTAATATTGCTATAACCAAGCGCATTAAGCATACGAATGCCACCAATACCAAGTATCATTTCCTGCGCGAAACGATAACGCTGATCACCACCATATAAAAATGAAGTTAATGTTTTATCATAATCACTGTTCCCTGGAACATTAGTATCAAGAAAAATAATCGGAACATCATACCCTTTCGCGCCACGAACAATTTTACGCCAAGGACGAATCCTAACCTCACGACCCTCAATATTAATAATTACTTGAACATCAAGAGGCTCAAGATGCTCCTCCATACGCCAAGAACTAGGCACTTCTTCTTGCCAACCATCATCAAGAAGCTTCTGCGAGAAATAACCCTTCTCATGAACAAGACTCACCGCAACCATAGGCACAGCTAAATCAGCAGCGCTTTTGATAGTATCCCCCGCAAGAATACCAAGTCCCCCACTATAAGTCGGCATCGAACCATCAATACCAATCTCCATTGAAAAGTACGCAATCTTCCTAGGTTCAGGTTCATTAAAAAAACGCTTCATTAAATAACACCTCTAATTAATATTAAACAAGAACAGCTACAATTTAAATGTTTCTGAAACGAAAAGAAAAAAAGAAACAGAATAAAAAAATACAAAAACCCCACAAAATACCATAAAATACATAAAAAACAACTAATTACCAATTATTAAACACAAAAGTGTTTGGAGGGTGAAAAAAATGAGAGCAGCAGCACCAATAGGACTCGCGTTTGGATTTACAATACTTAGCGCAGTAATGTTCATAATTATGAGCATAATATTCTTTTTTATTAACGTCTGGATAATAAAAGTAGGCGCAGGATTTGCAGGATACTCAAACCTTAGTGGAGACTGGGTCGTATTCACAGCAGGAATTTTAAGTGCGGCAAGCACAATTGCATCAGCAATTAGACGCTAAATTCAATGAAGTGAATAAGCAATAAATCTTTTTATTTTTTTAATAAACTTTTTTTAATTCTTTAACTGAACTAAACTAGCTAAATTCGAAAATATTTCGAAAAAAACTGAAAGCTTTTTTAAATGAAATAAAATTATTTGTAAATTAGATATAATTATGAAACTAATACTTATAAGACACGGGGAGACAGAGCATAACGTGCAAAGACTATGCCAAGGACAACTTGACAACAAATTATCAGATAAAGGCGTGGTGCAAGCAAAGAAACTTGGCAAGAGATTTAAAAATTATAAATTTGATTTAATATATAGTAGTGATTTGACTCGCGCAAAGGATACAGCTAAAGAGATATTAAAACACCACGAAAAAAAAGAACTCATACTTGATGAAAGATTACGAGAGAGATACTTTGGAAAATTACAAGGAAAACCATTCCCAAAAGATTTTGACTGGTACAATTTACCAAGCCACGTTGAGAGCCACGAAGCGATACAGAAACGCGTGAAAGAATTCTTTGAAGATATTTACGCACAACACAAAAATAAAACAGTGCTCGTAGTATTTCACGGAGGTGCAAAACGCGCATTAATATCTGCCTTATATGAAAACGCGCCACAAAAAGCACGAGAATTAGAAAAACCAAAAAACACATCAGTTACAGAAATCAACATAAAAGAAAATAAACAACACGAGCTCATTATAAATAATTGCACAAAACACTTAGATTAAAATTTGATTACAACACTCAAATCAAAAGAATATTAAAGAATAAAGCAATATTAGCAAAAACATAACCAAACTAAGTTAATTTAATTCGATTTATCTTCTTGCAAAGACACATCCTTAACATTTGCTAAATCAACGAGACCCCTTAAAATAGACACCATCCCCTCAGTGTCAAGTTTGCAATACTCAAGCAAATCAGTTTTTAATTCAGGCGATAACTTCCCAAAGTTTTGATAATACGACCTTGACGCATCACCACCCTCTTTTATGTTTAAAGAATTATAAGAACGTTCATGAAATATCGGCATGACTTTTTTAAGAGAACAACTACCCCTCTGCTTAGCATCATAAAATGCAAAAGAGGTGAAAGGAGTAATTAAATCAACAACTTTACCTATAGCACTTTGAAGCCACACTTTTTCTTCAGGAAAAAGACGCGCAAGCTCATTTAACCTCGAAATCTCAAACCCCTCATTATACACAAGAATAGTGGACGCACCCACAAGATCATTTTTTAATGATTTCAAAAAATCAAGACGAGGATCACCCTCACCCGAGTATAAAAATTCACGATGCTCAACTAAACCATTCTCATGCTCAATATGAAGACTATACTGAAACGGAATTTGATTATACGACCTAGAATTTTTAAATAAAGGAATAGCCGGCATCATCGTCTCAAAATCTAAATGATACACAGGATAAATAATACTACTTGTAAATTTCTTAATTAAATGAGGCAAAACATGAACTTTATCATTCAATATACACTCTTTTTGAATTTTCTGAATAGCAGTTAAAGGAAAATCATCAGGAATATCTTTAATTAAAACAATACCCCTATCAAGAAGCTCAACCGCTTTTTTTGACTGAACACGATAAAGTTCAAAAACCGAATGCTCAGGAAGAGATGCGAGAAATTCATCAATTAACGGATTACCATACTCAGACCTTAACATATCATGATAATCAAACATCGGACACTCAGGCAAATTAATAACCTCAAACATTTTAGCAATCCTAACATCAATACCAATTATTTCTTCATCAACCCTTTTTGTGACAATAGATTTTTGAAATAAAAGACCAATATCAAGAAAATCACCACGAACATAATCCCTAGATAAATGAATAACATAACAATCCCTCACACGAAAACCCGAGAGCTCAAGAACATGCTTTTGAAAGGCCAAATCCTTAACATGACTCTCCTTCACCTTAGTCGAACCTTTAATTTCAATTAAGTCCCAAGAACCATCATCATTAGGAAAAATAATATCACTTCTAGAATAAAGATTATTAATCATAAACCCCGCTTCAAAAATAATTTTTCTTTGCCCAAGATACTTCTTTGTCTCAAGAATATTCGGCATAAAATCAAATTCAGATAAATCAACACCATCAAACATTTTCCGCGCAAGAATCTCAATTTCCTTACCCGCATCAAATTTAGCAAGAGTCGCATCATCATACGCAGGAAGCGAAGATTTATCATTAACCGCGAGCCAAAGCAAAGCATCACTTTCAAGACCATTCATATATTTTGATTTCGTTAATAACTTCGCCAAATTAATACCTCAAATAAATACTACCCAAATAACACAGCATACTTAAACAACGAGCCACATTTAAATAACCACACACAAATATGATACTTGAATAAATATGAACTACAAATAAACAGAAATAAATGACACTTATAAACATTTTCTTAGAGTGACCAGTGCACTAACTAAATATACTAAGAAAAAAACAAATCTATAAATAAAAGATAAAGTGACAATAAACTAAATGAAGAAAAATAACTCAACTAAATTAACGAAATTAAGCAAATTAATAAAATCAAATAAACAAAATTTACTTCTTTTAACAATACTAATTTACGGCTCCATACTTAGACTCACACATTTAACACATAACCCCCATATTAAACAACCTAATACAACTGATTAAAAACAATAATTTTTATAAAATGATGAAATAAAAAAAAGATATGAACCTTGAAGATCGCGTGTTAGACGAATTCTATCCAGTAGACTGCAATTTAACAAATACACTAAAAATTGGACAACACCACAATGTTAGATCTCTTGGTTTTGAAAAAGCAGGCTCATTTACGTGCCCAGATTATTATTTTTCAATACAATCTCCCTCAGTGAAAGAATTTCGACAAAGAAAATACTTACTCAACTACAATAGAAATGGCGCAAATAAAACAAATAAAATAATTTATGGAACCTTTAGCGGACTTATGGGTGAGAGCATAATGCGAATTACAATAAAAGAATTTTTTAGAAGAATAAGTAAAAAACTCAAAATAGACGAATCAAATTTTATAAAAACAGAAAAAAAAGTAAATAATAATACAGAGACTAAACAAAAAGAAAATATTGAAATAAATGATGCACTCACACTTGATGAAATTACCAATAATCAAATAATAATAAAAGAAAATGAACGATATATTCTTGAAGGAATATCAAGATATAATCAAATATTAATAGATAAAAATTGCCCAAAACAAAGAAATATAACTGAATACGACGGCTTATTCGAATATAAAACAAGAAAGGTAGATGGACTCATCATATGCGAATCAAAAATAGGCACACTCGGATATTTGAGAAGCACAGAGAAAAATAATAAAAAAATATACAGAAAAATAATAGAACCAATAAAATCACTATACCCTGAAAAACAAATAGATTTCTTAATAATGGGAACACGAGAAGAAATAACAATACCAACAAGGAAGTACAAACCACTAAGAGAAGGACTTGTACGATTAAATTCTTATTTAAATGAACACGACATAGGCCTAATACCTATGATTTTACCCGTTAAAAGACAAGAAATAGACAACATTGCGCAAACAATTTTAGGATTTAACAAACTTGAAAAAGCAAAAATACAAAAAGTACCACAAGAAAACAAATACTTAATTAATTACGAGACAGGAGAATTATTAATTATAACTGGAAAGAGAATAGATTTGATTTTAAACTTAAGATCCGACCCAATCAAACGAGTTTATGACTCAGGTAAATTAAAATACAAAACAACAGATTCAACATTTCTAAAAGATGCACTTACATCATAAAAAACAAATAAATATAAATCTATAACAATAACTAAATTAGGCACTAATATGAAAAAAGAAATGAAAAAAGATATAAAACAAGAAACAAAGACACTTACAAAGATACAAGAATTTGAAAAATTCAGAGAGAACTTTCTTAAAAAAATAGATTTACAAATAGATAATTTATACAAACAAAGAGACTACATAACCGAGGTTCTAAAAAAGAAAGGCGAACTTAGATTAAAAAGAATTAGCGTATGGCACAAACTAATATACACAAACATATGGATGACATTAAAATACCTAATATCAATGCCCTTCATTTACGGAATGATAATACCCGGCATCATAATGCACATAACAATTGAGATATACCACCACGTATGTTTCAGATTATATGGCATACCTCTTGTAAACCCAAAAGAATATTTCATATTTGATAGACGAAAGCTACCACACCTAAACTGGCTCGAAAAATTAAATTGCGCATACTGCTCATATTACAACTGCCTTGTTAGCTACATGCAAGAAATCGTCGGAAGAACCGAACGCTACTGGTGCCCAATAAAACACGCACAAAGAATGCAAAACCCACACAAACACTACGATATGTTCACAGAATACTCAGATGCAGAGCACCTACGCAAAAACTGGACAGAACTTAGACGATTTAAAGAACTTAAAGAAAAATTAAAAAAAGACTAAATAAAAAAATTACTTGTGATATTTAAACATATCCTCAAGTAAGTCACTTGATGAAGACGATATTTTCGCACCTACCCCCGCAACAGCTTCTAAAGATTTAACTGGAATAGTAATTTTAGAACTGTCATCATAAACCCTGACTTCAATGTCCAAATCATTTTTGAAAACTAAATTATATGCAGAATGCAAAGCTTTTATCTCCACACCAACAAAATTTAGATTTACAACATCATTATCTTTAGATAAAATCTCTAAATTAGACCCCTCATATTTAGTGTTAAATACAGATTCAAAACCTTCTTTAGCAGTTTTATTTTTTAGTATTGCAACATTATACTCGCTTAAAGGATCAACCATGTTTTTTTGCTTGTCATCAACAGATAAACCTTCAAGCAAGTAAGCATAATTTGCAGTTTCATTCATTATAATCGCGCGCGTCATTAAATAAGTTTCGACATCAGATATTCTTTCCATAAAAAAACCCCTTAAATAAAATTCATAACCACTAAGAAGTGCTCATTCTTTTTAAATTTAGCGATGCGAGGCAGCTAATAATAATAAAAAACTCAAGCAAGAGACAATTTTATTTCATCTTTGTTATTACTAGCATCAAATAATAATTTACCCGCAGGACTATCCCTATTAATTTTTATTTGCCCCTTTTTACTTGATTTAACACTCATAACAAAAGTACCACCAGCAAAAATCGATATTAAAACATCAGCAAAATTTTTATCTAAATCAAACACCACGTACTTAGAAGATATATTTAACGAAAAATTTAATTTCTGTTTAATAGCTAAAGATTTTGATGCACGCTTTTCAAAAACATCAATTTTCAAACCAAACTTTTTCTGAAGACCATTAATCACTCTGCCTTTATCACCAATTAATTTTTGAACATCATCTTTTACAACAAAAACAGAGCACCTAACATCAGATATGAACTCAACTAAAACATCCTCAACACCAAGCAAGTTTATTTCATCTTCAAGTTGCTTTTGAGCAAGCAAATAAATAGATTTTTTCTTCATATCACAAGTTATAGGCACAACAATAGTTTGCTCACCATAACTATAAATCTCAAACTCCAACACACCAGAGGCATAATCACAAACTAAAACCACAGGACGAGCAAGATCCGAATCAACCATACCCGACGGAACTTTAACTGAAAGAGAGAGCGATAAAACTTTTTTAACAACCCCACCAAATAAAAATATAACAGTATCAATTACATGAGGAATTAAACCCAAATCAAGCCTACCAATAAAACGCTGAATAGAATCAATAGGCTCAGATGCATGAATAACACCAAGCATACCAATACCAGACAATCTTAAATCAGAGAATAATTTAAAATCCTCAAAAGACCTAACTTCATCAAATAAAACAAAATCCGGCCTTGATAAAAGCAAAATATCACGAAGCTCATTTTGACTTGCATGTGCAAGACCAAAACGCGTAATCGACTCATCAACAATTAAATCACGAGGAGATTCAAGAGTCTTAATAGACTTTGATAACGATAAATACGCAGTTGATAACGCCTGAGTAAACGTACTTTTACCATGCCCCGGAGGCCCCGCAATTAAAATACCTTCAGCTTTTGATAATAACCTCTCAGTTAAATCCTTACTTAAATTATAATCCTCAAGATTTTTATTCGCAATAGGACGCGTAATAGTTATTTCAAATAAATCAGATAAAGGAGGCCTAACAATCACAACACGCATATTCTTAATTTGCAACACAACACTATATTTCTTTTCAGATTCAAAGAAACACCCCTCACACACTTTCGCATAATCAATTAACTGAGATGCGACACCATCAATTGCATCTTTTGATAAAATTTCTTCACCCACATCAACAAAAGACCAAGTACCAGGCAACCCCACTTTTGCACGAGGCAAAAACCCCTCTCTTAAATGAACACTCATCGCGCCCTCAACAAAATATTTTTCAATAAACAAAGAATCAAGATCTTTATTAGGCACATCATAAATAATAACACTAATACCTTTTGCAAGCGCGACTTTCCCCTGAACAACATCAGCAGTTAAAAGCGTAGCATTATTTTTTTGAGCAATATCCCTAATTAAAGAATCAATCTCCCCTGATTTAGCAAATTTAATCTCAAAGTCCCCAGGCCTTGAACCATGAAACTCAACAGCAAAATCTTTTTCAATAGCAAGATCACGAATACTAGTTATTTCATCAAGACCCAAATACCCAGATTCCCTACCTTTATTTGCTTGACTTTCAAGCTCCGCTAAAACAGCCTCAGGAATCAAAATCCTTTTAAATTTTAAAGAATTAGATAAAATAGCCTTAGAAATTAAACCCTGAACAATGATACTCGTATCAGGCACAACAACATCACCTGCAGAATTAATTCTCGCATCATCTTTTGCTTTTTGTTTTAATTTATTCAAATAAAACCCCCCTAAATAAATTCACAACCCAAAAATAAACTCCTCTAAAAAAGAAGTCAACCTCGTCAAAGAGAGATAAACCCTCAACATACATATCAATAGTAGCATTATTTGAAAAAGACCTGCCAATAACATCCTCAAATTGAGCAGAGATAATTATTTCATTAGCACCCCTCCTCAGATTTCTTGCAGGAAACTCAAAATTAAGACGCGCAGGAGTATTCAAATTATCAAAAAAGAAAACCTCAGAGAAATGAGGATGATAAATTTTTAAAGACACATTATTTGGAACACTACTTGAAGATTTTAATAAAGAAACATTAATAGACCCAAAATCATTAGGCTCAAGTTTCTTCGAATAAGACACATTAGATAAATCAATATTTGCCAAATCCAAAACTAAAAAACTAATAAAAGAAACCTCTTTTAAATCACCATTTTTTAAAGTTATAGGCTTAGAAAAAAGTCCTGAATCAAATACTTTAATAGAAAAATTATTATTAAACGAATCAATACCTTCGCAAACATCACCAAAACACAAATAACCCGAATCAACACTAGAAATACAAGATATATTAAGATAAGAACCTAAAATTATAACCTCATCTGATTTACACGAAAACTCTTTAGATATAACTAAATCATCAGATTCAAGAAAAATAGATATTGCATCTTCAGGAATAAAAGACCCCCCCTCCTTTAGAGTAAAAGACTTTGAAAATAATTCGCCATTCAAATAAAACCTTAAAGGAAAAGTATAAATTAAATTAGATTTAAGATTATCATCCGCCTTAAATACAAAATATACTGCCTTAGACTCAAAAGGCGCAAGCACAACCGCCTTCTTCCTATCAGATAGAAAAGATAAACCATCAACACCAGATACACGAATAGTTTCAGCAACATAGAACTCATTATTATTAGTTAAATCAACTTTTAAAAAATTATAAGAACCGCGCGATATAACCTCTTCAAAAACAGATACATCTACAGATAACTTAGATTTATCAGACCCACCCTTAGTCGAGAGAACATTAACAGATAAATCAGTTTGACCCGGAATTACATCAACACCCATACCACGCCACGAAAAAGAATTACGAACAAGCGAACCCTCACCTGACGAGCCAAGCCTAACATGACCCGCATCAACAAAACCAAACTGCCCATAAGTCGGATCAAATAACACCCACCCAGTACCCGGAAAATAAACTTCAGCCCAAGAATGAAACTCCCAACCCCTCTCAAATAATGTTGATTCCGTAAACGCAAAACCAGAAACTTCACGCGCAGGAATACCCAGACTGCGAGCAAGAGATATAAATAAAGATGTATACTCCGTGCAAACACCCCTTCTATTATTAAAAACCCAAGAGGCAGGCAAAGACTCAGGATTTAAAGTTTCAATATCATACTCTACATTTTCATGAACCCAATTAGCAAGATTAAATACAACTTTAAACAAATCATCCTCGCCCCCAGCAAGAGATGCAGCAAGAGCGGAAATATCATTATTTATATCATAAACATCAGTTTTCGATATAAACGAGATATAAGACGGATCAAGACCATTTAGTGGAAAGGATACTTTATCAAAAACTTTAGTAGATGCAATAGATGTTTCAATTTCATAATTTGCAACCAAATCAAAATCTTCTGCACTAGTAATTTTAAATTTAGCAAAACCCTCCCCAACATCTTCAGGCATAACATTATACGATTGAGCTAAAACTTTTTGATTGTTAGCATTAATCGGAACCATAGCAAAATCAATATTAAGACGAGATAAAGACCCTTGATTTTCAACAACAAAATCTATAGGAACAGATAAAGACACATCCAATACCGCAGAGTTAGAAGATAAAACAGCAATAGATTGCAGAGATAAAATTATAGAAAACATAAAAAAAACCAAGCCAAACAATAATTTTTTTAAAACACCAACCATAATAATAAAAAAAGAAAACAAAAGAATATAAAAAACTTCCTTTAAAAAAATAAAGCATGATTTATAAAAGAAAAAAGATTTCTAAATAAAATAATGATAAATAAAACATACACAATTATAACCGAGAAAAACTGCGAAGAATTATGCAGAAAAGAACTTAAAGATAAATTTAAAATAAATAGCGAGAAAAAAGAAGGATTTGTAGATTTTATAGCAAAAAACGAAGACGCACTAAAAATCACATATTACGCCCAAAGCGCAAAGAGAATAATAATCAAAATAGGCAACGGAAAATTTAAAGACCTTGAAGATTTAAAAAATAAAATAAGCACTAATTTGAAAGAAAATCAAGTCTGGCAAGAATACCTCCCCGAGAGCTACCGCGTCACAGCTACGCGAAAAGGCGCACACGAATTTAACAGCGTAATCGTCGAACAAGAAATATCAAGCGAGATAAAAAAAATAATAGATGAAAAAAAAATAAATACAAAAGCAGATTACAAAACAAAAGACTTAATTTTTTTCGTTTTAATTGAAGATAATAATTACTTAATAGGACTAGATTACGCAGGCAAAGATTTGAGCAAAAGACACTACATATTTTTCAACAATCCAACAGCAGTCAAAGGAACCCTCGCATTTAATTTACTAATGTTTTCAAACTACGCCCCTGGAAAAACATTACTCGACCCATTCTCACTTGCAGGAATCATCCCAATAGAGGCAGCACTATATGAGAAAAACACATCAATACATTTTTATCAAAAAGACTTCAATTTCCCAACAAAAATAAACGAGGAAAACTTAACCAAATTAAAAGATTATGACACAAAAATTAAAGATGAAAAAATGAACAATATATACTCATGCGACCCATCATTTCCAAACCTCGCCGCACAAAAAAAGAACTCCCGAATCGCAGGAGTAGAACGCAACATAGCATTTGCAAGAGTAGACGCATCAAACCTTGATATAAAAAACTTCTCAAAAGAAATAGACATAGTCGCAACAAGAATAATAGAACCATCAAAGAATGTACCCGAATCAAAAGTAATTAAGACATACAACGACTTATTTATAGCAGCAAACGAATTCCTCTCAAAAAAAGGTACAATAAATGTCATGATACGAAACCCAGAAATACTAATAGAAATAGGAAAAAAACACAAATACCAAGAAATAGATAGATTAGAAACAGCACAAGGAAAACAAGAATTCTACTTCATAAAACTTGCACGCAAATAGCACGTGCATAGTGCAACGAGCAAAGCAGTTTATTTCATCTTTAAACCTGAGTAAAATTAATTTTATAACTTGAAGGCTCTTTTAGGCACCATGCTATGTATGTACTGCAAATAAAAACTTTTATAATAACTTAACTAAGCTAATAACTTTATGAAGAGCGCTAATAAAGATAAAGAATACATGCAAAAAGCAATAAGTGAAGCAAAAAAAGGAGTGTGCAAAAACCACGGCGGACCATTCGGCTCAATAATTATATTGAACAATGAAATCATCGCGAAAGCACATAATGAGGTAATAAAAACAAAAGACTCAACCGCGCACGCAGAAATAGTCGCAATACGACGCGCATCAAAGAAACTTGGAACACACAACCTACAAGGATGCGAAATATACACAACATCAAAACCATGCCCGATGTGCCTTGCTGCAATTATGTGGGCAGGTATTGAAAAAATAATATACGGCACAAATTCAAAAGACGTTGAGAAAATAGGCTTTAAAGACCACTACATATACGAAATAATAAAAGGAAAACAAATAAAAAAATTAAAAGAAAAACAAATAATGAGAACAGAATGCCTCAAAGTACTCAACGAATGGAACTGCAAAACAGATAAACAACAATATTAATACCTAAACCACACAACGATTGCGTCCGTCAAACTCACACAACGGTTGCGTCCGTTGACACCGCACCGAACAAAGCCAAAAGCTTTGTTCACCAAACAAACAAAAAAGAAGAAGAAAAAAACTGCAAAGATTACGGCCTAACCCACTTAACTTCCCAATACGTCACATCAGATTCATCATCAACGACTGCTAGCATTAATCTTTTTTTAGTTGAATGCGCAACCCTGTTTTTAGCAGCAAATTCATACCACGTCAAAGTCGTACCCTCATGAACAGGATACACAACCCACCTCGCATGATCCTCACCTGGCTTGACACCACGATCATAAATACGAAAATCAGCACCAAATTTTAAAGCAGTTTTAACTATGTAACCCCTCGTCCTCATGTCTTTAAATACAGCATATCTTACCCAAAAATTAGGCTCAATTTTATTAGCACGCTTAAAATAATCTTGAAAACTAACTTCTTTCTTACGATAATCAACAATTTCAATACGAGACTTCTCCATCAAATATAACGCCTCATGCAAACTAAGCTGAACTTGACCATTATCAAGAACAGACCCAAACCTACTCTGATTAAACAATTCACGAGCCTCATTACTATTCTCAGTCACAATACGCTCATTAGAAAAAACAGCCAACACCTTAGGCCTACGCTTGCTCTTCTCATCAAGCTCCTCGCGCTCAACACCCTCAAGCTCATAAGTCACATTACTAATACCATTAGACTCAATAGGCAAAGAACCCTTATTTAATGAATCTTTCTTTTTAGCTACCATACTTAATTAAAAGAAAACACAACACTTTTTATAAAACTTACCCAAAAAAAGAAGAAAAAAATAAAATACCAAAAATAAAACTATTTTTTAAATTTCTCAATCTCAAGAGTCTGAGTCGGAAACGCAAAACCAATTTTCACTTTTTCAAATTCAGAGTATAAATCCATATTTATTTTCTCTTGAATATCCATATACTCATTATAATCCGCGCTCATAACATAATAAACAACTTCAAAATCCAAACTAAAATCACCAAATTGCTTGAAATTAACCCTATCAAGATCCGCATTATCAACTTTTTTAAATATCTTCTTAACAATACCATTAACCTTCGCGAGCTTCACCTTACCAGTATCATACCTAACACCAAAACCAAAAACAATACGCCTTTTTTCCATTTGTTTATAATTATTAATTCTTGAGTTAATCATCTCAGTATTAGACATAACAAGTTCATGCCCACCAAGTGCCTGAAGCCTAGTACTTTTAATCCCAATATGCTTCACAACACCCATATCAGAACCAACAATTACAAAATCACCCTCTTTAAACGGCTTATCAAAATAAATAACAAACGCACCAAACAAATCACCAAGAACAGATTGCAAAGCAAGCGCTATTGCAATACCACCAATACCAAGACTCGCAATCATAGGCGTAATCTCAACACCCGCATTCGATAAAATCATAAGCAAAGCAACAACCCAAATAACACCTTTAGCAATATTACCTAAAAGCTTAATCATAGAACTTGAACTATCCGATTTTTTATCCCCGCTTTTCTTTATTTTTTCTTCAACTAAATGATTTATCGCACGAGAAATACCCTTAGCAATATAAAAACCAGCAACAACAAGCAATGAATAATATACCACACTATTAATCAATTGAGGAATAGATAACGTTTGCAAAGATATGAATAAAGATAAAACAAAATAAAAAAACCACTTTATTTCTTTAAGAAAATTAATCAATAAATCATCCCACCCAGTTTTAGTTTTCTTAGCAAGAACCTCCAATTTATGCAATACCCAATAATCAAATATTTTAAATACAATAAATAAACCCAAAAATAAACCCAAAGCCACCACATATTCAAACACAGTATTACCTTGCCACACCACATCCAAGAATCCATTAAATAAGTTTTCAAACATTTAAATAGTTAAATATCCCTAGTTTTTATATTTTTTGCCAAAAAAACCCAGAAAAGTTTAAATAAGCAGCCCAATTTTCCAAGTAATATGCCCAGGTCGCATAGCCTGGTATTGCGCAGGATTGCTAAGTACAACATTGTGCTTTAGAGAACCTACAATGCCGCAAACATCCTGTCCCTTTGGGATCGTGAGTTCAAATCTCACCCTGGGCGCCTTCTTAAATTAAGTTTTTTTGAATTATTTGTCAAAATTAGTTAATTTTATGTGTTTTGAAACTTTTTATCGTTAAGCCGTCGGCCAAGTTTTGATTTTTTAATGAACTAAACTTGTTGTACCATACATCATTTAAAATAAATTCGTGTTTTTTTGTTGTATCATACAACCGAAACATTTATATATTTCTTAGCTGTTGTATTATACAACGTGAATTCAAAAGAAAAAATATTATTAGAAAACTTCAACGAATATTATTCTTTCGCTCTAAAAGCATTATTTGAAAAGAAATACAACACAGCAACAACATTATTTTTTAAATCAATAGTCGCATTATGTGATTTATACATTCTTAAAAAAACAGGTTCTGCGCCTTCATCACATTCATCAAGATTTAGAATCATGGAAGAACAATTTCCTAAATTATATTTTATTGCTGATAAAGATTTTCCATTTTATCAAGATAGTTATTCTAAAAAAATGGATTTAGAGGAAGCAGAGATGCTTAGAAAAGATGCAGAAAAACTTAAGAAAATCATTGAAGAAATATCTGAATGATAAAACAATATTTGATATTATTTTATATGGCTCAGTAGCTAAGGGTAGTTTAGAACCTAATGATTTAGATTTAGTCATTATATTTAATGAAGGTTCTCTTGAAAACCGATTAAATAAATTACAAATTATAAAAAATGAATTAAAAAACAAATTATCAAAAGAATTTAAAAAACTCGATTTAAAACAAATCGTATTAGAAGAACTTTTCAAGGAATCTTTTTTTGCTAGAACAGGAATTTTATTGGAAGGTATTAGTTTAAAAAACGTTGTGCCTTTTTCAGAAAATTTAGGATTTAAAGGCATGTGTCTTTATTGGTATGATTTAGAAAATTTATCACATAATGAAAAAGTCAAATTTAATTATATATTGGCCGGAAGAAACAACAATAAAGGAATACTTGATTTATTTAACATTCAAAGATTGGCTAACGGAGCATTACTAGTTCCAATAAGTAAATCCTATGAATTTGAATTGATATTAAAAAATAACAAAATAAATTATTCTAAAAAAAATATCTTGGTGGAATAAACTTAGATTATATTTAAAACGCGAAAATTTAATTATTTGTATTATTCATCTCATTTATTGACTTAACCATTACAAAAATAGATTTAAAGCAAGATTTAAATAAAAGTTATAATATTCTAAAAGCTATTGATTCAAAGAGGACTGAAAAGTCAATGCAACGCTCCTTGAAGGATTAAGACCCACCCTGGGCACTCTTTTTTGTTAAAATAATTTCTTTAATTTTATTTACTAAAATTAGTACAGAACTTAGTTAAGTTTGTATCTTAAATTTTTTTAATCTTATTCTTTGTTTAGTTGGCGATATAAAAAATTTGTAATGCCTAAAAGAGCCTTAGGTTCGCACTCGTTAACACTAGACTCAGTTTATAAAGTGAGGATCAAAGCGATGCTCTTTGCATTACAAAAAACTTTTGTCGCAGACTAGTTTTTCTATGAGTTTCTTATTTTTTAGTGCTTTTTTAATGTACTCAACCATGCTTTTAAATAAAGTATTTTTTCTTTTTATTTCATGAAAAATATTTTTTATTTCGGCGAGAAAATCAAAGGATACACTGTGCGCGTATTAAATGAACGCGAGGCGAGAGCTGGCGCAGGAATATTATTTTTCTTCGCAGTATTCGCATTTGCAAATGCATGGTTTCTCTCAAACTTTGATTATATCAAGATTTTTGTGACTGCGTTTTTAATTGATTTTACTATTCGAGTGTTTGTAAATCCTAAGTTCGCACCAAGCCTCATAATTGGCAGATTCTTCGTTTCAAATCAAGATGTGGAATGGGTCGGTGCGCCTCAGAAACGTTTTGCATGGAGCATAGGCTTTGCAATGTCCCTCATGATGTTCTTTTTACTTGTAGTATTTGATGTTCGCGGACTTATAAACCTCGCAATATGCTCTTTTTGCCTAATATTATTATTCTTTGAGACTTCATTTGGAATATGCATAGGATGCAAGATTTATAACCTAATTTACCCCGGCATGGCAAAACATTGCCCAGGCGGTGTTTGCTCAATTAAAAGAAAGGAAGAAGTACAAAGAATAAGTGCAACACAAATAATTATAACAATTTCAGTTCTTTTAATTATTTTTAGTTTCGGATTTTTATTTATTTTATGATATAACAGCTCTGACCCAAATAACAATGAATTGTATACTACGCAAACCAAACAATGGTTACCAGAGTTTAAATCCGAGTCTATAAAAGTCAATGTTTATTTTGAGTGGTTTGCTAAGCAGTATACAAAAAAACAACTATTCAGGACAAAGCCAATGTAACTTTATTGAAGAAAAAAACAAACAAATAAAGACAAATACAACCACAGAAATAATATAGCGAAAAAATAAATGAATAAAAAAAAAAGAATATTTAAGGCGTTTTCCTATCAGGATCACGTGGCAAGAGCACAACTTCACGTACATTGTCAATACCGAGAAGCCTTTGAGTTATCCTATCAAGGCCAAAACCCGCCCCGCCGTGAGGAGGCATACCATATTCAAATATTTCTTTATATTTTTCCATGTCATCAAGATTTAAGCCTTTCTCTTTTGACTGCGCACTTAGAACCTCTAATCTATGCTCCCTTTGCGCACCTGTTGCAATTTCTACACCGTTAAAAAGTAAGTCAAATGATTCAGTTTCATCTTTATTATCCTCAGACCTCATATGATAAAACGGCCTAACCTCCCAAGGATATTTTGTTACAAATATAAAGTCTGAATTGTATTTTTCTTTAGCATATTCACCTATTAACCTTTCAGCTTCAGAGTCTAAATCATCATCCTCGCTTAAAATTTTACCTTTTTCTTTTAACACTTTTTTGAGCTCAGACATTTCAATTCTTGGAATTTTTTTAGGCACAACTAAAGATATGTTAAATATGTTTAACTCAGATACAGCATCAATTTTCAAATTCTCAAGTAAGTCTTTAATCATAGCCTCAATTAAATCCATAATATCGTTCATGTTATTAATAAACCCCATCTCGAAATCAACCCCTGTGAATTCTGTGAGGTGCCTTGTTGTGTTTGATTTTTCTGCGCGAAAAACAGGACCAATTTCAAATACGCGTTCAAATCCTCCTGCAACGAACATTTGTTTGTATACTTGAGGAGATTGCGAGAGATACACTGAATCACCAAAGTAATTCACTTTAAATAATTCCGCACCAGATTCAACACCTATTTTAGTTAGCTTCGATGTTTGAATATTTGTAAAACCTTCTTTATCAAAGAAATTTGTTAATATTTTCACAATTTTACTTCTTATTTTGAATTTCGCCTGATGCTTCATATTCCTCGTGTCAAGAAATCTGTGATCAATTCTTTTGTCTATAGTCGTATTACTTTTATCAGAATTATCAATTGGCAGAGGAGTGTTCGCTTTAGTTATTACTTTTATATCACCTATTTTTATTTCATAACCAAACCTTGATTGTTTATTTTCAACAACTTTACCTTTAGCCTCTATGACTGTTTCTTGCGGTAAATCAGCGATTTTTTCATAGATTTTTTCAGGCGTTTCATCTTTTAGAGCGATTAGCTGACCAAGACCAGTTCTATCCCTAATAATAATAAATTTTAATTTGTTTAGGTTCCTAAAATCTTGCACCCAACCTTTTATCAATACATCTTCATTTATTTTATTTTGTATATTTTTTAATAAAGTTCTTTCCATTTTATTTAATAGAATGCACTCCTTATTTATTAAGTTTTTTTATATTAAGATAGGAAGAATCAAACAAAACACCCGCAAATATAAAATTTGTCAGATTAAAACACCTAATTTTATAACTTTGATTACACAAAAATTACAAATTTTCGAGCTTTAAAAATAAATTTCAAAGAATCCCCATTAGTTGTTTAATTTTCGTGCACCATATAACTCCACTACCCAAATATACAGTAAATAATACAAGAAAAAATATTATTTTTTATAATTAGAAGCATCCTGATCTGACACGTTAGACACATCACTTAACGAATCCTCTCTTTTTTGAACACTACTAACTTGCACACCTTCAACACCCACCACAATTTTAGGCCTATAGAATATCCTCGTAAACCCTTTAAAATAACCCGCACGCGAAAGAGGCACAAGAACAGATGTTAAAATAATACTGAGAAGCACTATTGCTAAAATCGGCGCAATCATCATATCAGCACCAGGAACGCCTTCTTGAATCGTAATATTTACAAGAACCGCTGCAGCAAGACCCTTAGGAATTAAAATTTCAAGATTAGTCCTAGAATAATCATCCAGATTTTCTTTTTTATGAGTAAGCCACACAACAAATGGCCGCACCATATAAATACTGAAAACCATAACTCCTGCAATAGCAAACATAATAGGATTTGAAAAATCCATTAAAATACCTAAATACACAAAGAAAAACACTTTCACAAAAAAAGAGATCTCACTAAAAAAACTTTGAGCAGTCTTAGATAAAACATCAATAATCTCCGAGTGCTCTTCTTTATCAACTTTTTTATTTAAAGCAATAATTGTTTTACTATTACCTAAAACAAGACCAAACGAGAGAGCAGCAATAGCACCACTAGCTTCAATGAACGGACTTTCAACAAAAGAGTAAAGCGCAATTACAACAGCAATAGTTACAATATGAGCGCGCCTCAAATCCTTAAATTTGAACAATGTGAAAACCCAAAGCAAACCAATAATACCCCCAACAATTATTGCAAGAGAGAAAGACGATAAAATATTTTTAAAAATATTAGCACCAGAAATCTCGCCCGAGATAATAATATTAATCATAGTCATAGCACCAACAATACACAAAACATCACTAATGGCAGATTCAAGCATAAGCGCACTACCTTGCTTTTTATTTAAAGGAAGCATTTTCACCAAAGGAATAACAACAGCACTCGATGTACCGCCAATAATCATACCAAAAAGCAAAGCCAATTGAATATTAAATCCAAATAAAACAATAGCCAAAAAAGAAGATACAACAACTGTGAAAATAAAAGATAAAAAAGTTAATTTAGCAGACTCTTTTAATGATAAAAACAAAGTCTTAAAATCAATAGCAAGTGCACCTTGAAATAATAAATAAATCAATGCAAAAGTCGCAAATAAACCAGCACTAAGACCGAAATTCTCAGGATGAACCGCCTCAAAAAAATGCCTCAATAAAATACCAATACCAATTAAAATTAAAACATCAGGAATGCCCGTTTTTTTAAATAAAAGCTCAGCAAAATACCCGATTATTATAATTGCAGAAATAACAGCAAAAATTATTAAAGGATCCATCATACTATATGTAATGCAAGAGATTATAAACTTTACTAAAAAATAGTTAGCGACAAAAGTATTGTATAATGCAACGAGTATCGTTTTTTAATTAGTATTTAATACCGAGCATAGTGAAGTTTTATTTGTAAATCGAACACTCGTTTAGGCATTAAACTTTATTAATGTCGCGAACTAAAATGACCTCGCATAAATCCTTTTCGAATCAATAAAATCTTAAATGAGGCATGCTCCTTTTTCACGATATCTAGACATTTAAATAGAGACCCACACAACTCTGCAAGTTTAATCTAGAACTACGCCAAGACTTTAGGCAAAATAGCAAAATTGTTAAAAGTTTATTAGAAGTTCTATGAGGCGCATGAAACCTGCGAGGCCTGAAAACTGATCTCATAAAATAATCCCTCAGCAAATATAACAATAAAAATATAAAGTAATACTCATTTACTATATTTATGGATGCATGGAGCTGCGAGAGCTGCGGGGCAATAATAAAACAGAGCAATAAGCCACAAAAATGTATGCTTTGTAATAGACGTTCTAATTTTACACACATAAATTTAGATGATAAAAAAGATGAATCCTCAGAGAAATACGAAGAAGCATTAAAGAAACTCGAAGAATACGAGGAAGGTACACCTAAACGAAAATTAACAGATTACACCTGCAGTTGCACAAATAAATAAATAGTAAACTGAAAAATATTAAAATAAACGAGGATAAGAACATGAAAAGTTACAAAGATTCTGTTGGGCGAGTATATTTATATTTATTTTCAATGTTAGGCCTAGTTTTAATTGTTATAGGCTCAGTAGGACTTATAAACTTAGGACTTAAAAACCTAGTTTTTAACGCGCAAGACCCTTGGAGCATGCAACCCCCAATGCCTTATTTTACAAACAAATTAGATACACTTGAAACCTGCGATGATCTTAGCGCAGAAGATAGAATATTACTTGATAATTGGCTTCGAGATTATGAGGCATGGGAAGCTACTGCTGAACGCGCAAATAATTATCGCGACAGAGAAGGCGCAGCAAGAAACCTTGCATTACTCATAGTAGGAATTCCCCTATTCTTATTTCACTGGAGACTTGTTCGAGAATAACTAATCAAACTTTTTTATTAAATTTTTATTTTAAATTATTAAATCTAATCCGCGATAAAAGTTTTTTGTAATGCAAAGAGCATCGCTTTGATCCTCGCTTTATAAACCGAGTCTAGTGTTAACGAGTGCGAACCTAAGGCTCTTTTAGGCATTACAAATTTTTTATGTCGCCAACTAATCAAACATCTAACTTATAAATTAAATTTCCTATAAAAAATAAAACCTAACAAAATAGCCAAAATAAAAAAAGGCAAACTAAACAAATAATTCTGATGACCACTAACCTCAATAATAGGCTTCGTAGTTGCACCAACCATTAAAGCTGAGAGAAATATTAATGTTTTATTATGATATTTTTTTAATAAATAAGATATACCTCTGCTGAACACACCAAGACCCATCACAGCACCTAATAAAAAGATAATAACAACTAAATAATTATCAGATATGTTTTTTAATGCAAAGAGCATAAAATCATAACCGCCTAAAAGAAGAAGAATAAGTGCACCAGATATACCTGGTAAAATCATAGCAGTAATAGTTATCGCGCCAAGCAAAAAGATTTGAAAAAAACTAAACGAGTGTCCCGCAATAGGCGATAATATAGATATTACTATTCCTAAACATAGCCCTATTACGCCAAATAAATAATTATTTTTAGATAAATATTTTTTAGATAACAAAATACCCGATAACAAAATTAAACCCGCAATGAAACCCATAGTTTCAACAAAGTAATTTTTGAGCAGAAAACTTAAAGTAAATACACTTAAAAATATTCCCGAAATAATACCAACACCCAAGATAACTATAAATACTATGCTTATATTTAACCACGCAGTTTTTATTTTATTAAAATTGAAAGACAACAAACTTTTTAGAAAAGAAAATACATTATTTATCTCAAAAATTAAATCTTCATAAATACCTGCAATTAAAGCAACAGATCCCCCTGATATACCTGGAACTAAGTCAAATAAACCCATAAATAAACCTTTTATGTAAAGTAAGAAATAATTAAAAGGAGCTTTGATCAAGTTCTTTTTATCTACAAGTTTCAAATCAATACGTTTTTTAACCATTTTAATTAAATTCTGTTTAAAAATAAATAATATCTAAATAAAATAAACACATTGACATTTATAAGGATTTGGCTTCACAAAATCTAAAAACATGAAATTATTAATCCATATAGTAGCGCCAAGAGACTTCAAACCCACCACACAATAAATCAACAAAAACCCAAATAACCTCCTTGAAATCCCTTATTAGTTAAAAAACATAGATTAATAACTTTTTTTTTAAAATAATACATTCAAATAAGGTTTAAAACCAGCTGAATAGAAAAAAAAATTAAATAAAAAAAGGAAACAAAACAAAACACTTATAAATAAATAATCACTACTAAGTAATTAAACAACTTCTTGGAGGTGAGATAAAATGAATAAAAAAGAAACAAAACAAAACGAAACCCCACAACTAACACATAAAGAGAGATTAATACTTGCAACGAAACACACAAACGAACTCAAAACACAACATCTCGCCTTAACAGAATTGTTAAAAGAAATAGAAGACGAACAAGAAACACTACTAAAAAAACTAAATATTGAAACTGAAGAAAAAGACACATACCGCAGTTTAATTAAACAAGCAAAAAAAATAACAGACTACTTAGAGTCCGCATCACGAGCACAAATAAAAATAGCACAAACAGGAAGAGAAAACGGAACAAACGACTTAATACAACTATACCCTGCAATAAATGAAATCTTCACAACATTCTACTACGCACACCAAGGAAACTTACAAATACAAAAAAATATAGAAAGCATTAAAGGAACAAAAATATTTGCAAACCAAACAAACCTACAAAGAACAATACTAAATATGCTAACATATAGCGAGGCAAACACACAACAAGGAACAATTCTACTCGGCGCAGAAAAGTTAGAAAACAAAATAAAACTATATGTGCAAGATACAAGCCAAGGATTTGACATTAAAGACCAACTGAAAAAAATAAGCACGACACAACAAGAATATCTCCAAAAATTCAACGTGAACGACTCCGACTTAAACCTAATAGTAGCACAAAAACTCACAGAAAGATTAAACGGAGAGTTTGAAATACAAAGCGAAATAGGAAAAGGCACAACAACTGCAATATATCTAAATTCATTCAAAGATAAATAAAACGAAAATCCTAAAATCCACTATCTCGCGCAGCAGAGCCGCAGAGTACTGACGCGAATTTTCGCTGGCGAATTTTCTTATCAATTACAAATTGAGTCCAAAATCGCCCACGAAGCCGCAAGGCATCAAACCCAATTTGTAACAAACCCCTCAAATGAAAGATTCTCAAAAAAACAAGAAAAAAAAGAATTTATCCAAAAACAATATAAAACACCAACCAATTACTAAAAACAACATAGTAATAAAAAAAATTACATAATAAACCACACTACATAATAAAAAATAAGGAGAGATAAAAAAAAATGGAAAATATAATAATACTTGGAAACGGAATCGCAGGACTCACCGCCGCAGTATATGCCGCGCGCGCAACACTAAACCCACTCATAATATCAGGACCAGAGAGCGGAGGACAACTCACAATGACAACAGATGTTGAAAACTTCCCAGGATTCCCAGAAGGCATACAAGGACCCGAACTCGTCGAGAACACAAAAAAACAAGCAGAACGATTCGGCGCAAGATTTAAACAAGAAATCGCAACGAACTTCGAAGAACAAAACGGAAACTTCAAATTAACACTCTCAAACGGAGAAGAAATAGAAACAAAATCCTTAATTATCGCAACAGGCGCAAGCGCAAGATGGCTCGGACTTGAATCAGAGAAAAAATTCAAAGGAAAAGGCGTCGGAACATGCGCAACATGCGACGGATTCTTCTACCGCGGAAAAGACGTCGTCGTCGTAGGCGGAGGCGACTCAGCCATGGAAGAGGCAACATTTCTTACAAAATTCGCAAACAAAGTCACAATAATACATAGAAAAGATGAATTTCGAGCAAGCAGAATAATGCAAGATAGAGCACTAAACAACCCAAAAATAGAAGTAATATGGAATAGCGAAATCATAGAATACATAGGAGACACGCAAGGACTTACAGGAGTCAAACTCAAAAATAATAAAACAAACGAAGTTACAGAGTTTAAATGCCACGGAGTATTCCTCGCCCTCGGACACATACCAAACACAACAATCTTTAAAGGAAAGCTAGACCTCCACGACAACGGATATTTAAAAACAGATAGAGATATGACAACAAATATAAACGGCGTATTCGGTGCAGGAGATGTACAAGATTACAAATTCAGACAAGCAATAACAGCCGCAGGAAGCGGATGTATGGCAGCAATGCAAGCAGAGAAATACCTCGAACACAAAGAACACAAATGAAAACTTTTAAACAAGATATAAAAAAAATAATATTACAAGACATAGATAATGTATCTTACCCCTTTAAAGAACAACACACAAAATTCCTAGTTGAAGAAAAATTAATTGAAGAAGAACTTGCACAAAAATATCTAGAAAGCGATAAAGCCTATTTAATAGACTACCTAATGGATGCAGCAAAAAAAGGAGAATGCACAAAAACAACCACAAAAAATTTACGAGAAAAATATGAAGAGCACGCAAAAAAAATAAAAGAAATGCTCAAAATAAAAAAATTATACCGAGAACACGAAACAGAAGAAGATTTAGAAATTGAAGCCTACTTTTTTGCAACATTCGAAGACTTTTTTTCAAGTAAACACTACCAAGAAGGTATAGTTAAAGAAATACACGAATTAAATAAAGATATAAAAAATGAAAATCCAGAAATACACATAATAGGCATCACCGCACGCGCAGCACACATAAAAACACAACCAGAAAAATACCAATATTTAACCCAATTAACACATAACTGGAATATAAAAAATGAAGCAGGCCTTAAGAAAATATTTTTTGAAAATAAAAAAATAAATGCATACAACGAAATAAAAAATATGCAAGAATACAAAAATAAAGAAATAATATGTTTTCTTGAAGACGACCCCAGAAATGTAGAAGACTTCCTCAAAGAAAAAATACCCTGCGTATTAATACATTTCTCATACCATAACCACGAATTACTAGTTGAAAGATTAAAAAAAGAATACACAAACTACCTACACATCGCAAAAACACCAAATGATGCAAAATTAATAATAAAAAAACTCATACAAAAACAATAACAAAAAAAATTATTTGAAAATTGTCTGATATCTATCAGGACCAACAGATACAATATTTATTTTACCACCCGTTTCAGATTCAATATGATTTAAAATATTCTTAAAATTACTAGGCAAATCATCGTAATTACTTATTTTAGATATGTCTTCAGTCCAACCAGGAAATACATCATACAACGGCCTACATTTACTCATAACCTCACTTAAAGGAATATGATTAGTTAAAATATCACCCTCCTTTAAAACAGAACCACCAAAAGCATAATCATCACCCTCATACATATATGCAAATGCAATTTTAATATCATCCATACCAGTTAAAACATCAGGCTTAGTTATTATCAAATTAGGACCATTAACATTCATCGCATACTTTAATAAAGGCAAATCAAGCCAACCAGTTCTCCTAGGACGTTTAGTTGTTGCACCATATTCATCACCAACCCGCCTAATTGCAACACCTCGCTTAAAATCATCAACATCATTAATATCCGCAAAAGCATAACTTTCTTCTTCCAATTCTCTATTTGCAAGATGATTACACCACTCATCAGAAACTAAACCACCAAGTTCAGAAGGAAAAGGACCTTCACCAACTCTTGTTAAGTAAAACTTAGCAATACCCAAAACTAAATCTACATCTGGCCTATTAAGACCAGACCCTTTAACTAAACCATTAATACTTGAATCAGAACAAGTAATAAAAGGACTCGCACCATAATCACTTGACAATAATAGACCTTGAGCACCCTCTAAAAGAATTTTTTTCCTGCCCAATCTATCTCGTGCAAATGTATCAGTATCACGAATCATATCTTTAAATTCTCGCCCAAATGCAACATAATCTTCAACTATAGCATCAATATCAAAAACTTTATCAGAATTAGAAAAATATCTACCTTCTTTTAAAGGCTTAGAATTCATAACATCATGAACAACATCAGACTCAAAAGAAGTTACAAAACGACGAGCATGACCTAATACCTCACTTAATTTTTTATGAAACGTAGATGGATTTAAAATATCATTTACAATTAAACGACGCCTACCAATATAATCTTCATATACAGGACCAATACCTTTACCTGTTGTTCCAATTTTCTTTTTAGAAATTAAATTATCAAGCAACAAATGATGAGGCAAAACAAGTTTAGAATTATATGCAACCATTAAATTATCAAAAGATTTACCATACCCTTTTAAAATATCAAGTTCTTCTTTTACGATGTTCGCATCAAAAGCAACACCCGAACCAATAATATTAATTTTACCCTGCGAATCATGAAGAATGCCCGAGGGCAAAAGATGAAAAACATAAGTATCACCATTAAGCTTAATCGTATGACCTGCATTCGCGCCACCAGTACCCCTAATTATTATATCACTACGCTCACCTAACAAATCAACAAATTTACCCTTACCAGTATCACCCCATTGATTACAAACAATCGCAGTCGTCATCGAATCTTCTAAATTTTTTATAAACATAAATAATCCCCCACAATAATTAAAATCTGAAAAATATTCATTTTAAAGTAGTTAAGAATTTATAATAATTTCTATTTTTAGAAAAAGAAAGAAGAAAAGAAAAAAAATTATCCTCTAACAATGAATCTTCCAACCATACCTTGAGCCCTATGAGCCCCGACAGAACAATAATATTCAAATTCACCTGCAACATCAGCAACGAATTCAATAGTCTCACCTTGACCCGGAGACCAAACATCAGTTCTCGCACCAACAATTTCATCAACAACAAAATCATGAGACATACCACCAGTCGATTCATAAACAATCTTCACAGTATCACCTTGATTTACAATTATGTCCGCATTACGCTCACCATCAACAAAGAATTCAAACATAGGCCCGCCAACAACATTAAAAGTTTTTACATCACTATTTAATGATTCATTATCACCAAAATCAATAACTTCCTCACCTTCATAAACAACGCCATCATCAACATCATTGAGCGTATCACCATAATTAGTATATTCTTCATCATCAACACCAATAGGATCCTCAGGCACTAACGTTCGTTCAGTCATAGTATCATCAACTGTTTCTTGAGCCGAACAAGCAAAAACAAAAACACTCAAAATAACTAAAAACCCCAAAAGAAATTTTTTATTTACCATTAGAGGTGGAAAGCACAATCACTATAAATAATTTTATGAAAAAACACGAAACCACCAAGAATAATAAAACAAATAATAAATCAAAAAAAAAAACAAACTAAGCAAAAACAAGAAAAATAAAACACTAAATTAAAATACTAAAATTATTTAGAAAAATTCCAAACATCAAACATTTTTAATTTAACTATGCCATGAGATTCATAACGCAAAAAATCATCACTAAATTGATAACACCTGCCACCAATATCTAAACGCTTTTTTACATCATCAGCCATAATAAAGTTACCTTTGCCTTTAATTGATGCAAAGAAATTTATATCTTGCATAGCAGGATTTAAAAGTATTTCATGTGAATAAATATTGCCTTCCGCAAATGCTAAAACTGACGCGCTCGAATTAGGAAACCAAAATTCAGGATTACACGCGCAAATTATATCATATTGTTTTGACGCGTAATCTTTACTCATTAAAACCTTTTGATGCTCATATAAATCACCATTATTTCCATGAGCTTGAATCATAGTATACAAATCTTTTTGCAGCCCTTCTTTTGATAGTGATTGATCTAAATCAATAAGCATAGCCATCGCGGCAGAAGTAGATTCACGCGAAACACCATCATTTGCAGTGTGAATATCTGCGACTATTTTTCTATCATCGTATTCTATGACTGATTTGAATGAAAACATTTTAAATTTCACCACCAATTTATTAATAAGTTAGTTTTACAATTATATTCTTATTTTAATATTTTTAAGTTATTAAGTCAATACTTCAACAATACAATTTTATTATTTAATTTAAATACATAGTTTTCTCATCTTGCTCAACTTTCAAATAAGCATTAGGCTTCTTTTTAATGTTTTTAAAATCAAATTTATCAGTTAATTTAAACTGAGAATTAACATCAAATACAATCTCACTATAACCCTCCTGACAAAATCGTTTAAATCCCTCATTTTTAGTTGACGAATTAATATAATTTGTGATTAAAGCCACCCCCTGCAAAATATCTCTACCTGACGACTCAGCATTTCTTTTTGCAAGATCAAGACAAAAAAGAGCCCCACCAAAATTATCTTTTAAAGCAAGATCTTTTGCAACATACAAATCTAAAAGCGCGCCATTAAACCTACCAACATACAAGAGCATACTAACATCACTAGATATATCTTTCTTAATAAAATTAGCATAATTTTGAGCAGCACCAATAGAATCATCCATAGCTCTAACCTCTCCAGAAAAAGCGAGTTTCTTTGCCGAATCTAAAATATCCGCTATCTTATTTCCAATATCACGCGAGTTCATAATTAACACCTAATTTAAATAAATATCACTAAATGATCCTTCTTGTTTTTTGTTAAAAATATATTGTTTATCAACACTATTTAAATTTGAAGATAAATTTGACGATTTATTAGTAGCAGTTACACTATTTGAGTTTAGTAAATTGTTTAAAAGAGCTATATCTTCTGCCCTGAAATTATTTGTTTCTTTAAAATAAGAATTCGCTAAAGATACAAATTCTTTGAATGTGTCAAAATCTTTTTTGTCTAAAAAATTGTACGATTCATTTATATTTTTTGAAGTAGCCTTATTATATGCACTAATTTTCTCAGATGAAAAGTCAGGAACTTGTTCACCTAGTTCTTTTGCGCAAATTTTAACTAAATCAACTGCATCATAGAATTTTTCAACATCCCCTTCCTCTGAAAATGCGCGCGCATCATTGATATTTTTTGAAAGACCATTTACAAAACCAAAATAAAAAAGAGTTTCTTTTTCTTGAACATAATTTTCCAGAAAGTCACTAGAAAAACAAGCAGATTTACTTTTAATTAACCCATCAGCATCATCTAATAAATTAATCATTTCATTTACAAGCCCATATTTTGAATAAGACATCGCTAACTCTAATCTTTGTTTAACCATATTCTCAAAATATGCTGGATGAACCATTATTTTAACCTCCTAAATGAAACTAGTTAAACAACACACATATATAAATGTTTTGTTTTTTGTTACTTTGTAGAAGTGACAATTTAGTTAGGTGTGGAAAAAAAAGAAAAGAAATTAAAAATCATTAAGCAAATATGAAAAAAGCCTAACACCTGCACCCGTCGCATACTTTTGATTGTAAAAGAAAGACTCTTTTAAAAACGCAGTACCCGCAATATCAATGTGCGCCCACTTTTCACCATTCACAAACTTCGAGAGGAAAACACCCGCAGTAATTGAACCCGCAGCCCTATCAAGCTTCTTCGATATATTCGATAAATCCGCAATATCAGAATCCATCACATCTTGATAATCCTCAAAGAAAGGAAACTCCCACACCCTATCACCACTATCAAGACCTGCAAAAGATAAAGACTCAAGTAAATCAGAATTATTACCCATCATAGGCGCAACAACATGCCCCGTCGCAATAACTGCTGCACCCGTAAGAGTTGCAACATCAATAAATTTAGCACCCTTATATTTTTTAGATGCATAACTTAGAGCATCCGCCAAAATCAAACGACCCTCAGCATCAGTATTTAAGACCTCAACAGATAAACCACTATGCGATAAAACAATATCACTGGGCCTATATGCCTTACTTGAAATCATATTCTCAGCCAAAGGAATAACAAATGACGCACTAATTTTAGGTTTTAATAAAGTTAATGCGCGAATTGTGCCAAGAACTGCAGCAGCACCACCCATATCATACTTCATCTCCTCCATATAACCTGTCGGTTTAATATTATAACCACCCGTATCAAAAGTAATACCCTTACCTAAAAGAACAAATTCAGATTTTTTAGATGAATTTTTATAATCAAAAACAAGCATACGCGGAGGAGTCGCACTACCACCACCAACAGCCGAAATTAAATTAAAACCCAGCCTTTTCAATTCCGCACTTGAAAAAACTTTAAGCGACAGCAAAGAAGATTTCGCAAGCTTTTTCGCCTCACCTTCAAGAAAAGCAGGAGTTACAACACACGCAGGCTCATTAACCAAATCCTTAGCATAATTAGTCGACTCACCAACAATTAAACCCTTGGATAAAAAATTAGACAACAACTTACCCTCTTTTTCATCAGAAAAAGAAAAAACAACTTCTTTTAAAGCAACATCTTCTTCAGATTTCTTTGAATATTTTATAAAAGAATAACTAGCAAGCGCGCAAGACTCCCCGCACGCAAGACCCAAAGACTTAATATCCAATTTTTTTAAGTGAGCAAGCTCAGCAATATTCGTCGTGAAACCATCAACCTTTAAAGATTTAGAATAATTAACACCACGACTCAACACCCGCCTAATAATTTCAGCCGAGAGATTTTTTGAATCACCCAACGAAACCACTAAAACATTATCATACAAAGAATCTGAAACCATTAATTTAAGAGTGGATCCAAACTTATGCTTGAAAGTTTTATTTTTAAGCGCCAAATCAATTTTACTTTGAATGAACGGATTCAAATCCTTATAATAATTAATATCATCACTAAATAAACCCAAAACCAATAATTTCTTTGATGTATCCAATTCTTTTTTAACAACTAACTTCATTTTAATAAAACCTCCAAACAAAAAAAAATACTAAGCACTAAAACAAATATGAAAACCCACACAATAAAAATGTTTCTGAAAAAAAGCAAAAAAAACATCTCTCAGAACTAAAAATATTTATTAATAACTAAGCACTTACAAAAAAAATATGAGCCCAAATTTAAAAATTAGAAATTTTCTACACAACAAATTCAATGTACATCTCAGATTCAATTTAAGAGAATATGAACAATATTTGAAAGAATTGAAATAAATAGGTGCAACAGAAATAGAACACGCAGCATCCAACTTACAATATGAAAGACAAATGAAACGACTCCAAGACACTACGAAAATAATACACAACCTAGGAATGCAATCAATTTTATACACAGGCGTGTTCGGCACAGAGAATCTGAAAAACAATCCCTTATTTTACAAATATGTTCAACGAGACAAAAACCATGAACCACTATTTTACGGAAAGAGCGAAAAAACCGCAATGATGTGCCCCTCATCAGATTATGTAAATAAAGTAACAATACCAAAATTGCAAAATCTAATAACAAAAAACCCGTTCGACGGCATATTCATAGACATACCCTGGATATTAAATAAAGGATGCCACTGCAATAATTGCCAATCAAATAACAAGATCAAAGATGAAAACAAAAACGAAAAAATAGTTAGAGATAGCCTTGATAAAATAGTCACAGCAATAAAAGATGAAAACCCACAAATAAAAATATCCATAAATTCTAGCGCGCCACTAATATATAACAACAAATCAAGCGGCGCACACATAACTAATTTAACCAATTTATTTGATGAATACGTAACAGAGTGGAACCCATATAAATGGAATCAAGATGCAAATATACTTAAAAAAAGCATAAATTACGCGCATAAGCTAACACAAAAAAGAATTTTACACGCAACAACACTGACAAATAAATACGGAAAAATGTACACCCAAAAAGAATATACACACCTATTTAGCACGATAATGAGTGCAGGCGCAGATATGAGACTTGGCATAAGTTTCCCACCAAAACAATTAAAAATAATACATACCGCACTACAAGATTCAACATATCACTAAAAGAAAAAAAATAAGAAGAAAAAAAATTATTCTTTAATTAAAGACAAAACCTTATCCCAATCAACAACATTCCAAAAATTATTCACATAATCAGGACGCTTATTTTGATACTTCAAATAATACGCATGCTCCCAAACATCAAGCGCGAGCACAGGCTTCAAGTTACTGCTTATCGGAGAGTCTTGATTAGGCGTCTTTACAACTTTTAATTTGCCTGATTCATCAAGAACAAGCCAAGCCCAACCAGAACCAAACTGCGTCAAAGCAGCATTCGTGAATTCTTCTTTGAATTTTTCAACAGAACCAAAATCCTTTTCAAGTAAAGATTTAAGCTCATCAGACATAACAACCCCTTTCTTTAAGATACTCCAAAAAAAGTTATGATTCCAAACACCACCACCATTATTAATGACAGCTTTTCTAATATCCTCAGAAACAGAAATTAAGTTTCTTAGAATGTCATCAACAGACTTATTTTCAAATTCAGAGCCTTTAATTGCGGCATTAAATTTATCAACATACGCCTGATGATGCTTTGAGTGATGAATCATCATCGTCGTTTCATCAATGTACGGTTCAAGAGCATCATATTCATAATTAAGTTTTACAAGTTCTTCCATTATATATCACCTAAATAAAAGGAAAGATAGCAGTTTATAAAAAGTTTGCTAATGGCTACCATTAAAAAATGCGTGAATAAACTTGATAAAAATGCGAAAAACTTAATTTATTTTAGTTAAGTTTAATTTCAACACACATAATATTAAAACTGATACAATAATACAAAAAAATATGAGAAAAAAATAAGAATTAATCATAAATCATAAACATAATTTGCAATTATAAATTATCATAATGCTTTTTTAATAAAAGCGCATCCTCCTCGATGTTTGGACTCTCACAGACAAGCGAACCCTTCACCTTAAATTCTTTTAATGCGACAAGCAAGTCTTTATAACGCAAATCAGAGTTATCAAGAATTAAATGATGCTTCTCACCCTTCTCACCATATTCAATACCAGCAACATGCATATGCATATTATCTAAAGCCTCACGGCCAAGACTTGATTCTACGAGCGCAAAAACACTCCTAAATTCTTCAAGCGAATTATATTTACCCACACTTCTTGCATGAAGATGAGCAAAATCAATACACGGCCTAATATTATCAAGCTCCGTACTCAAAGATACAAGCTCTTTTAGCGAACCAAACTGAGTACCTTTACCAGTCGTCTCAGGACTAATAATAATATCATTACCCGCGTCTTTTAATTCCTCAGTAATTTTTTTTAATTGATTCCTCACACGACTATAAACCACGCTTTTTTCATCTTTTAAATAAAACGCAGGATGAAACGTCACACTAAACGCACCAGCGAGCCTAGCTGCGTTCGCCGCGTCAATAATCCTTGCGCGAGATGCAGCAATTTTTTGAGAATCTTGAGCATTCAAATTAATATAATAAGAACCATGCGCAGTTAAAACAACATCCTCAACACTGGCAATCCTGCCCGCATTAATTGCACTCTCGCCTTTAACATTCACAGAGTGCACAAATTCAAATTCCATACCACCAAGACCAAGCGCACGAACATGCCTTATACCAGCAACCGTGCCTTTTTGAGGCGTACTTAAAGGAATACCAGCTGATGCAAATCTCAAATCCTTCGGACGCCTAATTTTTATTTTTGAAAAATCAATCATTTAAAACCCTCAAAACCCTCACCTTCAATTAATTCAACAAGCTCTTTTGAACCTTCTTTGACAATTTTACCATCAACTAAAACAAGAACCCTATCAACATCAAGATATTCAAGCATACGCTTATAATGCGTAATTACAATTAAACTCAAGTCCTTATTTTTTTTCTTTAAATCGTTAATACTTGAGCAAACATTTTTGAGAGCATCAACATCAAGACCAGAATCAGTTTCATCAAGTATAGCAAGAGCTGGCTCAAGCATCATTAACTGAAGCATCTCAGCCTTCTTTTTCTCACCACCACTAAAACCATGATTTAACTCTCTTTGAGCAAACTCTTTAGGAATGCCTAAAAGTTTCATAGTATCATTTAATTTAGATATGTACTCACGAAGATTAACAGGTTTATCTTTTGAGCGCCTAGCATTGATTGCAGTTCTAATAAAATTAGAAACAGTCACACCCGGAATTTCAACAGGATTTTGAAAAGATAAAAAAATACCTTTTTTTGCACGATCACTAGGACTTAAATCAGACAAATCCTCCAATTCACCATTAGCGCTAAATTTAATTTCACCATTAACATCAATACCCGGAAACCCAGTTATTGCTTTAGCAATAGTACTTTTACCTGAACCATTAGGACCAATAATTACAAGCGTCTCACCTTTATTTACATGAAACGAAACACCTTTAATAATTTCTTTATCCATAGACACAGACAAATTTCTTACATCAATAATTTTATTCTCCATAAGTTACCACCCAAACTAATTTTTTCAAATATGATTTTTTAACAACGATTTATTGATTTATATTTTTAACATTCAATTCGTTATTTTGATTTTAATTTATAACTTTGATTTGTATCCTCAACAGTTAATTTATAATTTTTAATTTGTTATTTTAATTCTTTACATCACCTGTTTATACTAGATTTTTTTTATTAAATTCAAATATGCCTTTTTTTATAGCAGTTAAAGACAACATAACACATTTATTTCTTGCAGGAGATACGTCAATACCTAAAAGCGCATAAACATCCTCACGCGATAAATTATTTATCTCATCAATACTTTTTCCTTTAATTTCCTCAGATAAAATAGATGCAGTCGCAATGCTTAATGCGCAACCTTTACCTTCAAAAGATATATCTTTTAAAATATTATTTTTAATTTTTAAAAATACTTCTAAATGATCCCCACAAAGAGGATTAGCATCATCCACAACAACATCAGGCGCAAGTAATTTACCTTTATTTTGCGGATTTTTATAATGCTCAATTATTATTTCACGATACAAATCACTCATTTGAAAACCTCAATAGATTTTTTTATTGAACCCACAAGTTTTAAGATATCCTCTTCATCATTGTAAAAAGATAAACTCACACGAATTAGCGCACCCACACCAAGCGCGTCAAGATACGGCTTCGCGCAATGATGCCCAGCCCTCACACAAACGCCAAAAGAACTTGCAATACTTGCAAAATCATGAGGATGAACACCATCTATTTCGAAGCTTATTACAGGACCAAAACTTGACGAATTATCATGACCAATTATTTTTACTTCACTAAATTCTCTTAGTTTTGATAATGTAAAATTTTGAAGTTTTTTCTCTAAAGAGAACTTATCTTTTATATTATTGAAATAAGTTATTGCATGCGCAAAAGCATAAATTCCTGCAACGTCAATTGAACCAGCCTCAAATTTTTGAGGAATAGACGAATATGAAAATTCACCTTTTTTATAATCTTGAACCATACCCCCACCAAATAATGCAGGAGCTAAATTTTCAAGACGAAATTTCTTTCCAAAAACAACGCCGACACCTAAAGGACCATAAATTTTATGCGCAGAGAAAACAAGAAAATCAACATCAAGAGATTTAACATCAATATCAAGATGCGCCACTGATTGCGCAGCATCAAGAATAATAATTACATCTTTATTTTTTTCCCTTATTTTTTTAATTAACATCTGCACATCAATGATTTTGCCTGAAACATTAGACATATGCGTCAAAGTTATAATTTTAGTTTTATTAGATACTAAATTTAAAATATTATTTTCAGTATCAATAAAATTTGCAACAAGAAATTTTAAGTTTAATTTTTTTGATAATTCAAACCAAGGAATGAAATTACTGTGATGCTCAAAAACAGTTGTTATTATCTCATCACCACTCGATAAAGTATTTTGAAGGGCTAATGATAAATAATTAAAACCCTCAGTAGCGTTTTTTACAAAAAATAACTCATCACTATTTGCACCAATAAATTTCGCCGCAAGTTTTCTTGAATCTTCAAGCGCAGCAGTTGCCTGAATTGACAAATCATAAACACCCCTATGCGGATTAGCATTAAACTCTTTGTAAAATTTAACTAACGCGTCTAAGACACTTAAAGGTTTTTGAGTAGTAGCCGCATTATCAAGATATGCAAGACCATTATTTAAAATAGGAAAATCAGATTTCACAGAGCATCACCTGCAAGCATATTTTCTGCGAGCTCATTTAACATACTGATCGCCAAATCTTTTACTTTAGGCGCATCAGGAAAAATAGATAATAAATGACCTTCAACTAGCATGAGTCTTGCGACACTTTTTGAAATGCCCCTTGATTCAAAATAAAATAAATCCTCATCTTTAATTCTTGAAATAGTAGAACCATGACTACACTTCACCTCATTATTTAATATTTCAAGATCAGGAATAGATATTGATTTTGATTTACCCTCAAGCAAAACAGCAGATTCTTGAAAACCCTGAGAATCAAAAGCTGAAGGCTCAATTTTAATAAGTCCTCGAAAATCACTAAACGAATCAATCAAATAACCTTTTGATGTAATTAAAGAATTCGTGTTTTTACCTCTATGAATTACAACATCATTTGATTTGCTTGACGAATTCTTATTAAAATAACTATTAGCAGTAAGCAAAGATGCGCCATCAAGAAGAATTACAGATGATTTTGACTCGAGCGTTGCAAGAGAAAAATTTAAAGATTCAAACCTTGAGTTATCTTGGCATTTTGAGTAAAACCTTGTTTGAATACTGCCTGATTTTGATAAGATAAAAACTCTTATATTAGCAGATTTTTCAAGATGAGCCTCGATAAATATTGAATTATTGCCTTCTGCTAAAAATACAATATCTAAACTAGAGTTTTCATTAGCATTAATTAACACATGAGCTGACTGATTTTTTATATTAATCAATTTTAGAGGAATAACGTTTTGTACAGTAAGAGATATGAATGATGCGTGAGCGAGATATTTTTTATCATCTAAGGATAACTCCAACAAAGAAAACCTTTTTTTATTGACTTCGTCAATTTCAACAAGAAGCCCTGATTCTTTAATATGCTCAAGATTTAAAGGATTTGAAGAATAATTAGATGAGTCGCGCTCAATATTATGTTTAGTCAAGTCTTCTCTTTCTTTTAATTCTTCTTTTAATTCTTGTTTGAATTTTTCCCTGATTTCATCGCCATTCATGTTATTTAACATTTTATTTTTTCAACCTTTTTCAACCAATAATTAATATTTTTAACATATTTTTAATAATTTTTAAGCAATCACAATATTTTATTTTAAACGTTTAACCTAAACTATTTTCAAATTCCATCTCAATTAAACGATTCATCTCAATAGCATACTCAAGCGGAAGCTCTTTTAATAAAGGCTCAATGAAACCTGCAACAATCATCTGCAAAGCCTGACCCTCATCGAGACCACGACTCATTAAATAAAATAATTGCTCCTCACTAATACGACCAAGACGAGCCTCATGAACAACATCAACCTCAACCTCATCAATAAGCATCACAGGATAAGTATTACTCTCACTTTTATTATCAAACATAAGCGCATCACACGTCACGGAACAAGTCGAATTCACAGAGCCTTTAGGAATTTTAATTATACCACGATAAGTAGTAATGCCCCCATCTTTGCTTAAACTTTTTGCCTCCACAGTACTTTTAGTGTTAGGCGCCAAGTGATATACTTTCGCACCAGTATCTTGATTCTGATCTTTACCCGCATAGGCAATAGAGATATGATTTGCACGCGCATGCGCGCCAATTAAAATAGTAGCAGGATATAACATAGTTACACCCGAGCCAAGATTACCTGAAACCCACTCCATCACAGAATTTTCTTTTGCAATCGCACGCTTCGTATTAAGATTATAAGTATTTTTTGACCAATTCTCAACAGAAGAATAACGCATACGCGCATTTTTTTCAACGAATATTTCAACACCACCAACATGAATTGAACTAGAATTGTAAAGAGGCGCCGAACAACCCTCAATGTAATGAGCCTCAGCACCCTCATCAATTACAATTAATGTGTGCTCAAATTGGCCAGCACCCTCAAAATTCATCCTAAAATATGCTTGAAGAGGCAAATCAAGTTTAACATTTCTTGGAACATAAATAAAAGTACCCCCCGACCAAACCGCGCCATGAAGCGCCGCGAATTTATGAAGCGAAGGCTTTATGCAATCACGCATAAAATATTTTTTAACAATATCAGGATATTTTTTAACAGCAACATCCATATCCTCAAATACTACACCTTGCTTTTTCAAATCCTCCTTTAAGTTATGATAGACAACCTGACTATCATACTGCGCCCCCGCACCTGCAAGAGCTTTACGCTCAGCTTCAGGAATACCAAGTTTATCAAAAGTATTTTTAATATCTTCAGGCACTTTATCCCACGAATCAGAGTTACTATCAGCATCAGGAATTGCAAAATAACAAATCTTGTTTAAATCAAGATTTTTAAGAGATGGACCCCAATTCGGCATAGACATTTCATTGAAAAGTTTAAAAGATTCAAGTCTTCTTTGAAGCATCCACTCAGGCTCATTTTTGTATTTCGATATCTGCCTCACAACATCCTCAGAGATACCAAAACCCGTAGTGAACTTATGCTTATGCAAATCAGGCCTATCATAAAGCTCTCTAGATTCACCTTCTTTAATCACTTCGCCTCACCCACATTTTTTGTAATTTCAAGCACAGCAACAACAATGCCCCTCTCATTTTTAATCGGCTCAGATAAAACCAAGAATTCTTGGCCTTGTTTTTTTATTAAGCTTCTTTGAGACACACCCAATTCAAAAACTTTAGTTGAAGGACAATTCCTACAAGGAACTTTTTTTCCCCGTTTTACTTCATAACATTTACCACTCTCAACTTTTGAATTATGCCAAATAATATCATAATTTTTTGATTGAATACTCACATCAAAATCAAGCTTGTTTAAAGTCCTAAGAACTTGACTTGAAATAAAATCACTCGCGCCAATTAACTGAGATAACTTATTTTGAGTTAAACACCAAATCTTAGATTTACCTCTCGATACAAAATCAACTAAGCCTTTTGATTTCAAAATTTCTAAATATTTTGCAACAGTATGCCTATCACTTTTTATATTACTAGCTAAATCAAGTATGTTTTGCTCACCTTTACGTTTTAGAGCTTTCAAAATTTTATCTTCTAAGTTAATCTCCAACATTAATATGAAGTAAAGATGCTCTTTTTAAAAAGGTTTCTAATGGTCGCCATTAAAATGACAACCAATAAAAAAAAACGAAAATAACTACGAATAAACACATACAAAAATACACATGAAAATGCGAATAAACACAAAAAAAAATTAAATTAAATTAAATTAAACGCTTACCATCCTTATTAGATGTTATATGAATAACACCGACAGGACAAGACTCAGCAGCCTCAGTATTTTCTTGAAGATCTTGCTTAGATATTGGCTTTTCTTCCCAAGAATCAACCCGCTTCACACCACCAGAAATAGACACTTTCCCCTCATCAGTGAGCTCCCAATGATCAGGTGCAACCGCGACACACGCACCACAACCAATACAATTAAGCTTATCTAATTCAAGCAAATAAGGCTCATTGTTTTTGTTTTCATTTTCAACAGCATCAACAGATTCATTATTTTTATTGTTTTTATTATCTGACATATTAACCAAACTATGAGAAAAAAAGATTCGTTTAATAAGTTTTCTAAAAAAATTAGTAACCAAAGTTTTTCTTAATATTCTTAATACAAAGAACAACGCTTCAACTTTCGTGTTTTAAAAACGAGTCTATATTTTTCACATTATTGAAAAAATAACTCTTTTAGGCATTACAAACTTTTTATGTCCTTAACTAAAATAAATACAAACAAGAACAATTAAATAAAGCGTATGTAACACACCATTAATTTTTTACAACATTAATTATATTAAAGAAAAAATAACAAAAAAAAGAAAAAACAAAAACTACATAAAACAAAAAACACAACACAACACAACACAACAAAAACAACAAAAACAACACAACACAACACAACACAACACAACACAACACAACACAACACAAAACAAA
>JBKHAC010000002.1:0-71542 GCA_046543095.1 Candidatus Woesearchaeota archaeon | reverse complement strand
CGCGCCGTGTGGATTATTGGTAACTCTCCCTGATATCGTGATGGGGTCTTGCGCGATAGCTGTTAACATATTCGCCGTGAGAAGCGTTGTTGCGAGGAATTTCGCAGTGTATGTTTTTGGCCTGCTGGCTACATTGTTAAAGAAGTTTTTTATTTTTTGTTTTGTATTAAGCAGGGATTCGAGGCTCATTGGTGCATATTAATAGTTTCAAATATATAAAACTTTCGCTTGTAATCACTAATTAGTAATTAAATAATTGTGTGTTTTTGTTGTCTTTTTTATAGCTTAAAAAAAAAGAAAAAAGTAGAACTAGACAAAATTGTTATTTATTTGTTTATTTCTTAATCTTCTTGGTTGTTTTTTTTCTCTTTGTTGTTTTTGTAGTTTTCTCGTTTTGTTTTAATATTTCTTGTTTTAATCTTCTTGTTTTTCTTCGTCGTGATTTTGTTTTTGGTCGTTCATCATATACCCAAATCATTATTGTGCCTAGCACAAGTGAATAAGATATAAATATTATGAATCCTAAAAATCCAGGCACTAGACTTAATATTATGAGCAGTAAAGTTCCTAGTAGTATTCCAAGTCTTATCTCGTGCTCTTTTTTCATTAAAAATATAATTTGTTCTCCGAAGATTATTGCAGTAATTGCAGGCACCAGTATCAGTAATGCTAGCAGCAGAATCATTATTAAAAGTCCCACTGGTGCAAGTATTATTGTTACTAGCATGAATATTGCAACTATTGGTAGTATTATTAATGTGATTAAGCCGATTAGCATTGATTTGAGTGGTTTTATGTATGTTCTATCGGTTAATTTTTGTGTTGGTTTTCTCGCTATTGCATGCATTATTGATGCAAGTATTGCTATCATTAAAAATAATGCAAGTTTTTCTGTTATTATTTCTCTTGTTGTTTTTTGTGTTTTGTTTATTTCAATGTAATTTATATCACCTAGCGCCACGCCTTCAGGCACTTTTGTGTTCTTTGAGACATTTAATGTTCCGTGAACTCTCGTATTTGGATTTATTGTTATTTTATTTCCTTCAACTATTAAGTCGTCTTGGAATATTGCGTTTATTTGCGTGTTTTTAGCATTTAGTGCGACTGGTTTTGCGTAGGTTCCCTCCAGTTTTACTTTTGTTCCTTTAATCATCACGACTCCATTTGCGTGAGTCATATTTTTTATATGTAATGTGTCGCTTATTATTTTCATTTCACCGAAGATGTATGCATTTATTTTTGCATCTGCCGCTATTAGGCGAAGGTCGTCACCTATTACTCCTTTTATGTTTATTTTTGATGTTATGGCGTTCAAATCTTTATTTATTGTGCCATCTATATTTGTCTCGGATGTTATTAAGAATAAGTCGCCATTTATTGTTGTTTTGACATCTTTTATTTGTGCAAATACATATGTATTTTGTTCTTGGTATTCTGTAATTTGAGAACTTTGATTTTCAGCTAGAACTAGCATACTCATCATTGATATTATTATTAGAATTGTAGTGAGGATTGTTATTTTTTTGTTCATTTTGTTTTCGCACCTTTTTTTGATTCGTTGTTGCTCCATTAATATTAGTTTAAATTAAAAAAAAACTAATTTCTCCTCTTTTGTAAATTGTTAATATCTTATAT
This sequence comes from Candidatus Woesearchaeota archaeon, assembly GCA_046543095.1. Classification (GTDB taxonomy): domain Archaea; phylum Nanobdellota; class Nanobdellia; order Woesearchaeales; family 21-14-0-10-32-9; genus 21-14-0-10-32-9. The sequence continues at coordinate 69,907 of JBKHAC010000002.1, read as the reverse complement.
CTTATATATTTTTTCATTTTGTAGTAGTTTCAGTTTAATCTATTAGAAATATAATCCGATTTCGAGGAATTTTGAAACAATTTGGAAAAACCAATATTATTTATTTTCCTTATTGAAGTTTATTAGAAAAATATTTAAACATCAAAATCAAATATAATATTATGAGTCGTGGACGTCCTGTTGGTAGTGCTGTTAGGCAAAACATCATTGAGATTTTGTATTTTTTAGGCTCGGGGCATGGTTATCATATTTATAAAATTTATAAAAGCGTTTATGCCCCTGTAACTCTTCGTGCTATTTATTATCATTTAAAAAAAGGACTTGAAACTGATGAACTTGCAATTAGCAACATTCAACGTGAGCAAGGTGATTTTTCGTGGGGTACTGAAGCTGAGAAAATTTATTATAAGCTAGGTAAACTTGCTAAGCCTAAAGTTGATGAGCGCTTAAAATTGTTTCTTGATTCAAGGCCTGATTTGCTTCAAAAAAAATGATTGTACTAATTATTAACACAAGTATAGGTGATTTGTTATGCTAGGTAAATTTTTATGTCAAATTGGGTTTCATAAGTGGTCACGTCCTATTCGTACAAGTCAAGGTTTTACGTCGAATGTTTATGAGGTCAAGAAGAAGTGTTCTCGTTGCAAAAAAGTAAAGATGTGGGTTGAGAGTAAATAAGCGCGCATCACACATATTTGATTCTTTATTTTAAGTATTTGTCTTTTGTTAAAGAATTCAGGATTTGTGTTGTTGCGCCTGATAATTTTTTATAGGTTGAATTATTTGCCCAACTAATGGCATTTATTTCATTTGATGGTTGGGGATTGGTAGTGTTTATTTCTGCAAAATATGTTTTAACTTGTATTAAATCTTTTTTATGTGGGGCGAAATCATAAAAGTCTTTATAAAATTTTAAATTGTGTATTTTTGTGTCGGTGAGCTCTTCTGCTATCTCGCGTGTGAGGCATTCCAAGTCTGTTTCGTTTTCATTTGGTTTTCCACCTGGGAGTATCCATGTTTGTTTTTTTTGTGTGAGTAGTAATTCATTATTTTTTATTATTATCGCGCTTATAACTTTTCTCATTTTTTAATTGTTCAATTTTTAGTTTTTTTCTTTTCTTTTTTCTTCATATCATTCACATGCAGTGTTCTTGTTGGGAATGCGAATTCTATGCCTTCTTTTCGAAAAATTTTGATAATCTCTAAATTTACATATTGTTGTGTGTCCATGTATAGTTGGTATTCTTTGCTTTTTATGAAATATATCGCTTCAAATTCGAGGCTTGAATCCATAAATGATTTGAAATGTGCTCGTGAAAGCTCGGCATCATTTATTTTTTCGAAGATTTTTTCTATTATTTTTGGTATTTTTTTGAGTTTGTCAAGAGGAGTATCGTATTGTACTCCTACGTTGAGTGCGACGCGTCGCTTCTCCATATTTTTAAAATTTCGAACTCTTGTATCTGTAAGTTCTCTGTTTGAAACTATAAGTTCCTCGCCGTTCAGGGTTTTTATTCTTGTGCTTTTTATTCCTATTGATTGTACTGTGCCCATATCTGTTCCGGTTATTATGAAATCTCCTTTTCCGAAGGGTCTATCAAAATATATCGCTACTGACGCGAATAAATCTGAGAGTACATTTTGAAGTGCGAATGCAATTACTACGCTTGCAAGTCCAAGTCCTGCAAATATTGTTAGTAAATTCACATTTAGTATTGATAGTATTATTATTGTTGCGATAAGTCATGCGAGTATAGATAGGAGTTTCGCATATAGTTCTATCACTGCAGGTTCTGTTGTATCTTCTAAATTCTCTGTGTTTTCATTTCGTGTTATTATTTTTTTTGATACGTAGCTTATTATTTTAACTACGAGTTTTGTTACATATATCGTGATTACTATTGATAACACATATGTGAGTATTTGAGATACTATTTCTGTTTGCTCAAGTGATATTGAGGCGATGCTAAGTCCTATTACGAGGAATAGTGGCCAAGATAGTGCTTCTAATATTTTTCTTGAAAATAAAGGTTTTTCTGGTTTTTTTTCATCTATTTTTTTTAGCATATTTTTAAATAAATATGATAGAGAATATAGTATTACAAATATTAGAATTGTGATAAGTAATGCTGCCACATAATCTTGTATCATGTTTCCATGGTACTCTGTTGTAAGAAGTTCTTGTATAGGTCTTATCATTTTTAGTTAAGTAATGGGCCTGCCCAGATTTGAACTGGGGATCTTCCGCAAGTCAAGCGGACGTCATAGCCACTAGACCACAAGCCCTTATATGTATTTTTAGAAAGTGTGGTTTGTTTTATATATTTTATTCTTTATAAGGTTCGTAATTGATTTAAGGAGTTGAATTATTATTGGAATAATTATTGATTTTTTAGTGCCGGTCAAGAAAAGTTAAACCATGTTTAATTGAAAATTCATTAGTAGTTTGTTTGTTTTGTGTTATATTAATGTGCCTGCATAGATTATTTTATATGACTTAAAAAATTAACCAGAATTTATCATTTTAAGTGGATGACGTGCGTTCTGATTTTTTCAATTTAAAACATTATATGTTTCAAATGCTAGTGGCGAGTAGGCTATTTTATTTTCATTTAAATTTATAAGTCCTGCAATTAAATCTTGCATGTTGCTTGGAACGCACACTAAATCTTTGTATTCTTTTCTTGTTTGGGCTATTTTCTCGTCCCAGTCGTGGCCTTTCAGCACTTGTTGTGGCATATTTATAAGTATTTTCTTTAAGCCTAAACTCTCAAAATATTCTCTTAGAAATAAATCACCTACATTTTCAAATTCTGGTTTTAGTTTGCCTCCTGCTTGTGCTATTATTCCTGCTTCGAATTCATCAAATATTAATCCTTTTTCATATTTTTGATCTGTTTCGATGTTAATATCATAAACTGTTAAAATTAAATCGTTTTGTAGTTTCCATAATTTGTATATGTCTATTCCTTTATTTGTTTTAAATTGGGGCATTTCTGATGTGAATATTGTTGTTTTTTCGGGGTTTTTTATTTTATCTGTAAGTGTTTGAAGTCCGAATATGAGCCATTCTAATTTGCCTTCTTTGGTGTCCTTTTCGCATATCTGAGTATCATATGATTTGTCTATTACAAATCCTGCATTTTCAATAAAAGGATCATCTAGCATCATGCCAGGTATAAATGCTAGTTCATGGTTTTGTTTTTTTATTACTGTGTTTTTTGTTGTGTCTATTATATTAGAATATTTGGTTTGCAGCGTCGAAATTACTCGTTCATATTCGCTATACCTCTCAGATCTGCCGGGGTTTATATATACTTCTTTTTGTGTTTTGGCGAGTTGTTCTATTGTATTTGCCATGTAGTCTTCATAGTCGTATCCTCTTTTTTCTTTACTTGTCATCATTCGTCTTTCTTGGTATAATAAAGGTAATTCGAAATCATGCATGGATAGTTCTAATTTATAATCTTCTTTTTGTGTTTGTTTTTTTATCCAGCCTTTGTATTTTTTTTCTTGTTTTATTCTCATTTTTATTGATTTATGTGATTGTTCAACATATAAGTCTCCTGAGAAGTCTCCGTTTAGTATTATGCCGTCAAAATCTGCATTTTTTAGTTGAGCCGATATTGCCGCCGTAATTTTTGGTTCTAAGAATTGAAGATTAGATAAAACGACGTAGTTTCCACTCATATTTTTTTTGATTGATAAATATTATATAAATCTTTCTAAGACCTTAACTATTTTTAAGTAAAAAATTATTTTTAAAGATTTGAATTTATCGGTTTTGTCCCAAATAGTTGTTTTTTGTATACTGCCGAGCAAATCACTCAAAATAAACATTGGTTTTTATGGACTCGGATTTAAAATCTAGTGAACATTGTTCGGTTTGCGCAGTATACACTTCATTGTTATTTGGGGCGGAGCAGATTTATCATTAATTTTGCTTAATTACGTAAACTTTATCATTTCGTCGAACTTTTGTTGGTGTTTTTATTGATATTATTTGGTTTTTTTTAGCATCGTTTGCTGTTTTGCCTTCAAGTAGTATTTTATCTATTGTAAATTGAATTATTCCTGTTGTAGGTCCCATTATTATGAGTATGTCTTCTTTTTTTATTGGTGTTGATTCGATTACGATTGCTGCTGCTTCTTGTTTTGTGTAATAATTCATAACTCTGCCGACGAGTCTTTTTGTTTGTGTGGCTTTTGAGCCGTATACTTTGGACCATTCGTTTATTTTTGCGCCTAGGTAGTATCCTCCTTCCCAGAATCCGCGGTTGAATACTTTTTTGAGTCTCTCTTGTAGCTCGTTTATTTTTTTTTCTGTGTATTTTTTTTCTTTTATGAGTTTGAGTGCGTCGCTGTATGTTTTTGTGACTTCATACACGTATTCCGGGCTTCGGCCTCTGCCTTCTATTTTTAAAATATGTGCGCCTGCACTTATAATTTTGTCAAGAATTGTTATTGTTGATAAATCACTAGGTGACATCACATATTCATTATCAATTATAAGTTCATTTCCTGTTTCCTCGTCATGTACTTTGTATTTTCGTCGGCAGGTTTGAAGGCAGTCGCCTCTGTTTGCTGAGTGTCCGTATGTTGCGAGGCTCATGTAGCATTTTCCTGATATTGCAACACATAGAGCTCCGTGTATAAATACTTCTGTTTCAACTAGTTTTCCTGAGGGACCTGTAATATTTAATTTTTTTATTTCTGTATTTATTTTTTTTATTTTATCAAGTGTGAGTTCGCGGGCAAGTACGACTGCGTCAGCGTAATTTGAATAAAATTTTACTGCACAGGTATTTGATATATTTGCTTGTGTGCTAAGATGTACGTTAAGTCCTTGTGTTTTTGCTTCTGTTATTACTGCAAAATCCGATGCGATTATTGCATCAACTCCTGCGCGTTTTGCAGCTGTTAGTGTTTTTTTTACATCTTTTATTTCATCATCGTAAACGACAATATTTAGCGTTAAATATCCTTTCAGGTTATTTGTGTGTAAAAGTGTCATTATTTTTTTTAGATCGCTTATTTTGAAATTGTTTGCTGCGCGTGCTCTCATATTGAGTTTGTCTACGCCGAAATAAACTGAATTGGCTCCTGCTTGTATTGCTGCACGTAATGATTCCCATGAGCCTGCTGGCGCTAGGAGTTCTATTTTTTTATTAGAATTTTTAGGCATATTAATATTTGGTAATACTTTTTGTTTAATATGTTTTGTTGTTTTTATTGACGTTTTATTAAACGAGAAAAATCAAATAAGTTTGATTAAATTTTTTAAATAGTTGTTTGATTTTTGTGTGGCATATAAAGCGCTAACGCGAATATAATTTATATGACATAAAAAAGAACTGGTTTTTTATTCGAGTTTGATTGCGCCGTATTTGCATGCATCGACGCAGGCTCCACAGTTTATGCATGCGTCTTGGTTTATTTCTATTGTATTTTTTCTTGTGAGTGCGCCTGCAGGGCATGCTTCAACGCATCCTTTGCATTGTCCTTTGCATGTGCATTTTGTGCATTTGCCGTCTTTATAGCAACATTTTTCTTGATCTATTTTTATTGTCATTTTTTTTATTCATCAACGATTATTTCGAGTATTGCTGCGAATGCTGGTCTTGTTATTAGGACGCCCATTGTGACTCCTACGACGGTTGTGAGTGCGAATCCTTTGAGCAGTCCTGCGCCTGCAAACCATAAGGGTATCATTGCGACGACGAGTGTTGCGTATGCTGCGAATATTATGAAGAATGCTCTTGCTACTCTTTTTTTCCATGAGTCTATTTCGTCTTTTTTTGTTTTCTTTTGTTTTTTGAGTGTTTCGTCGCTTATTACTATTTGATCGTCGACTCCGGAGCCTACTGCGATTATTATTGCTGCGATTGCTGCAATGTCCATTCTCCAGCCTATTAGTGCTGCGAATCCTAGTATTAGTATTACTTCGGATAGTATTGCTATTACTATTGGTATTGTAACTTTCCATTCTCTGTATCTTATTGCAATTATTGCGCTAACTGCGATTATTGCGAATAGTCCTGCGAGTAATGAATTTTGTATGAATCCTGCTCCGAGTGCGGGGCTTATTGAGTCTGTTTTTACAACTTCGAGTTTGACTGGTAGGCTTCCTGTTGAGAGTATTGCTTGTAGGTTTCGCATATCTTGCATGGCGTTTGTTCTTGCTTCTTTTTCTGTTGTGCCTTCTCTGCCTCCTGTTATGCTTATTCTTGTGAGTACTTGTCCTTGGAGGTTTGCTGATATTCTAAGTTCGTCCATTACTTCGCCATCGAGCATTAGTGTTATATTCTCTGATAAGTATGCTTGTTGTCCGACTCCGACTACTGTTAAGTTTTGTGTGGCATCTGCCATTCTTTTCGCTGCGTCTTGGCTTAGTGTTATTGTGAATTCAAATGCGCAAAAATAAGACCCTGCTTCTCCTTCGCATCTTGTAATGCGTGAGTTTTCTCCTGTTGTGTATACAAATATTATATCTCTTGAGCCTCCTATGAATACAGGTGTATCTCCGACCATTCCTTCGAATTTTCCTTGGGAGGATAATAATTCTGTGACTTCGTCTTCATTTACGCCTGGTATTTCTGCTGATATGAATATGCCTCCAAAAAGGTCTGTTGTACTTCTAACACTTATATCGCTAAGTCCGAATGCGTTTAATCTTTGTTCCATTCCTCGAACTGTCATGTCAAGTTCTTCTGTTGTGATTTGTCCTTGGGGTTCTAGTAGTACTCTTGTACCTCCTTCAAGGTCAAGTCCTTTTTGTATATTGTTTTTTGGTCTTGGATATATGTTTAATCCTATTTCTTGGTATACTTCTTCTTGTGTTTCTTCGCCGTTTTCATTTATTGTTGTTTGGTTAATTAGTTTTTGTGTTAAGTAGTATGTTTGTTTATTTGTTTGTATTGCAAATGTTTGTCCTGGAACTATTTGGTCTATTGCTGCATAATAGTCTTGTTCATCGTTTATTTTTTGATTATCTATTGCAACTATTACTTCTCTATTTACTGGTCTTATATTTGGTCCGGGGTTTGGTATTCTCTGTGGGCTTGCTTCTGCTGCTGCGCTATCTTCTCTAACTGATCTTATTGCGACGCCGTCATCAAATACGGGTCTTATAAATATTACTGCAAGAATTAATGCTATTATTAGTATTATTACTCTTTTGTTTTTGAATATTTGTTTGATTTTTGTCATTTTTTAATCCTGATTGTTAGTTTTTCTTTCGCTCAAGGTACCATCTTAGTAGTCCTGCGTTTTGTATCCATGTGTTTAATACATCTATTATAAGTCCTATCATCATTATAAGCATGATTTCTTTGAGTACTGCTGACTCTGCGATTATAAATGCTACTGTTATTGCAACTAGTGTTGTGATGCTCATTGTAAGTCCGGTGCCCATTGCGCTTCGTATTCTCTCAGGTATTGTTCCATTTGTTCCTTTAAGTGTTCTCATATTTAGAACTATGTTAGCATCAACGCTATATCCTATAAGCATGAGGAATGCTGCGATTCCTGCTGTTCCAATATTTATTCCTAGTACATTTACTATTGCAAGTGTGATTATTATATCTGAGAATGCCGATAGTATTGTAAGTGAGCTTGGCACTAATGATTTGAAGTAAGCAAATATTACTATGCCCATGAATATGAATGCGATTAGTACTGCTAATATTGTTTGTCTGAAGAATGCTTGTCCAAGTGATGAGCCTATTGTCTCCGTGCTAACGTCTGCGCTTTCTGCGTTTGTTTGTGTTCTTATTATTGAATCAAATCTTGAAACTTCTTCCGTATTTTCAGGCGGCATATTTGTTTCAACAAGTACGCCTATTCGTCGCCCGGCATCTTCAAGTGACCGAACATTTATTTGGTGGCTTGGAAATTCTAATTCGAGTTGGTCTCTAAGTAAATTTTTATCTATATCCTCATGTATTACTGTGACTGCGACGCCTCCGCTAAGAGTTATGCCTTTATTTAAGAATTCTCCTTCATTTACTACTTTCACTGTTATTAGAATTATTGCAACGAGTAATAAGAGCATTGGTATGATTATTAGTTGTTTATAATTTTTGTCGTAAAAAGAAATTCTGTCTGTGTTTTTTTCTTTAACATTTTTTGTTTTTATCTGTGTTTTTTTTGTTTTTTGTTTTTGTCTTTGAGTTCTTCTCATTGAAATTACCCTTCTTTTAGCAGAATAGCTGTTTTATTAATAAACGTTTTGGTTGAAAAATGTGTTTTTTTTATTTGAATTGGTTTATCATCTCTTCTTCTATTTCGTGTAGTTTTCCTGGGATTATTAGGCTGTGTAGTGGTGCGCCGAAGTCTTTTTCTTTAAGTTTGCTAAGTGGTGCTGTAATTATTGTTTCATCTTCAAGTCCTATGCGGGCTATACCTATTGCGAGTGTATTTGCATCAAGTATGTTTTCTTGGTTTTTTTCTTCGAGTTTTTCGAGTATTTCTATTGCTTTTTTTATTGTCATAAATCTTGGTGGTTGGGGTTTGTTTATTCCTCGCTTTAAGTCATCTATTGAGGGTTCTGCTGTTTTTATGTCAAGTAGGCATAATGTGTGTAGGCCGCGTTCTTTGTTTTGTTTTATTACATTATAAGGCGCGTTGGGCATCCAACCTGCATCGTCAAATACTATGCTTGTTGTTTGTCCAAATCGGTATAATTCGAGACCTGTATTTCCTGCAGCGTTAAGTATTGATGCGTTGTTTATTATTTTTATCTCTATTTTTTCTTTTTTTGCTCGTAAGTATAAATCTGTATGTGTGGTTGCGCCGAAAACATCGCCTATGACGAGAAATGATACTGTTTCATTTTTTGCTTTATTTATTATTTCCTCCGCACAACTTTCTACGAGGTCTCTGTTTGCGTCGATGAATTTTTTATTTGTCATTTGTTCTAATTCTTCTTTGGCGCGTGTTATTGATGTGTATGTTTCAAAGAAAACATGATCTGATTCTTTTATTGCGCGAAGTCCTTTTAGTGTTATATCTTGTGCGCATCCAAGTCCTATTCCAATCATATATAACATATAATTGGGGATTTTTTGTTTATTAAAAAAGGTTTCGTGGATTTTGTGACATTTATACTTTAGTTGAGGACATAAAAAATTAGTAATGCCTCTGGCGGAGACTAGAAGCGAAAAATATATAAATATAAGCAAATTATAAGGTTATAAGATGTCATTAACAACAATCCCTGTACAACAAGAAACAAGAGATAAACTTAGACAAATTGCTAACAAATCAGAGAGTTGGGACGCGGTTCTGAATAGATTATATAATCACGAAATTACTAGATTAAATGCTCAAGTATTCTTTAGTTCAGATACTTTATCATTAGACGAAGCACTAAAAGAAATAGAAAAATGGTAGTTGAATTCTCAAAACAATTTATTAAAGAATTAAAAAAACATTCTTCTAAAACAGAAGCTAAAATATTAGTAAACGAATTAGCATTAACAAGTCCAGCTGATGGGGATTTTGTGACTTTAATCACGAACATTGTTATAAGGGAAGAAAGATTAAAATCGTTTAGATTTTACTTTATAGTGCAAGACTCAAAGAAACACATAATTACAAAAGAAGAATTAAAAAACTTGATAATAAAGTTCGTGGCATTAAGCAAAAAAAATAATCAACAACATGTAATTGACAAATTAAAAGAAGACTTAAAGAAGTTTGGTTTTCGAATGTGAATAATTCTTTGTTTGAAAAGCATCATTGTTTTTAAAATTAAGAGAGCCTCTGGCGGGCAATACAAATTTAAACACGAATTCAACATGCTCGGCGCCACAAACCAACCAATATGCGAAGCTCGTGGCATTATCAAAAACTTTTGTCTGTGACTAATTTATGAAAAAATTTATATTTTAAGCTGTTTATTCTTAGGTTTATGCTTAAATATAGGCAAAGTGGAAGGTTTAGGTTTTTTATTTTATTATTGGTATTTGTTATTATTTCCTTAAGTGTTGGTGCTTTGGCGTTTAGGCCTTTATTTTTTGATGATTTGAATATGTCAGATGATAAAATTAGATTTATAAATGAATTTGAATCATCTAAGAATAATCGTGCTGTTATTTTAACTGCGTCTAGTGGTGCGCTTGGTTTTGGTCATACTACTCTTTTACTTGAGCATAATAATTCTTGGTATTATTTTTCTTGGCAGTTAAAAAAAGTTGTTTTTGTTGAGGTTCCGTCTTTTGCTATGTCTGGTTTGGATGCGTTTAATTTGTGGCTTGCAGAAAGTGGTTCTTTTCAGAACTATCATGCGCCTTTTGATTCTGCTTTGCTTGTTCGTGGTAATTTTAGTTCTAGTTTTGTTAAGGCTGAGTCTTTTTTTTTAGATTATTTAGATAATCAAAATATGTCTTTTGAGGAATTTTCTAATTTTGATTTATCTTTACTTGAGAAAAATAGGGAATATAATATGTTATTTAACAATTGTGTTGAGATTTCATATGATATCTTGCTTGAAGGTGGTGTTAATCAGTCTGTATTTAATTCTGATTTTGAGCCGAGTTTTATTTCTAATATTGCGAAGATGCAATTTGAGAATGATTTTAATCTTGAAGAATTTTTGTGGGATTAATATTTTTTATGAATATAATTTAGTAAATAATTTAAATTGCAAGTTTTATTCAGTTTCATATTATGGATTTGATTTTAAAAGCGTTTAGTAAGGCTTATGAGCTTCATAATGGTCAGCGTCGTAAGGCGTCTGGTGCGCCTTATTTTGTTCATTTGCTTGATGCTGCTAAGTATTTAATGTATGAGACTGATGATGTTGAGGTTATCTGTGCAGGCATCTTGCATGATACTTTGGAGGATACTAATTATTCTGAAAGTGAGCTTAGGGCTGATTTTGGGGATCGTGTTTTTAAGTTGGTTAAATTTTGTACTGAGTCAAAAAATAATGTTAATTTCTCTAAATCTGATTTGAAAATGTCGTGGTTTGAACGTAAACGAGGAGCAATTGCGAAGCTTGAGGGTGCAAGTTCTGATGAACTTTTAGTTTTTTGTGCTGATAAGGTTTCTACTCTTTTATCTATTAAAGAGGACTTGGATAGTGGTATTGATGTTTGGTCTTCTCTTAATGGTTCTTATGATAATATTAAGTGGTATTACTCTGAGATTGAGCGTGTTCTTAAGTCTAAGCTTGAGGGTAAAAGAATTTTTAGTGTATATCAGGATTTGATGTTTTTATTTGTTGAAAAAAAAATTGAAAAAAAAATATTTAAATGAATTTTTCTATTTCTGCTGTGAGTAGTGCTTCATTTAGTATTTCTGTTAATGCTTCCATTGATTCTTGTTCTTTTAATATATCGTATATTTCTTGTTCTACTTCTTCGTAGGTTACATTTTCTTCAAGTAAATGTTTGTTTTCTTCGTAGAATGCTTGTGCATTTTCATCTGTAACTTCTACTTTTTCTTTTTCTTCTTCAAGTAATAATATGAATAGTGTATCATCCATTTGGCTTTCTAGGAATTCTTCGTAGTTCATTCCTTGCGAGTCTATTGTTTCTTTTAGTTGTTCTTCTTCAAATCCTTGTTTTAAGAATAAATCTTTTACATCTTGTATTGTAACTTCATATCCTCTATTTTTTGCTTCTTGTATAATAAGTCGTCTGTTAATTAATTCTGTTAATGCGTCATCTAAGTTTAGTTGTACTCCTTGCATCATCATTTGTGATTGGAAGCTGAGAACTTCTTCTGTGAGTATTATATCGCCGTTAGCTGTTGCCGCTATTTCTGGTAATTCTTCTTCTTGGTTTTCATTTCCTATTTCTATTAAGTTATCATCTTGAGAAAGTACATCCTCTGATAATTCGTTGTTTTCTTGTGCATTGTCTTGTGTGCATGCTGCGACTAAAAGTAATGCTACAAGGCTTATTATCATAATTATTTTTTTCATTTGTATCACCTTATTTATTCAATATAATCTCTAAGTATTATTTAAGTTTTGCCCCTAAATAGTTGAGGACATAAAAAGTTGGTAATGCCTAAAAGAGCAATACGAATTCAAATACGAATTCGATAGACTCGGTGCCATATACTAAATAATATGCGAAGCTCGTGGCATTATCAAAAACTTTTGTCCATTGCTAAAAAGTAGAGAGTAGCTAGCGCTTAAAAGAGCCCTGTGTTTACAAACACGTTTTAACTAGACTCGGTTTTAAAAACGAAATAAAACGAAAATCCTAAAATTCGCTATCTCGCGCAGCAGAGCTGCGGAGTACTGACGCGAATTTTCGCTGGCGGATTTTCTGTCATTACAAATCGAGTCTGAAGTCACTGCGAAGCAGCGGGGTATTAAACCCAATTTGTAATAAAACTCTTTGCTCGTCTACGCTATGCAGGTATTGTTAGAAAAATTGTTTTTTTATCCTTGTAGTTTTATGTATTTATTCCTATGTCTTTAAGTATTTGTTTTGCGTGATCTTCAGGTTTTACTTTTGGGTATACTTTGAGTATGTGGCCTTTCTCATCTATAACATAGGTTATTCTTTGTATCCCCATGAACATTTTACCATATAGACTTTTTTTTGTCCACGCACCGTATTTTTCTAGTATGTCTCGGTTTTCGTCTATAAGTAAATTAAATGGTAAATTGTGTTTTTCAGCAAAATTTTTGTGGCTTTTTTCTGTGTCTTTGCTAATGCCTAGAACAAGTATATTATTTTTTTTGTATTCTTCGTATATATCGCGAAATGCGCATGCTTCTTTTGTGCATCCTGGTGTGTTATCTTTTGGATAAAAATATAGTACTATTTTTTGTCCTGTGTAATCTTTTAGTGTATGTACTTTTCCGTTTTGGTCTTTGAGTGAAAAACTTGGTGCGATATCTCCTTCCTTTAACATTTGTATCATCCTCCTTATTATTTTTTTAGGTAATTTGTTGTTTTATTTATACTTTGAGTTTTTATTATAACTTGGGTTTTTTGCTTTACTGTGTCAGTGGCGATTATGATTTTAATTGGTACTTCACGAGAAAAATAAGATTGTAGAAATTTGCGTTAGTTCTTCTTGGGTTTTGTTACGCAAAAGTGATTTTTGGTATTTTCACGTTATTAGTAAAGGATATAAAAAGTTGGTAATACCTAAACGAGCAATATGGATTTAAACACGAATTAAATAGACTCGGCACCACGAACCAAATAATGCTCGAAGTTCGTGGTATTACCAAAAAATTTTGTCCACAACTTTATTTTAATAAATTATTTAAGTGAGGTGTTTGTTTATTGTTTTTGTGACTAATATTTATTTCAAGGACGAGGTTTTGCTTAAAGATAAACTGGATAAGATTAAGTCTCGTGGTTTTTCTAAGTTGCACGTTGTATCTGATTTTGATAGGACTTTAACTAAATGTTTTATTTCTGGTAAGAAGATTCCGTCAGCTATTGGTTTGATTCGTGAGGGTGGTTATTTATCTGAGGATTATCCTTCTCGCGCGTTTGCTTTGTACAATAAGTATAATCCTATTGAGCTTGATTTATCTCTTGATTATGATTTTAGGTTTAAGATGATGCAGGCGTGGTGGGAGACTCATGAAAAATTATTTGTTGAGTGTGGCATGCATAAGAGTATTATTGATGATATTTTGGTTAAATATCCTAACGTTTTTCGTGAGGGCGCAGATGATGTTTTACGTTTTTTGTCTGATAATGATATTCCTTTGCTTATTTTCTCGGCGGGTATTGGTAATTTAATTGAGGGTTATTTGAAAAAAGATGGTTTGTTTTTTGGTAATGTTCATGTTTTATCTAATACTTTTGACTTTAATAGCGAGGGTTTTGCTACTGGCTACAAGGAAGATGTTATTCATCTTATGAATAAGTCTGAGTGTTTAATTCAGGATGAGATGTATTTAGATTTAATTCGTGATAGGTCTTGTGTTATTTTGCTTGGTGATTCTTTAGATGATATTAGTATGGTTGATGATTCTAATTTGGATGTTGTTTTGAAGATTGGTTTTTTAAATGATAATGTTGGGGAGAAGCTTGGTTTGTATTTGTCTAAATTTGATATTGTTATTGTAAATGATGGGTCTATGTCTTTTGTTGTTGATTTATTAAATAATCTTAAATCTTAATATTTTTTTTTATTTTCAAGAAAATCAAACAAGTTTGATTAATAATAGAAGTTAAAAAATTTATTAAAAATAAAAAATAAAGTTATTTTGTTCCGCGTTGCATGATGAGTAAGTCTTCTGTTGTGAGTTTTTTTCTTTTTGTTATTTTTTCTTCGACTTCTTTTGCTTTTTCTTTTAGTGTTTTCTCATCTTCTTTTGCTTTTTTCTTTGCGGCTTGTACTTTTGTTTCTTTGTTTTTTTGTTTGCTCTCGAAGAATACTTTGTGTTTATCTTGTAATTCTGTGTTTAGTTTGTTGAATTCTTCTTTGAGTTCTAAGAATTTTTTGTATGCTTCCTCTTCTTTTTCTTTGAGGTCATCTACTTCTTTTGATTTTGTTATTAGTTTTTCGTGTATGTCTTGACTCTCTTGTGCAACATCTTGTATTTCTTTGTGTATTCCGTTCGCTGTTTTTTTAAGTGAGGATGTTTTGTTTGAGACTTCGCGTAGTTCTTTTGTTGCTTTGAATTGTCCTTCGAATTCGTGTAGTATTTTTTCTTGTGCTTTTATTTGTTTTCTGAGTTTTTGTTCTTTTTCAAAGCCCATTGGTTCTGTTTGTAATTTGAATTCTATTTGTTCTATTTCTTTTTTTATTTTACCTGGACTTATTTTTTTTCCTTTTATCTCAGGTATGGGTCCTGCGTCTTTTTTTTCTTTTACTATGACTTTAACATTGTCTGATATTTCTTTGTTTAATTCGTCTCGCTCTCGTTTTAGTGTTTTTACTTTTGTTGTGAGCTCGTTTCTTTTTATTTTTAGCTCTTTTATTTCTGCTATATTTTTTTTTATAGCGTCTGAGAATGTTCCTTTTTTTGCAAACCAAGCTTCTTTTTCTGTGTTTAAAGAGGATAATTTCTCTTTTAGTGCGCTTACTTCTGTTTCTGTTTGCTTTATTTTCTGAGCTATTTCTTTTGTTTCAATATTTTCAGTCATGATTGTTCACTATTTTTTTAATTATTTAAAAAAAGATTAAAAAAAGGTTTTTTTATCCGAAGAGTGCGCCAAGGCCTGCTGCTGCTTCTTCTTCTTTAGGCTCTTCTTTTTTCTCTTCTTTTTTCTCTGGAGCTGCTGCTGGAGCTGCTGCTGCTGGAGCTGCTGCTGCGCTTGCAACTATTGCTGATTTGATTGCTTCGTCTATATCTACGCCGTCGAGTGCTGCGACTAAGGATTTTATTCTTCCGTCGTCTGCTTTGACGTTTGCAGCTTCGAGTACTTTTTTTAGTGAAGCTTCATCTACTTTTTGTCCTGCTTTGTGTAGTAACATTGCACCATATATGTATTCCATTTTTTTAATTCCTCCATTAATTTGGGTCTTTATTGTCCTGTTTTGTTTTTCAGACTTTTTGCTTGAGCTTCTGCTTTTGCAAGTATTTGCTCTTTAT
This sequence comes from Candidatus Woesearchaeota archaeon, assembly GCA_046543095.1. Classification (GTDB taxonomy): domain Archaea; phylum Nanobdellota; class Nanobdellia; order Woesearchaeales; family 21-14-0-10-32-9; genus 21-14-0-10-32-9. Next base: position 54,378 of record JBKHAC010000002.1, on the reverse strand, counting down.
TGCTGTCAGTCATTATCATTTGCTCTATTGCTAGTGCATTTGCATCTTTATGTGCGTTTTGCAATAGCATAACTATGTTTTCTTTTGTAGGTATTGCAAGTGATAGTGTTAATTTAAATGCATCTAAGTGTGCTTGTTTTATTGAGTCTAGGAATGCGTCTTCGTCTATGTCGAGTACATTCTTTGTGAGTATGTCTCCGTTTTCATATGCTGCAGTTAGGTTTAGTCCTATTTCCATTGGGTGTATTTCTAGTCTCTGCAGAATTCCTGCTAGTTTTGCATTTATTACATCTCCTTCTTTTGCGACTATTTTGTCTTCTTTTATTGAGACTTTTCCGCCGTCAATTCCTGCTTTTATGCCGAAGGATCCGAGTTCTCCTATGATTGGTCCTGGTGCAAATCCTGTTCCGCCTGCTTTAACTAATATGTCTTTTGGCGTTGTTTGTCCTGCTTTTATTGGAGCTGAGGATTTGCTTTTCTTTAATATTTTAAATAATGTGAACGGGTTTTCTTTTGAGAATAGCATCGCAGGCATTCCTCTAAAATGTTCTACAAGTTTTGTTATATCTTTTTTTCCAGATTGCTCTAATGCTAATTTTAAGAGTCTGTGTTTCGTCATTTGCAAGTGTGCTTTTCCTCTAAGAGAGTGCCTCATATGCATGAGTTGTCTTGCAGGTAAGTTTTCTACATTTACAATTGCAACTACTGGGTGTTCTTGTATTAATTTTACGAATTCCGCTACTACTTTTGTTTTTGCGTCTGATACGTGTGCTTGAATTTTTTCAGTCATGATAATCAACCTATATTTCGAGTTTTATTGGCTTGCTCATTGTAAGTTTGAGCATAGCATTTTTTACATTAGATCTCTCTTTTGGTAAATGATGAATTATTTGATCATATATAATGAGTGCATTATCTATTATTTCTTCATCTTTCATTTTCTCTGTTCCTATTTTTATTTGTAGAACAGGTGTTTTTTTTGCGGAGAGTCTTACTGTTGATTGTAATTTTTTGTATACTGGTTCAACTGGTGCTTTTCCTGGGAGGATTGTTCCAAGTTTTGGATTTGGCATTTTTCCTCTTGTTCCAAGTACTCGTCCAAATGTTTGAGCTACTTTTGGCATTATGTCTGCTTGCGCTATGAAGAAGTCATATTCTGATGCGAGTTTCTTTGCAAGTTTTTTATCTTTTTTATATGCGTCAAATTCTGTTTGTTTTATTACTTTATCACATACTTGTGCTGCATCGTTTAATTCTTGTCCGACAAGTGCTGCAACTTTAACTTTAGATGAAGAATATTTCAAGTTTGTGAAGAAATCAACTTGTTCTTCAGGATTCTTTAAGTTTAAGTCTTTTAGATTTACTATTAAATCAAATGATTGTGCGAATTTCTTTTTATTTTCTGCTTTTCGCAAATCTTCAATTGCTTTTATTAATGATTCTTTTTTCATGCTTTTTCCCTCCTACATCAAGTAGTTACTTGCGGGTCTAGTTCACTAGGAATAGGTTTTGATTTATAAATCTTATTGATTTTTGTGCTTATTTAGAATGTCTGTATTTTGTATACTGTTTGGCAAACCACTGAACTCAAATATTGGTTTCAATAACCTCGTTTTAATAAACAATTCTGGCTTTATTAATTTGTGCAGCATACATATTTGCACCATTCTAGGCAAGACCTGATTTTTGTGCATGTGTAGCTGGCACCTAAGTATCATATTTAAGACTCGGTTGTATCATAAAAAGATTTTATGATGTGAAGATATTATAAAACAATTATAATTTTTAAAAGTCATATTTTTAATTTTGTTCGTGGTTTTTTCGGTTTTTTTTGAGTAAGTTTTAAATTTGTTTTTTTTTGTTTATTTATTCTTATGGCTAAAAACTCTGTTTTTAATGTAGATTATGATCATTTAAGAAAAATAAGTATGTTTTCACAGGAAAGTTTTAATTATGAGGGTGTTTCAGGTCCTGTTAGTAGTTTAGATGATGTTTTCTTTGAATTTGAACGGTTAGTTTTGATGCATCCTGCGTATCAAAAATCAGGGCATTATAAAATAAAAGAGTATCTTGTAAACAATTATTCTTCTGCGTTTTCTAGGGCAATAAATCAAGATGACTCTAAAAAGCTTGTGGATCTTTGTTATGTTGCGAGTTCTGTTTTTGTTTCGAAAGATCTTGGTTTTTTTTCTCGTAAAAAGCAAAAATATGAATTCTTTAATGGTTTGAATAGTTTAATTAAAGAGTATAAACAGGGTTTTGTTGATTGAATTTATAAATGCATCATATTTTGAGACTTGTTTTTTTTAAAAAGTTTAAAATTGTTTTTTTTTTTGATTTTTAAGATTTTTTTGGTCTTTTTTTGTTTATTTAAACGCTTAATACGTCTTTTTAATGTTTAAACTTGTTTTAAAAAAATTTAAACAATTTTAAATGGTTTTTATTTAGTTTTATTTCGTTTAATCAGTTTTGATACGTTTTTATTGGTTAAAAAACAAAAATTATTTAAATAATTAAATTACAAGCGTTTCTTGAGGTGTTTATATTATGGCAGCAAAAAAAACAGCTAAGAAAGCAGCTAAACCTGCAGCAAAAGCTCCAGCTAAGAAAGCAGCAAAGAAAAAGAAGTAAATTAGTTTTTTACTTGTTTTTCGGAGTTTAATTTTTTCTTTTTTTTTAAATATTTGTCTATTGTAATTCTTTGTTTGGTGCCTTTCAAGAACCATAGTGTTTATATAGTGTTTTGTTTTAGATTGAGTATGGCTGATATTAGTTATAAGGCGAAGATTGGTAGTAAGAATTTGGCTTCTTTTTTTGATGAAGATGATGAAGAATAATTATATCTTTTGTGCTCTTTTTTTATCGAGTAATAATTTTGCTGTTCCGTAGGGCATTTGTGTTTCGTCTCCTTTTTTATAGGGTCCGTATATTTTTTTATCGACTCCTAAGAATCTTGGTAGGTCGTTTAATATTTTTATGTTTGTGATTTCGTTTTCGTTAATTATTTGTTCTTTTGTCATATCTTGTTTTTCTATATTTTTTTGAGTCTCGTTCACGCTTCGTTTATCTTCTTGTTTTTCGTGGGTGTGCTTATTCTCAGTTGTAGTTTTTGTTTCTGGAGTGTATTCTTGTTTTTCGTCTGAGTAGTAGTTTCGTGTTTGTTCATCGTTTGTTATATTTTCTAGTATTTCTTCTTTGTATTTTTGAAATAATTCGCAGGCATCTTCAAATAATTTTTTTTCTGAGGTGAGTAGTTTGCTTGTATCTATTAGGTTTGATTGTGTTTTTACTTTACTTGATGCTATGCTTATTATTTTTTTTTCTCGAAGTTCGTATAGTTCTCGGAGTATTTTTTTGACGTTTTTGAGTTGTATGTTTGTTTTTTCTCTCTCGCCTCTAGATGTAGTTATTTGGAGTGATTTTTTTTTCTCAGCGATATATTCTTTAACATCTTCATAGAATTCGGCATCTAATTGTTGTAAATCTCCTCGTCCTTTCTCTCTGCGCAGGAGGTCGAAGAGGGTTTCGTATGTTACTTTTATCTCTGCCATTATTATTGGGGTTGGACCCTGTTTATTTAAATATTATTAAATTGCGAGTTATGATTGTTGCGTCCTGCAAGATTTTTGCCTGCAGCTAATTAAATGGCCTTATAGAAATTCTATTGAAATTTTAATAATGATGCTATCTTGCCTAAGTCATATATCAAACATCTGTGGTGTGTAGGGCTCGGTTCAAATGTCTAAATAATATGGAAACGGAGCATAGCATCATTAAGATTTTATTGGTTCGAAAAGGATTTCTATGAGTCCGATTAAAAGAAATATTTTTAAAGTCGAGAGGTTATAAATAAAGTTGGATAAATAATTTGTGTGCGTATGCGCATATAAGGAGGCTTTAGAGAATGGTAAAGAAAAGAAATATTTTGTTGGTATATTTGTACACTTTTATAACTTTTGGCATATATGGTATTTATTGGTATGTTTCAACCAAAACTGAGATGAATGGTCTTGGTGCGAATATTCCTACTGCTTGGCTTTTGATTATTCCTTTTGTGAATATTTATTGGCTCTATAAATATAGTGAGGCGTTCTCTAAGTTTGTTAAAAAAGATGATAACACTGTTTTGTGGTTTGTTTTATTTTTGTTTATTAGTATAATAACTCCAGGGATTGTTCAGTCTGAATTGAATAACTTGGCTTGAATTTAGTTTGAATTTTTTTGAGAATTTATTTTTTTTCTTTTTTTCTTTTTGTTATCTTTTTCTAGTTTAGTGTTCCATCATTATGTTTTATTTATGTTTTAATGGGTTTTATTCTACTTTGAAATCGAGGCATATTCTATATGTGTGGGGTGATTGTTGTCCTGCTTTTATGAGTTCTATTTTTTTGTATTCAAATCCCCATTTTGTACATGCATTTTGTACTTTTCTCTCAGCTTCATTAAATTCATCTTCATGCAAGAAATTGTAGAAATGAATGATTGTTCCTTGTTTTGAGACTTTTAGTGCTGCGTCGAGGAAGTCTTCTGCGTTTTTTGGGAGTGGCATGAGTATTCTATCGTATTTTTTATTAAGGTTTTGGCATACTTCTTTGACGTCTCCATTGATTAATATGACATTTTTTAGTTTGTTTAATTTTATGTTTTCAAGTCCGTATTCGTGTCCTTTTGGATTTAGTTCTATTCCTGTTATGTGTTTTGCTTTTGTGTTTTTTGAAAGGACGCAAGGGTATGGTGCGCAACCTGAAAACATTACAAGTATTTCCTCATCTTCTTTGACTTGGTTTGCTATTCTTCTTCGCTCATTTGAAAGTCTCGGTGAGAAATATACTTCCTCGACGTTTACTTTTATTATTGCGCCATTCTCTTTATGCGTGGTTTCTTTTTTGTTCTCTCCTGCAAGCCACATCATTTTTTGTGTTCTAAATTCGCCGTCGTGTTTGTCATCTTTCCTGAGTACTGTTTTTATGTTTTGGTGGCTCTCGAGGAGTGTTTTTGCTATTAATTGTTCTTTTATGCGAAGATCATCGTCGATTTCAAGTATTGCGATATCACCTACTGTGTCGAATGCTGTTTTTAGTTTTTCTAGTTCTTCAGGCGTTAATTTTTTCTCAAGTAATTTTTTTAGGTCTCGCTCAGTATTATTTGTTTCGTCAAATTCTGCATCTATTGTTTCGTATCCGTCTAAATTAAAAGAATCTGTCACGGGGAATATTAGGTGATTTTGTTCTTTTTTTATTCTATATTTTGTGTTGAGGAGTTTTTTATCTATTAATTGTTTTTTTACTCTCTCTGCATTTTTTAATTCTGTGCGTATTGCTTTCATATATTTTTTTTAAGAATTGTTGTTTCTTTAAATTATTTTTCTTAGAATAATTAGTGGTGTGAAAAAAATTATTTTTTTCTTCGATAAATTTATAAAATAAGTCTGAGTGTTTTTTTATTTATGGACGATGAAAATCTTAAAATTACTATTGAATCGAAAATTGTTATGATTAATGAATTTAGGCAGCATTTATTTAGGTCTCTTGATGTTAGAACATCTGTTTCGAGTGATTTGATTGAGGGTGCTAAGTTATTATCTGAAGATGTATCGAGTGAAGAGGGTTTGCGTCTTTTGAGGCGTGCTCATAAAAATGAGGGGCCTTATTTAGATCTTGTGCGTAAGGGTCTTGATAAGACTATTTCTTATTTGGATGAATTGAGTGGTTGGATTAAAGTGAGATCCGGTAATTCTGCATTATTCAATAACATTGGTAGGCTATTCGAATTTCATAACTTGTTTAATTCTTTAATGGATAAGTCTTTTAAGCGTTTTAATGCGCAGGAATTATTTTTGAAAACTGAATTAGAGTCTGATTTTTATAAATTTATGACTAGTTGGGCATATAATGTTGAGGAGGCTAGAGCTCTATTAGCTGCGTGCAAGGATGTTAGAGAAATTGATTCTTATTTTAAAGATCTTGCAGGCAATGTTCGTTTGGCTCTTCGTGCGGGTTTTGGTTCTGATAATTTTTTTGAGATTGCAAATTCTTGGCAGGTTAAATTTGAAGATTATGATGAATTCATGGCTTTTTTTTCGTATTCTTTGCTTTTGAATTCTATTAGTTTGATGTTTTTGACGTTTAGTGAGCTCGAGGAGCAAATTGAATCTGTAAATATTATTAATCTTGAAAAAGTTGGTGTTTCTTTAAATTAATTTTTTATAATTTTTCTATTATTTTTTTATACTCATCTAATTCTTCTTGTATTATTTTAAATCCTGCTTCCCAGAATTTTTTTTGTTCGGCATTTACTCCTGCCTCTTTTAGTATGTCGAGCGTATCCTTTGTACCTCCTGCTTTGAGTATGTTTTTTATTTTTTCTTTAAATTCTGGATTTTTTTCGTATTCGGCGTATAGTGCGAGTACTAATAGGTTCCCCCAGCTGTATGCGTAGCAGTAAAAGGGCGTGTGGTGTATGTGTGGTATGTAGTTCCATTCGCATTTGAATAGTTCTGGGACGTCCATGTCTCCGAATTGTTCTTTGAGTAATTCGTAATATATATCGTCTAGTTCTTTTTTTGTAACTCCTTCTGTTATTTTTTTGTGTGCTATCTCTTCGAAGATTACGAAGTATGCTTGGCGAAGTATTGATGCGTAGTAATGGTCTAGTGCATGCATTAATAGTGCTGCTTTTTCATCTTCGTTTTGTGTTGTTTCTATTAATTTTTTTGTAAGTATTGTCTCGCCGAATATTGATGCTGTCTCTGCGAGTGGCAGTACTGGGTGGTGTAAGGTGTTTGGGTTTTTATATGTGTATATGTCGTGTATTGCGTGTCCGAGTTCGTGCATCATTGTAAATATATCTCTTAATTTGTTTGTGTGATTGAGTAATATATATGGCGTCATCTTGTTGTTTGGTGCGTGGCAGAATGCTCCGCTTCTCTTTCCTTTCTCAGGGTGTGAGTGTATGTGTTTTTCATCAAATATTTTTTTTGCGTATTGGTAGAATTCTTCGTCGAATTCTCTGTATGTTTCGAGCACTAGTTTTTTGCTATCAGCATATGTGTATTCTCTCTCCACGTTGTATGGTGCGTAAATGTGATATCTTGAGTATTTGTGTGGTTGTCCTTTTTTTTCGAGAAATTTTTGTTTTAATTTGAAGTATTCTTGGAATATATGTTTATTTTCTCGTATAACCTCGAGCATATTTTGTACTACTTCCTCAGTTAAGTCGTTTGCGTGATTTCTTGGGTGTATAGCGTTTTTGTAGTTTCTTATTTTTATTTTTTCACCAGACCATCCTAGTGCTATGTTTTTGTATATTTCGTGTAGTGTGGTGCTGTTTTCTTTGTATACGCTAAGAACTGAGTTATATGCTGCTTCTCGTACAGTTGGGTCTTTATCTGAATACTTCGCTGTTATTTCTTCTTGTGTTAATTTTTTTTCATCAAATAATTCGAATTTAAATGATGCTGTAATTAAATCGTATATATTTGAGAATGCGTCTCTTCCTGTTATGTTTTTTATGTTGAGTATTTTTTCTATTTCCTCTGTTTTTGTGTGAGGTTTTAATTTTATCAAATCTTTAATGTGTTTTTTATATTCGCGAAGTTCAGGTGCGTTCAAATATTCTTGTGCTTTATCATCGTCGAGTTTTATCAGCCATAGTTCGAAGAACATTGTTTCATTATCTATCTCGGTCGCGATTTGTGTGTAATAATCTAGTTTCGCGTTTGCTTCCTCATCATGTATGTTTGCATAAGTTCTAAGTGAATAGTATGAAAATATATTTGATAATTCTATTTCAAGTTCTTCATTTAATTTTATAATTTCAAGGATGAGTGTAGGTGTTGCGTCATCGAGTTTGTTTTTTTTTAATATTATTTCTTTTTTTAATTCTTGTACGTGTGTAATTATTTCTTCTTCGCTTTGCTCTTTGAGTAAATCGTTTAAATTCCATATCTCTTTTTCATTTTCCATATATTTTAGGATTTGGTCTAACTTTATATACATATTGGTGCTCTAAATTTTATGCCTCAAAATCTTTGAGCACTAGACATTTGTGCTAAAATGTTTTTTAAACTATTTATTATTTATTTTGTTTTATGAAGAAAATTTTTGGTCGTGATTTTTTTGGTAAAGATAATTGTTTAAAGGCTTATCTTAATGAGCGGTGTGAATTTTATTTTGAGTTCGGTAAAAACATTGGTAGTTCTTGGTCTTGGAAGAAAGTTAAGATGAGTGATGTTGAGCTTGGTGAGATTCTTCTTGTTCTTGAGGAGAAAAAGAGTAGTGTTGCTTTTTTTCATGATTTTAATGGTGATAAAACTCAGATTTGGGTTAATCGTGATAAGTTTTTTTTCATTAAAGTAAAAGAGTTATCGAAGAGTTTGAGTGCAGGTGAGCAAGTTGTTTTGCGTGAGCTTTTAAGGTATGCTACGCTTCGTATGAATTTAGTTATTTGAATGATTTTTTTATTAAATTGCGAGCATATTTTTTCTAAACTTATGACAATTTGTCGAAAGTGTTCAATCCCAAGCTAAAGCGCGAGGTATGACTGAACACTTTCTTAAACGGCGAATTTTAAGGATGCGAGAAAAACCGAAGTCTTTTTAGTATAATGCTTTTAAATTAAACTAAACTATGAAGAACTTTTAAAAAGTTAGATGCGCTTTTCCTTAAAACGTTAACTTTGTTTTAGCTAGCGCTAAAAATTAAGAATTATTCTATACATAAATAGACGACATAAGATAATAAAAAAGAATCTTGACAAAAATTGAAAGAGTTAGAGGGCACTTCCCCCCCCTAAAGGGTTAACCTTCGGTTAACTTTTTAGCTAACGCTAAAAAGCGAGGATTCTTCCGCTCTAACTTTAGCAAATTAGTGAGGGAAAACATCTGAAGCCTAAAGGCAACATTTTTTTCCTTGACGCAAAAAAATTGAGGATTTCTTCCGCTCGTAATTTAAAGAAAAAAAGAAAAAATTAAGACCTCAAAATAGTCATTAACTTGGATGTATCTTCAGTTATATTAACATTTTCAAAAGAGCCATCCTCGCGATGAACAACCACTCGTCCCCCCTCATGCTTTTTTGTAATATCAAACGCATGAGATATCGCACTCATCTTCAAATCAAATAGTTTAGATGGTTGCTCACTATTCTCAGCCCTAACGCCCCACTTACCATCTGCGGGAACGACATGTTGTATATTTGTATATGGTTCCATCATATCACCTCCAATAAAACGAAAATCCTAAAATTCGCTATCTCGCGCAGCAGAGCTGCGTAGTACTGACGCGAATTTTAGCTGGCGGATTTTCTGTCATTACAAATCGAGTCTGAAGTCACTGCGAAGCAGCGAGGTATTAAACTCAATTTGTAATAAAACCAATAAAAAAATTAAAAAAATTATTTCTCTACCCATCTATCACCTTCTTTTTCATATTTCTGCTTAACAGCAGCCCAAGCAACTTTGTGCGCCGCTTCTTCTCTAGATGCGTCGCCTTTCCTTTTTGATGGATCTTTATATTGTTCGAATGCATTATTGTAAGCCTCTTTGTAAATCTTCATCGCGTGTTTGGGCAAATTATCTTTTACTTGCTCAGGCAAACTCGAAACCTTTTTGTAAGGCAAATAAACCACCTCCTAAAGCTTAAAATAACAAATTAACAATACCTATTAAAATCAAATAACCACCGACTAAGAATCTTAACGAATTAGGAAATATTAAGATCAAAATCCCTGTGATAATTGTAATAACAGGACTTATAAATAAACCAATCTCCATATAAAACACCTTCTTCTACTTGAATTAATTTAAAAAAATATTTAATAATTAATTTTGGATATAATATCCAAAAATAGCGTCTCTCATTAAAACACCACGAATAATAACGTTCTCACCTTCAGCAGGCAAATCATCACTTGCCACTGCAATAGACTCGTCTCTATCATCAACTAAGACAAAACCTGACAAATCACCTATTTTAATAGATGAGTCAACAACACCCCTAACAACTACGCGATCTCCTATTTTGTCTTCGTTTTTAATATCATTGATACTCTGAGTGCAACCCGCCAAAAAAAGTAAAGAAAGCGCTCCAAAAATTAACAAGTATTTCATAAAATAACCTCCTCCAGTTAACTAAATCATAAATATAATATGTAAACAAATGTTTAAAAATTGTTTCTTGTATATTACAAATATATAATTAAATTTAATTGTAATCAAGTATACGGCGCGAGAAACTTGTAAAAACAGAGAATACTATCTTTCCTCTTTAAATGATTATCACTTAAACAAGTTCTCAATTCATATAAATTATATTCTCATCTAACAACAAAAAACAAGACTCCTTTCTGTTGTAATTTAATAAAGATTTTGAAAAGTTAACCAGAGAAATCAAACAAGTTTGATTAAATTTTCAAATAGTAGTTTGATTTTTCTGTATTATATGAACGCGTTACCGTGAATATACTTTATATAACCTAAAAAATAGTTAGTTTCGTCGTCTCATAATAGTTGCTGTGATTATTGCGCCTATTGCTGCGCCTACGCCTGCTGCGATTAGTACTGATTGTTCGGGTTTTTCTTGTATGTATTTGTCTGTTCTCTCTCGTGCGTCGTATATGTTTTTTTTTGTTTCGTGTATTTTTTCATGTATATTTTCCGCGATGTTTTTTCCACGTTCTGTTATATCTTCGGTTTCATCTATTAGCGCGTCTACTCTGTCATATAATTGTTTTCTTAATTCTTCTTTTTTCTTATTTGCCATTTTTTTCTACCTCCTCATCAGAGTTTTTTTATTAAAAACCCTGTGATTATTATTATCATTCCTGTAATTAAGAATGATATTGTTTTGCTTAGCATCACATATTCTATTAAGAAAAATAGAAATGCGAGTATTAAAAAAAAAGCCCCTATTATTGTTAGGGTGTATGCTGTCATGTTTTTTAGTAGTTTTTTTTGTAGTTTCAGGATTTTGTGTTCTGTTTTTTTTATCATGATTTCTGTTTTGTTATTTATTTTGTCTAAAATGTCATCTAACATCAAGTTTATTATTTGTTTTAGGGTTTCTTTAATTATGGTTAATATTCCTGTATTTTTTTTATTGGTCATGTTTATTTACCTCGTTGTTTTATGAATTTATTTTTTTGAGTGGTACAAAACTAAAACTTCGCCATCTTTCTCTTTTTTCTTTTGTTATTTTTAGTATTTCTTGGCCTAAGGGTTCTACTACTATTCCATCTGATTTTAATTGTTTTAATAGTATTTGTATTGCTTCTTCTGTTGCCGCGGCAGATAGTTGTAGTCTGTTGTATAATGTGTATTCTGGCGCGCCGTATGTGTTTGTAGTTGCTTTGATTATTTTTGTATTTTCAAAAAGGTATTTTTTTTAAATTGTTTTGTCCAAATGATACGAGTTCTGGTTCTATTTTTACACCTATTACATTTTCTTCTTCTCCTGTTATGTGTGCGAGAAGAGTGGTTGTCCATCCGCTTTCACTTCCGACATCTAATATTTTTTGTCCGGGTTTGAGTCTTAATAAGTCTAGCATGAACGCTACTGTGTATGGTTGGCTTATTGTTTGTCCTGCGTAAATTCTTTGTGGTTCATCTTGTTCTGGGTCGCCTGTTATCATAAAGTCTGCGCGGTTTGTGTCTTTTAGTGCTGCTGCAACTCTTGGATTTTTTGCTACTCCTTTTTCTTGTAGTTTTTTTACGAATTCTTCTCGCATTAATTTGCCTCCAAGTATTATTTAGGTGGTAGAAGTTTAAAAATTGTTTCTTGTATATTACAAATAGTTATTTGTATTTTTTTGTATGTTACTTTTTGTTTAATTTTTCGATTAGTTTAGTATAGTTAAATTCTTTTTTGCTCGTTGCGTAGTCTATGCAGTTTGTTTTATTTTTTTCTATGTAGTTATCACATGATGTTGTGTATGACCAGACTATATTTATTTTTTTGGCTAGTTTTGTTTCTATTTGGGCTGATAGTGTTTCTCGTTCAATTATGGATTTTAGTCCTAGTATTATAATATATGATATATCTGATGATGGCAATCTTATTATTTTTAGTGTGTGAGGTATTTCTTGTAATCTTTTTGTTATTTCGTGTTCCTTTAAGTTTTCCCACATCTCAGGTAGTATTTCTATTCCTATAACCCATATTATTTTTATTCCTATTTTTTTTAAATTTAATATGGGTTCATATCCTTCTATTATCCCTAGACTTTCGAGTCTGTTTCTTATTTGGTATACTGCTTGTTGAGTTATTGCCATTGAGTCTGCGAGTTTAGTATCTGTTATTCTTCCTTTGTCAGTTAGTTCTTTTAATACTTTTTTCTCGTTTTCAGTAAGTTTTATTGATTCGTCAATCATAATTGTTTAGGAAGATGGCCGCATATTTATATTTTGCTAATATTAGAGGCTCTAGAAATAAAATTTTTTTTAATTTGTGTTATAATATTTTAGTGCTGTGTAAAATTAATACTGCTTAATTGAAAAAGTTGGAGGGCACTTCCCCGCCCTAAAGGGTTAACCTTCGGTTAACTTTTTAGCTAACGCTAAAAATCAAGGATTTCTTCCGCTTTAACTTTGGCAAATTAGAGAGAGAAAAAATCTGAAGCCTAAAGGTAACATTTTTTTGCCCCGCGCAAAAAAATTGAGGATTTCTTCCGCTCGTAATTTAAGTTATACAAATATATTTGTTCCTTTGAACTTTAGAGCCATTAGTCTCAGTGCTCAATGTATTTTTGAAGTATCTTGTTTTGTGAGGTGCGCTATTTTGTGTTAATTTAAATATGTTTTAGTTTCATAAAATTTTTAATATTTTATGTTTTTGTTTATTTTTATGTCTCAAGATAAATTACTTAAGATTTTAAAAGACAAAGACATAAATGCTGAATTAATAGTCTTTGAGGAATCTGTTAAAGATTCGAAGAGTTCAGCCTCAGCATCAAAGCTTGATTTGAGTAAGATTGTTAAGACTATTTTGTTTAAAGACAAAGAGAATGTTGTTTATTCTGCAATTATTCGTAGTACTGAGCGTGTGCGGAAAAGTAAAGTCAAGGATGTTTTTGGCTCTGGCAAACTTGATTTGATTAGTTTTGATGATGTTTTGAGTTTTGTTGGTTATCCTGCAGGTGGCGTTCCTCCTTTTGGTTACTCTGCGAGGTTTGTTATTGATTGTGATTTATCTGATGACGAGGTTGTTTTGGTTGGGGGTGGCACTATTTATTCTTTATTTAAGCTTAAAGTTGGTGATATTAAGAAATTGTCTTGTCCTGTTGTTGCAGATATTCGTCAATTAGGTGATTAATTTTAAGAATTGATTAGTTATTTATTTTATTTTTTCTCAAATTTAGTTTTTTTCTTGTTTTTATTTGTATTTTTTGTTTGTGTGTTTCGCTCTGGGTTTTTTATTGCTATCTCTCGTACGAGTTTTTCGACTTTGGCGTGTGTTTTTTTTATTGTAACATACATATTAAACACCACCATAAATAATATGACAAATGCACCTATGAAGAAGAAGTCTTGTGTTCTATCTATGCTTACTGCATCCATGATGTTATATAATGTTTGTGGGAACAATACCACTATAAATCCCATAATCCATATTATAAGCCATGATATGAAGCTTCTTGATCCGTAGTTGTGTCTTTTGTAATTTAAATATGTAAAGTATAGCATTATTACTATAAACACAATTCCGAGTAGTTGTATTCCGAGTAACATTTTTTTTAAAAAGTTTTTTTAGTATTTAAATTTTGGTTTTTGATGATCTTATAGAAATCCTATTAAAATTTTAATAATGATGCTATCTTGCCTAAGTCTCAGATCAAACATCTGTGGTGTGTAGGGCTCGGTTCAAATGTCTAAATAATATGGAAACGGAGCATAGCATCATTAAGATTTTATTGGTTCGAGAAGGATTTCTATGAGGCCTTATTTCTATGAGACCTTTTTGATAATATTATTTTTGGCTTATTTTATTTTTCTATAAATTTAGATAAATTTTGTTGTATTCTCTCTTTCATATCTTTTAAATCATCATATTTGTCGAAGAAGGTTATTTTTTGATATGATTTGTGTTTTTCATTGACACTTATATCAAGTACGTAGTGTGTGAAGCTTTCTGCGAAATCCTCTGTGATATTTGTTGATGCGTTAGCATTCAAGAAATTTTTTCTGTTTTTAAAATGAAATATATTAAATTTTAAGGAATTTGTATTATTTTCAAGATAATTTTTTTGGGCGTGTTCGTCTTGCCAGAATTCTTTATAAAAATCGTATAAATATGAATTTTGTTTGAGGCAGCCTTCAGGCAACTCAAGTGTTGGGCATATATCGGCATCATAATATGGAGTTACTTGATTTGAATTTAAGGAAATTAAATGTCCTTGCTCGTGAATTAGTGTATAAATAAAGTTGTTAGTTGGCGTTTTATCTTTTTTAAGTGCGCTGTACTTGTTTAGACCTAATGTGAAATTTTGTAGAGTGCTATCTCCATCAACATAGCCCCACAATATTCTGTCGTTATAAAAATCTATTTCTTTGATTAAATCATATTCTTTGAATTCTCCTAGAGTTTGGTTTATTACATCATACAATATTTTATTTTCTTCTATATCTATTTCTTGTTGAATTGGCAGTTCATATATTTGAGAAATGTTTTTATTTTGCATGCACGCAACATTTAAAAATAAGCTAGCTCCTGCTATTATTGATATTAGATCTTTTTTGCTTTTTTGAAAAAAATTTGTCATATTAAAGTATTTAATAAACATATTTATTTAAATCTTTCTTTTTTTAACCACTAAAAAGAAGTAACTCTTTATTTACACTAGACAAGCACCCATTATGTTTTTAAATTCCAGTGCATTTATCAACTAAATGTCAAGCATTAAATTGAGGCTTTATCAAGAATCTATTCTAGGTACTGCATCCTCTAAAAATACTCTTGCTGTAATCCCTACAGGACTTGGTAAAACAGCTATCGCCGCCATGTTAATAAAGCACAGGCTTGCTTTATATCCTAAATCTAAAGTTGTTTTTCTCGCGCCAACAAGGCCTTTAGTTGAGCAACATGAAAAAACTTTAATTGAATTTTTAGGCACATGCACTAGTTTTTCAGGCAGTACCCCTCCATCTAAACGAAAAGAACTTTGGGAAAATAACAGCGTATTTGTAAGTACGCCTCAAGGTTTTGAAAATGATGTTATTAGTAGTAGAATTTCTCTAAAAGATGTGTCAGTTATTGTTTTTGATGAGGCTCACAGAGCTGTTGGGGATTATTCTTATGTGTATCTTGCAAAAAAATATATGGAAGATGCAAATCATCCTAGGATTTTAGGTCTTACTGCAAGTCCTGGTTCTGATGAGGAGACTATTTTGAATGTTTGTTTGAATCTCTCAATTGAGGATCTTGAGTATCGTAGCGTGGATGATGCTGATGTTGCGCCGTATGTTCAAGATATTAATATTGATTATATAAAAGTTGAATTACCTGAGGACTTACTACGTGTGAAAATGTTTCTTGATAAGTGTTTTGTATCAAAACTTGAGGAAGCATCAAAACTAGGGTTTGTATCAAAAGATAATTTAACTTATTCAAAAACAAGTCTTTTGAAATTAATATCTGAGCTTCACAGTAGAGTTTCTGCTGGTGAGCGTGATTTTGAGGTTTTGAAAACTATTAGTCTTTTAAGTGAATCTCTGAAGGTTCAGCATGCGCAGGATTTAATTGAAACTCAAGATGTGGCTCCTTTAATTGAGTATCTTGAGGGTCTTGAAAAGCAGGCTTTAACATCTAATACGAAAGCTGTTAAAAATCTTGTTCGCGATGTTAATTTTAGGTCTGCTTTAATTGCTGCAAGAGCGCTTAGAGAGTCTAATTTTCAGCATCCTAAAATTGATGCTGTGAAATCTCTCATTTTAGATGAGCTTGAGCGTGATCCTGCATCTAAAATAATTATTTTTTCTCAGTTTCGTGATACTGGTATTAAGCTTAAAAGTGTACTTGATGCTAATTTTATTAAATGCGAGGTATTTACTGGTCAGGCTAAAAAAAAGAACGTGGGTGGTCTCTCGCAGAAAAATCAGAAGCTTATGATTGAACAATTTAAAGAAGATAAATTTTCTTGTCTTATTGCAACTAGTGTTGGTGAGGAAGGTCTTGATATTCCTGAGGTTAATCTTGTTTTATTTTATGAGCCTGTTCCGAGTGCGATTCGTACTGTTCAGCGTCGTGGTAGGACTGGTCGTCATAAGGCTGGGCGAGTTGTTGTTTTAGTTACGAGCAATACTCGTGATGAGAGTAATCGTTGGGTTGCACATCATAAAGAGAAACGTATGTATCGCGTGCTTAAAAATATTAAAGATAAAGTTTCTGCGATGGATAGGCGCGAACAGAAAACTATTGTTGAATTTGATCAAAAGCCTGTTTCTATTCTTGTTGATTTTCGTGAGAAGGGCTCGAGTGTTATGAAGTCTTTGATGAATATGGGTGCGAGTCTTGAGCTTAAGAGTTTGAGTATTGGTGATTTTCATTTAACTGAAAACGTCGTGGTTGAATATAAAACTGTTAAGGATTTTGTTGATAGTATCATTGATGGTAGGCTTTTGAGTCAGGCAAGGGAGCTTAAGCAATATCATAAGCCTTTTTTTATTGTTGAGGGCGATGAGGATGTTTATGCTCAGCGTAAAATTCATCCTAATGCTATTCGTGGCATGATTTATACTTTAACAAGTATTATGAAGATTCCTATTATTTTTACGAAGAATCCTAAAGATACTGCTGCGTATTTGATTTTTGTTGCAAACAAGGAGCAGAGTCCTGATGTGCAGGATTTTCAGATGCATCAGTCAAAGCCTTTTTCTAATAGGGAGCTTCAAGAATATATTATATCAAGTTTGCCTGGTGTTGGCTCGAAGCTCGCACCTAGTTTGCTTGAGCATTTTAAATCTGTAAAAAATGTTATTAATGCTAGTGCATCTGATTTGCAAATTGTTGATCTTATTGGTCAAAAAAAGGCGCAAAGAATTAAAGAAATTGTTGACGCGGAGTATGAGGTTGATAAATAAAAATGTTAAATGAACTTATTGATACTGAGAATTATAGAATTGAAATTACTGGCGCTGAAGGCGAATTAGAAAACTTTTTGTATTGTCTTGATGAGTGTTTAACTAAAGGCATTCTTAAATTTGAAATTGAGGATTTGTATAAATCAAAAAACAAATACGAACAAGGTTACAATCAGCTTAATTTAACTTCTGTTCATAGAATTTATTTAATGGATTCATCAAAATTATTATTTTTGCCTAATTCATCTGATGCAAAAACTTTTTTTCCGTTAATTAAAGAATCTTACTTTTCTGCAAAAAATTTATATGATAAAAAATTTAAATCTTAAAGAAGTTATTTTATTTCTTTGGCGCGTAGTATGTTTCTATTTCGTGTGAAGGGTATTTGGTATGTTGTGAACTCGTAGGTTTTTTCTCGTTCAAGCTCATTGTTTATTTCTTTTGAATTAAATTTTAGTCCCATATATGTGTCTTTATTATCCATAACTTTAACTTCGCCATTTTTTTGTGTTGTGAATACTTGGTATTTTTTTAGCGATGGATTTTGCTCGACAGTCTCTATTGATGCACCTACCATATTTATTTTTCCTGTGTATGTTTGGGTGTTGAGTCTTGGTGCGTAAAAGGTTGCACTAATTAATGCGACTGCGCTCAGCGTAGTCATTGTTTTTTTTATTATCTTTTCTATGCTCATTTTTTTGTGTATTTTTATTTTATCTGATTTTGTTTTTTAATTTTCTTATTAAAAATATCTCTCAGACATTGCCTCGTATGTTTTTGATCTTATTTTGTTTACAAATTGTATTGTTGATACTTTGTTTGATAAAAATTCAGGGTTTTTGAGTCGATTATTTTCATCTTTATCTAGTGCGCGTAAATATTTTTTTATTTGTGCATATTGCAAATAATCCTCAGTTTTATTTTTCTACTATAAAAACATATTATAAAAATACTGAAAAATTATTTGGTGAGAAAAAAACAAAGTATCAATTTAGTCTAATTCTTTAAAATATGTTCATAATAGTTTTCCGCCAAGTGTTGCAAGTTCGCTTCGTTCTCCTTGAAATAATTTCACTGTAGCTGAGATTTCTTGTTCTTTAAATTTTTCTGATGCATGCATTAGCCCGTTTATTACATCTGTTAGTCCTTTTTTATCTATTTGGTCTGGGTCTCCTTCAACAACAATTTTTGTGTTTTCTCCTGCTCGTGTAATAATTGTTTTTATTTCTGAAGGCGATAGGTTTTGTCCTTCTGTCACTATAAAAAAAGCCCCGTCTATGCTTCTGCCTCTCATTGCTTGTAGTGGTTGTATTACTAATTTGTCATTATTTAATAAATGGGTTTTAAATGCATTCATCTTATATATCTCATTTATTTCTTCTTTTTTTTGTTCGAGCAAAACTTTAGTTTTTCTAGGTTCTGCGTTTCCATTCTTATCAATGAATTTTTTAAACATTTCTGGTTTTAAATTATCATATATTGGTTCCATGTAAGGATCCATTTTGTCACCTATATCCCCTGGTAGTGCTCCGAGTTCTTGGCCTCCTGAAGATATCATCATTCTTGTTGCAATCACTCTATCATATTGTTTTGATTTAGATTCATCTTCCATATTTAGCATGTTTATTCCTGCAGCAAGTGAAAGTAGCGTCTTTCCTGTTCCTGCCATTCCTATGAGATTGACTAGTTTTATATTCGGGTTTAGTAGTGCGTCAAGTGCGAATGCTTGTTCGTAGTTTCTTGATTTTATAGATAAAACCGATGAATTATTTGCGCTTCTTGGATTCACGTGAACAATACATCCATTCTCAAAACTTTTAATGTTTGATACGTATCTTGCTAATGCGAAATCTGTCGAGTTTTCATTTTTGCTGTTAAATATAGGTACTTCGTAACTTTCAGGCAAATTTTCATCTACAAATAAAATATATTCGTTTGGCATAATGTCTTCTAATCCTTCAATTTTCGTGTTTGTTATATCTAACGCGCCATCTTTTAAGTTGTTATATATGTGCTTTGGCGCACGAACTGTTCTCCATCCTTTATAACTTTCTTCAATACTTGATACTGCTCGAGCACCTATCCAATCAGAAACATTAATTCCAAGAGAGCTTGCTTTAATGTATACCAAATCGTCATTCGTAATTAATTCAACATTCTCATTTGAGTGATTTTCTGCATAATATTTTGCTGTGCCTATTATGTAATCATCATTTATTAGTTCGTCCTTTGTAAATGGTACGGGTGTTGATTCAAAAGATACTTGTAGAAAATAATTGTCTCTTAGTTTTACCGGTTCGCTTAAGGCTCCTTTTTCGCGTGTTATTTTTTTTAATTCTCTTGAAAATACTCTTGAATTGTAACCTCGCTCAGTGTACTGTTCTGTTTTAAATTTGTCCATCTCGTTTAATACTTTTGATGGTATTATTAAGTGATTAACTGTGTCTTGATCTTTTGGGCCAAAACCATATAGTGCGACTATAGGATCTATTAAAAAAATATTAGTATCTGCTATTTTATATTGATACCTCATCTTTATTTCCTCAATGTATTTTTTGTAGCTCTGCTTGTATTGACGTGTATTCTTTGAATTGGAATGAATTCATATATTTTGCAAGTGGTTCTTTCATTAAGTATATCTCAGATCCTTTAAGTACTGCTTGACCTATATCCTCAAATGCATCTTCTCCTTTTAGATCTATTGCTGTTTTCACGCATCCAAGTAAGGAGTTTTCATTTGGGAATTTTAGTACTCTGAAATCTGTGTTCGAAAAAGTGTATGGCTTAAATGTTGCGACTATTAGTTCTGCTTTTAGATTTGATATTACTTTTCCTTGTACTTTTTTTACTTTTACATTATTTTGTACATTTTCTCTGTTAAAATAAGCAATCGAGTCTAATTTGCGTCTTGTAAGTGATTCTGAAAAAATTTGTCCTATTTGTGACACAGAATATGTGTTAGATAATGCTTCAACGATGTAATTTAGATTAGGATAGTTCATTTTTAATCTTTAAAGCTTCATTTTTGTTTAATTGCTTTAATTAAACTTGTTAATTTGAACGTTTATTTAAAAGTTTCTATTATGCGATAGTTACGTTTTGTATATTTTAGGCTTTGTCCCAAATAGTTGTTTTTTGTATACTGCCGAGCAAACCACTCAAAATAAACATTGGTTTTTATGGACTCGGATTTAAAATCTAGTGAACATTGTTCGGTTTGCGCAGTATACACTTCATTGTTATTTGGGACAGAGCCATATTTTAGGAGAAAGTTTAATATAATAAAACAAATTAATTAAACAATATGAGAATTGATAATGAAGTAAAACTAGACTTTTCTGACGTATTAATAAGGCCTAAGCGTAGTACGCTTACATCAAGGCGTGATGTTGTGCTTGAGCGAACATTCACATTCTTGCACTCACCAAAAAAATGGTCTGGCATTCCTATAATTACTGCGAATATGGCAACATCTGGTACGCTTGAGATGGCGAAAACATTGTCTAAGCATAAAATTATTACTGCTTTGCATAAATTTTATTCTGCTGATGAACTCGAGGTTTTTTTTAAGTCTTATAATAGTCCCGATTATATTGCATATAGTCTTGGTATTCGTGATGAAGATTTTGATAAATTAAAAATTATGAAAGAGCGTGGTCTTCTTGATAAATTTAGTTTTATTTGTCTTGATGTGCCTAATGCGTATCTTGAGCGGTTCACTGGTAAAGTTAAGGAACTTAGAAGTATTTGTCCTGAGCACATAATTATTGCAGGTAACGTTGTAACTAATGAAATAACTGAACAAATACTTCTTGAAGGTGCTGACATTGTTAAAATTGGTATTGGTAGTGGTTCTGCGTGTACAACGAGGAGGCAGACTGGTGTTGGTTATCCTCAGCTTAGTGCTGTAATTGAGTGCGCGGATGCTGCGCATGGCATTAGTAAGAATAATGGTTCAGGTAGGATTATGAGTGATGGTGGCATTATAAGTCCGTCTTGTATTGCGAAGGCGTTTTGTGGTGGTGCTGATTTTGTTATGATTGGGTCTATGTTTGCAGGTTTTGATCAGAGCGGTGGCGCTTTAATTGAGCGTAGTGGTTTGAAGTTTAAGGAGCATTTTGGTATGAGTTCAGCTACTGCGATGAATAAGTATTATGGTAAAGTTGATGAGCATCGTGCAAGTGAGGGCAGGACTGTTGAGGTTCCGTATAAAGGGGATGTTGCTAATTTTGTTCATGAAATTCTTGGGTCGCTTAGAAGTACTGGTACTTATATTGGTGCAAGGAATTTGAGAGAATTTAGTAAACGGACTACTTTTCTTATGGTTAATCGTCAGCTTAGTACTTTCCTTGAGCCGTTTGATACTAATAAGAATTAATTTTTCAATTGTTTTTTCTTATGTTTTTTTTATTAGTCTTCTCTTTTATATATTAACATAATATTTTTTTTTATTGACTTTATTTTTATTTCGTCAATCATGTAAAAGTCCCACGACGAATATTGCAAGTCCTAAAAATAGAAAGCTTGCAGAAAATATTTGGTTCACTGTAATTTCTTGGCTTGCATCTGCTATGACAAATCCTGTGAGTCCTGATCCCATTCCTATTGCGAATATTCCTGCAATAGCAAGGCATAAAAATGTTAATGTGAGTATTATTTTTTGTTTCATAAGTTTTATTTAAACAAGTTCTCTTTTTATACTTTTCTAAGAATTGGCGCCATAGAAATCCTTTTCGAACCAATAAAATCTTAATGATGCTATGCTCCGTTTCCATATTATTTAGACATTTGAACCGAGTCTCACACACCACAGATGTTTGATCTATGACTTAGGCAAGATAGCATCATTATTAAAATTTTAATAGGATTCCTATAAGGCCTAAGAATTAGCGTTTTTTGTTGATTTAATAAAAAATGAATTAAAAAAATAAAGAATGATGTTTTTTAGTTTCGAGGACGGTTATCTGAGCGCCTATTTGGGCTTCTACTACTTCCTCTGCTTGGGCCTCTGCTGGAACTTCTGTTTGGGCTTCTGCTGCCTTCGCGTCTAGGTTCGCTTCTTCCTTCATTTGAGCTATCTGATCTTGAGTCCCTATTATATCTTCCGCCTTGGCTACGTCCTCTGCTTCGATTATCGCTTCTGCCTCTGCTAGGGCCTCTTCCGCCTTCACGTCTAGGTCCGCCCCTGCCGCCTGATTGCACTCTGTCTTCTCCGCCGCTTATTTTTTGCGCGTTGAATTTTATTTTTTCCATATCTTTTGGCATCTCTACTTTTGGTATGTTAAAATCAAAGTTGCTCATAACTCTTGAAAAGTTTTGGTGGTCAAAATCACATAGTAAATTTATGACTAGTCCCTCACTTCCAGCTCTTGCAGTTCTTCCTATTCTGTGCACATAATCATTATGGTCTTTAGGTATATCATAATTATATATGTGTGTGACGTCATCAACATGTATTCCTCGTGCAGCGACATCTGTGCAGACTAGTACTTTACTTTTTCCTTCTTTAAATTTATCTATTACTTTTGTTCTGCTTGCTTGTGTAAATCCGCCGTGTAGAGCTTCCGCGCTTATTTTATTAAATTTAAGATTTTGTTGTACTAAATCCGAATTTATTCTTGTATTGCAAAAAATCATTATTTTATCTGCGCTCTCTTTTCTAATTAAGTGTATTAATAATGATAATTTATCTCCTCGCCTAACATCGTAATATATTTGTTTTAATAGTTTTGGGTCTACTTGGTTTTGTACTTTTACCTGTACTGGTACTTTTAAGTATTTTTTTGTTAGTGTTTTTACTTGTGGTGGGAATGTTGCTGAAAAGAATAATGTTTGTCTTTGTTTTGGGCATTGTTTTACTATATCTTCAATGTCGTCTGCAAAGCCCATATCAAGCATTCTGTCTGCTTCGTCTAGTATTAAGAGTTTTATATTTGATAAATTAATTGTTCCTCTTTGTATATGATCTTTTAATCTTCCAGGTGTTGCAATTGCTATCTCGGAGTATCTAAGTGCGTCCATTTGTGGATTTATTGATACGCCTCCGTATATTGATACAAGTTTTAGTGATTTTCCAGAATTTAAGTCTTTTATTGATGTCATCACTTGTTCTGCGAGTTCTCTTGTTGGAACTAATATTAATGTTTGAAGTCCTTGTTTTGGTTTTGATGTCTCTATTGCACCTACGCCGAATGCGAGAGTTTTTCCAGATCCTGTTGCTGACTCGCCGAGTACATCTGATCCTTCGAGTACTGCAGGTATTGTTTTTGCTTGTATTTCTGTTGGCTCGCTGTAGCCTAGTTTATTTATTGCGCGCATTAATTGCGGGCTGAAATTGAAATCTTCAAATTTCATCTTGTTGTTTTCTGTGTTCATCTAATTTAACCTCTAAATTACTTTTAGTTTTGTACTTTTAGAATTTATAAAAAAAATTATAAAAAATAAAAAGTTTTTTTTTGTTTATTCAGCTTTTTGTACGTTTACTGCTTTAAGTCCTCTATCGCCTGTTTCAACATCGAATGAGACTTCATCATCATTATTTATGTATGCTCCTTCTGCGATTCCTGATTGATGCACGAAGTAGTCTTTTCCATCTTCTCCGGTTATAAATCCGAAGCCTTTTGTTTCGTTAAAAAATTTTACGTTTCCTTTCATTTTATTTTTTCCTCATTTGTTTTTATTTTTTTTAGTGCTTGTTTTTTTGAAAACAATCTCTACAATATACAGGTCTTCCTTCTGTTGGTTTAAATGGGACATCACACTCAGCATTGCACTTTGCGCATGTTGCTTTAAATGATTGTCTTGGACCTCTATTAAATCCTCCTGAAAAGTTTCCTCTATCAGCTGTATCTTGTCTGTCGTTAAATTCTCTGCCCCCTCTAGGGTTGCCATGTCTTCTCATTTTTTTGCACCTTCATCTAACATCTTTGTGTTAGATGTTTTTAGTTTTAGAATCACTAATAACAATACTCAATGATATTCCAAAGGGGTACTAAGAAATAATTATTGTTCTTGCAAAATGGTTCTACTGATTTGACAAGAATATCTTTGTATTTTTAAAGTTTTTGTTTTGGGGCATTCTCACGACATAGCTTCTAAGGAGATTTTAATCAATATTTTAATAAATAGAGAAACTGTTTATTCATCATTTTAGGCACGATAAAGAATCTGTGCAGAACCTCTTTTTCGTTTAACCACTTCATAGTAGATTTTTTCTAAAATGTTTTAAATGTTTTTTAATTACCTTTTTTTTATGTCAAAGCAAAATTCAATTAATAATACTGCTCAAGAACTCAAAAATAGTTTATCTAAAGTTAATAAGTCTGGTCTTGAGGATAAATTGGACAAATATAGAATTTTGGAAGTTTTACCTAAGGCTAATAAAGGTAATGAAGTTATAATTAGATATTATGATTCTGAAACTTTTTCGTTATTTGAAAAAGAGGATGTGTGGGATCACATAACGCCTAGCATTGAGATTGATTGGAAAAAATATGGTTTTAAATCTCCAAGTGAGCTTTTATCTAAGATTCGAGAGTCCGTTGACGGTTCTTTTGAATTAAAAAAGTACGGTAGTAAAAATGTGTTCTCAAATGAATATGATGATAGTACTTTTTATCGTGAAGGCAGTGAAACTGTTCTTATTTGGCATCGTGGTAATCGAGAAGATAGGCATAATTTAGAATTTTTTTTGGATGAAGATAAAAAAAAACAAATTTTTATTCGTAATTCGAAAAAAAGGTTTTTAGCGAGAACTGAAATTATTCCTGATTTTGATGAATTAGCTTCTAAAAAAGATTATCTTTTTGAGTCTCTTAAAGAAAGAGGTGTTTTTGAAGACGATATTTCTGTTAATTATAAAAGAAAATTTGTCGAGGTTAAATGTGTGGAGTCTTTATTAAAAGAGCTTGATTCTTCTTTGTTTAGAATTAATATATATGAGGGTCCTGAATTTGATTCTGAGAAAACTGCATCCGAGTATCTTAATAAAATAAAAGAAGTGAGTAATTTTAAAAATCATGTTGATCAATTTGGTGTTGTTCATAAACGGAGAAGTAAATTTGATGTGAAGTATTGTGTTAGATTGACTGCAAATAATAATATTAGTTTTATGAAAAGTCTAAGTGAGGATATTTTAATTGGTGAAACGAAGTATCGTGGTTTAAAACCATTAGGTGATTTAATCAAATCAAACGATGATAAAAATGTTAAGTTGAGGCGTGCGCGTGAGGAGCTTTTTGATCCTTTAAATTTGAATAGTCCGACTAGTCAGCTCAGGGATTTTTTTCCGTTACATATGTTGTTTAATCCTAAGAAAACTCTTTTAAGTCAAATTAATAATAAAGTTCCTGCTTTGTCTCATTTTGTAAGTGAAAAGCCTGTGTCGTCTCTTGAAGGCGCTGTTAATTGTGCTTTTAATTTTTATTTAAAAAATTCTGCGGTTATTGATATTGAAGTTACAGGTTACGATAAATCTTCAAGAGACATATCTGGTAGGGTTTTTATGGCTGTTCTTGAAAGTGAGGTTGAAAATAAGATTTATATGACGAAGGATGCTTGGTTAAATGATGATGTAAAATCAATTTATTTAGATAATCTTTCAAAACGTAATTCTTTAACTAATTCTAATGTTGAGCTTGTTTTTGCAGATGATGAGGTTGATCTTATTGGTTTGCTTAATTTTGATTCTATGAAGTATGAATATATAATTGGTCATAATTTTGAGGAATTTGATCAAAAGCATTTAATTAAATTTAATAATGATTCTGCTTTAAATAGGCAAGGAATTATTTCTGATAGTGTTGAAAATAAAATTAAACAATATAAACAGAAAAATAATTCTAAGAATCTTTGGACTTTAAGTTCAAAAAAAATTCTTGACACTAAAAAGTATGTTGAAAATAGAATTCCTATTTTGAAAGATTTTAAGCTTGCAACTTTTGCAAATTCTTCTAAATCTTTAGATTATAATTTAATGGAAGAATATGTTAATTCAGGCAATCCTGATTTAATTTGGAAAATTATTGATTATACTATTGAAGATGGTGTGAAAAGTAGAGTTGTAAAGGATTTATTTTTAAAAAATGCTGTGCTTGAGTCTATTGCATCAAATAAGCCTTTGCCTTCTGTTTTTAATAATAATCCTGTTAAAAATTTTTATGATATGGGTTCTCGTGATTATTTTATGCGTCTTGGTACATATAAGCTCAGGCATGAATTTAGCCTGCGGCATAATCTTGAAAAGCTTGAAGATAGGCTTAGTCCTGATGAGATTATTTATTCTTTGTTTAAACGTGAAAAACAAACTGAAGGAATTATTTCAGGTGAGCTTGTTTTTCCGGGCGTAATTATTAATGCTGGTATTGATATTATTAAAAATAATCATTCCATGAAGTTAATTCATGAGAGGATGCTTGAAAGTTCTAATTTTGTTGAGAAGTATGATTTGCTTGCAAAGCATCATTCTTTTTTGCATGTTGCGATTGATAAAATTAAAAATTTTATGGATTTGGCAGGCTTAGAATTTGGTAAGCGTTACAGGGTAGAGGATGTTTTTAAAAGTTTTAATGTTGAGGGTGATGTTTTTGAGGATGTTTATTTTTCTGATAATCTGGGTGGGTCTTCTGATTTTGAATTATCTAGGACTAATTATATTTTTAGCGCAGAATATAAATGCGGCAGAAAAATTGTTCGTCGAGGGTTGATTCCTTTTGATTATACTATGCTCGATATTAATAATATTATTGCTGATCATATTAGGTATTTGGGTGTTGGTTTAGTTGCTAAAACTGAAGGTCTTTATGTTCGTGAATTTACTGGTTTGAATTTTGGTCTTGGCGTGGTTGATGCTGTTAATTTTAAAGATAGAGGGCTTATTGGTAGGATTGATAATTTTAATGTTTATTTAAATCGTAAAGAGCCAAAATCTAAAAATGATGACTTGATTTTTCGTATGTTTAATTATTTTTTAGATAATTTGGGGGATCATAAAGATATGCAGAATAAATTTCTTGATGAAATTTATAGTAGGCCTCCGGCGTTTTGGAAAGCTAATCAAAAATATATTCGTGCATTAACTGGGATTGATCCTTATAAATCTAAAGGCACTTTGCCTTTATTTTAATATTTTTTTAATCGAAGAATTTGAATCTCATCATATTAAATAATACTTTTGGGCCGTCTAGTGGTGTTGTTCCTTTGTGTTTGTCGTGGTATATTGTTTTTATTTCTATTTCGTCGTATTTTAGTTTGTGTTTGGCTGCTCTTGCTATCATTTCGCTCTCCATTGCGTAATTATTTGAGTGCCATCTTATTTTTTTGTATGCATCTGTTGTAAATGCTCTAAATCCTGCTTGTGTGTCTTTTATTTTATAATTGAATAACATATTTGATGCTGTTGATAAGAATATGTTTCCAAGTTTCATCATTTTTGGCATGTTCTCGTCAAATTTTCTATAACTAAACACTATGTCTTTGTTTTTTAGTGCTTTTATGAATTTTTTTACATATTTTGCTTCGTGTTGTCCGTCGCTGTCCATTAAAATTATTATCTTTGCGCCTTTAGATATTGCATAATCGCATCCTGTTTTTGTTGCTGCGCCTTTGCCAAGATTTACTTTGTGTTTTAATAGGGTCGCGTTTGTTTTTAAAACAGCATTAGCAGTTTTATCCATGCTTCCATCATCGATAAAGATTATGTTTTTATATCCTTCCATCTCAAGCTCTAAAATTGTATTTTGTGCGTGTTTTTCCTCGTTGTAGCCTGGGAGTATAATAAAAACATCGTTTAATTCGGCGTTCATTTTATTTTATTACTTGTCTTTTCTTTAAAAATCTTTTATTTTTTTAGTTCATGATGAGATAATAATTATGTGGAATATTTGCAGTATTATGAACAAGACATTTAAGACATTTATTTCATAATTTTTAAAAATCCTGAAAAATAATTTATTTTCATTATTGAAGATAATTATTTTTAAGAAAAAGCTTTATAAAGGGATGTGCATTCCTATGTATTGGACGGTCAAAGCCGTGTGGATATACCCGTTCTCATTTCGAACACGGAAGTCAAGCACATGCACGTTCCGGTGCGTACTGCCTTCAAGGGCGGGAGATCCGGAAAGCTGTCCACCTTTTTTTCATATTTCTGTTTTATTTATCATATAATTAAATTAAATTAATCATTATATTATTCAACTCGTTGTTTTAGAAAGTAAATATTTAAATAATTTGATTAATAATATGTTTTTAATGGTGAAGTCTAAGAGGAGAAAATCTCATGAATTATTATATTATATTTTGTTAAGTTTAACTATTATTTTTATATCTTGTGTGCTTTTCTTACTAAGTCCGCTATTATTGTTTGGTAAATTAATTCATGTTCATCTTGTTTTGTTTATTTTGGGTGTCTCTCTTGGTGCTTTCTTAAAAGGTTTTTTTCATGACTTGGATGAGCTTACACACACGCATCATGCGGGTTTATTTTCTATTATTTTAATTACTGCTTTAATTAATTTTATTGCTCTGAGTGCATCTTTCATGGTTTTTAGTGATAAAACGTCTATTTTGGCGTTTCTTGGTGCGTTTACTTTCACCATAAGTTTTTTAATACCTTTTGCATACCATTATTATAAAAATTCAAGGTAAGATTTTATGACTTTAGATATTATTGGTTGGACTGAGGCGTATTTGCGGTATAAAGATTCGATTAAACGAAGCATCAGTAAAATAGATGTTTTAAAGGATAAAGGAGAAATTGTTTGTGTTATGAAGGATGGTTCAACTCATAAGTATTTGTGTGTTGATAATTTAATTGAATTGGATGCGTCAAATTTAGATAATGTTAGGGTTTCTTGTCTTAATACCAAGGTTAATTTTGATTGGTTGATTAATAATTGGTCTGTTTTGAAAAATGTTAATATTATTTTTCTTTTTGCAAATCCTCAAAGAGCTATGCATTGGACTATTAATCCTAAGATTCATGATAATATTACTGATAAAGGCTCAATTAAGTCTGGGTTATTATCTTTATTTGAGTCTGTTCCGGAAGTTTAGGGGAAAATTTAGCGAAACTTAAAAAAACAAGAGCGTGTTTTCTTGTTTTGATAAAATGAAAAACGAAGATACTAAGGTAAGTACTGGTTCTGATATTTTGGATTGGTTGCTTGAAGGCGGTTATGAAAATGAAGTAATCACAACTATTTATGGTCCTCCTGGTTCTGGTAAGTCTAATATGTGTTTGCTTGCTATGGTTAATAATTATGATAAAAAAGTCATTTATGTTGATACTGAGGGTTCTTTTTCTATTTCGAGAATTAAGCAGCTTGCTGATAATTATGATGAGATTTTAAGGAAAGTTATTGTTTTAACTCCGACTAATTTTTCTGAGCAGAAAAAAGTTTTTGAGAAGCTTAAGAATCTTGTGACTGATAAGATTGGTTTAATTATTGTTGATAGTATCGCGATGCTCTATAGGCTTGAGATTGGCATTACTAAGGAGGTTTTTAAAGTTAATAGGGATTTGGGTGTTCAGCTTGTGAATTTAATTCAGATTGCGCGTAAATTTAAAATTCCTGTAATTGTGACGAATCAAGTTTATGCTGATTTTGAGGATAAAAATAAAATTAATATGGTTGGTGGGGATATTTTGCGTTATGCAAGTAAATGTTTAATTGAACTTCAGCGTCATGATACTGAAAAAAAAGCAATCATTAGAAAGCATAGGAGTTTGCCTGAGGGTAAAGAAGTGTCTTTTGTAATTAGAGATACAGGCATTCATGACACTGATATCGACACTAATACTAGTTCTGATTAGTTTTTTTAAATTAATTTTTTTCTTGGCTTTGTCCCGAATAACAATGAATTGTATACTGCGCAAACCGAACAATGTTCACTAGGGTTTAAATTCGAGTCTATAAAAATCAATGTTTATTTTGAGTGGTTTGCTCGGCAGTATACAAAAAACAACTATTCGGGACAAAGTCTCTTTCTTAGGCGATATTAACATATCTTGAAATATTAAAAAATAGAAGTGGAAAAAAAGAAAAAAAATGTTTAGTATTTATTCTTCTGTAAAATCATTAATTGTGTATTTAAATTCTATTCCTTTTTTCTCTGTGTATAATTTTGCAAGTAAATAGAATACAAGACCTAGGCTTTTTTTACCTTTGTTATTGCATGGCACAACGAGGTCTATGTTGTTTGTTTGGTTGTTTGTATCGCATAGTGCTATTACTGGTAGGCCTATTTTTAATGCGTCTTCTACTGCGTTTTTATCTGGCCATGAGTCTGCGACGAGTACTATTTTTGCTTCTATGAAGTTTTTAAGTGAGGGGTTTGTAAGTACTCCTGGCGGGTATCTTCCTGCGAAGTGTTTCGAACCTGTTATCTCTGAGAATAATTTGACTGCTTTCCATCCTGTTTCACGTCTGCACACTATTAGTATTTCGTGTGGTGCGTAATTTGATAGCATATTTGCTGCGTGTTTTATTCTCTCGTCTATTTTTTGTACGTTTAGAACGCTAAGTCCGTCTGGTCTTGTTTTGTATATGAAGTTATCCATGTATTTTGTTCTAAATTTTGTTCCTATGTGTATTCCTGATTTTAAATACTCGTCATTTGCTATTAATAAAGTTTCATCACTCATTTGTTTTTCCTCCAAACCAAAGCTTAATTAGAAGCTCCGCGAATTTTTTTTACCTCACGCGGCTATCTTAAAACGAAGTTTGTTTTAAGGTCGGTTTTACTTTGAGGAATGGTTTTTCATTTATAAATCTTTATTTTTATTGTGCATGCATAGCTAGCGCCTAAACGAGCTCCGTGTTTATAAATGTGATACACTAGACTCGGTTTTAAATACATCTAAAGAAGAGATGCTCGTTGCGCTATGCACGTACTTTTTATTAGCCTCATAGAAATTCTATTAAAATTTTAATAATAATGCTATCTTGCTTAAGTTCTAGATCAAACATCCGTTGTATGTGAGACTCGATTCAAATATCTAAATAACATGAAAACGAAGCGAGGCATCATTAAGATTTTATTGGTTCGAAAAGGATTTCTATGAGGTCTGTTTATCAAATTATTTTTATTGAATTATTTTTATTAGATTACTGTCATTGAATTTCATTTGATTTGCGTAGTTTTGCGCGGCGTATATTTTTTTGTATTATTTGGGACAAATTGATTTTTATTGTTATTAATGTAAATATTTAATAATGTGTGTTGTTTTTCTTTTATTTATGGTTAATGAAACATCATCTGCGCTTTTGCATTTTCAAGTTCGTGAATTGAATACTCTTGTTGGTGGTAAAGTCGAGAAGATTTATCAGCTTGGTAAAGACACTATTATTTTTCGGATTTATAAAGAGGGTGCGAAGTATAATTTTAGGATTTGTGCGCCGAGTTTTGTTTCTTTAACATCTCAAGAATTTAATGCCCCTATGCTTCCTCCTGGTTTTTGTATGTTTTTGCGTAAATATTTAACTAATGCTCGTATTGAGTCGCTTGAGCAGAGGGGTTTTGAGCGTATTCTCACAGTTAAATTCTCAAAAAAAGAGGGTTCTTATTTATTGATTGTTGAATTATTCAAGCCCGGTAATGTTGTTTTATGTAAAAAAAGTGAAGATAATTCTTTGATTGTTTTGAATTCTTTTGAGCGTCAGCGTTTTAAAGATAGGGTCATTCAGGCGAGGAAGCCTTATGAATTTCCTCCTGAATTAATCAATCCTCTATTAACAACTGAAGATGAACTTATAAAAATAGTTAATGATTCGGATAGATCTCTTGTGAAGACGCTTGCAGCAAAGTTTGGTTTGGGTGGTGTTTATGCTGAGGAGCTTATCACTATTGCGAATCTAGATAAAGATGCTGAGACTATTTCAAAAACTGATACTATGAAATTAATGGGTGCGATTAAATCGTTCTTTTCAAGTGAAATTGAGCCTTTTATTTCAAATAATAATATTTTTCCTACGCGTATGTTAACTAAAAGCGGCGATAGTGTTGAGAGCATTAGTGCGGGTATTGATTTGCTTTCGCCTTTAATTAAAGAAGATGCTATAAAGCCTGCTCAGAAAAAGAAGGATAAAACGGCTTCATTAGTTGATATTCAGGAAAAGATGATTAAATCGTTTGAGCGTAAAATCGAGGAGAATCAGGCGAAGGGCGAGTTTGTTTATAGTAATTATCAAGATTTTCAAAAATTGATTAATGATGCGAATAAAATTAGAAAAGAAGAGGGTTTAGATGCTCTTGAGCGAGTTATGAAATCTAATAAGAAGTTTGTATCTATTAATAAAAAAGATAAGTCTTTGACCTTTAAATTCTAAAATATTGACCTTAGTAACTCTCAATTGAACTAACTAAACAAAATAATCAGTACATTATGTCTTATCTTGATTAATTTATTTTATTATGTTTATCTTATTGTCGTATTTTATTTAATAATTTTTAATAACAAATTTTTTAGTTCGAAGAATGTGTGTTTAATAATTGGTCAATAAAATAATTAATGAAATTAAAAAAGAAAAAAAGAAAAAAATATTTTTTTGTTTTTCCTTATGGGAAAACTGTTTCTCTAGAGTTCGCAATAGTTGTTGGTGTTGATGCAAATACAACTGCTGGAGTTCCAATTTTTGGAATCATTGTAAATCTCATTGTTGCATCTTCGCCGATTGTATCACTTAAAATAAAATCAAGTCTCACAACGTCACCTTTAACTATATAACCATTTTGATTGTTTGCACCTTTAAGCAAGTAAGATGCATTAAATGTGGTGCCCGCACTCAAATTTGTTGAGTTGTATGTATACTCATCAGTAAATGATTCTGTTCCAACTGTTAATAATAAATCTCCAAGTCTTACAGGGTCTGATCCTGCTGCAAGTCTTGTAACCATGCTAAAGTTAGTCATTGTAGCATCATCACCATCTTTAAATCCGTAGATTTCTACTGTGTTGATGTTTGTTCCTATTTCTTGTCTTGTTGCAGACCCAGTCTCTAGTGCTTTAGATTGAATACTTCCTATGGAAGATATTAAAACTGCTGCTGCGACTGCTGCAATCAGTATCATTGCTATGAATATAATTAATGTGCCCATAGCAACTTCTCCTTTTTTATTATTTTTTCTCATATTTATCTACCTCTTTTTTAATTAAATCTAAGCCCTGAGATAGGGGCATACAGAATACTTTATTGTAGTAGTATATAAATCTTTCCATTTTTTGATTAAAAAATAGCGCTAAGTAGCCTAAAATCTATACTAATAACGCTTTTTTTGTTATTTTTTGGATGATTAAAATATAGATAAAAAAAGAAAAAAAGATGCGCCTCTGTTCATATCGAAAACTTATGGGAAAATAGTTTCTCTTGAATTTGCTATTGCATTAGGTGTTGTTGCAAACACTATTGCGGGAGTTCCTATTTTTGGTATAAGTGTAAATCTTAAACTCGCATCTTCTCCTACTGCATATTCAAGTTCTAAATCGAATCTTGCAACGTCTCCTTTAACTAGATAATCAGGTTGGTTGTTATTTCCTTCAAGAAGGTATGATACGTTAAATGATGCGCCAGCAGTTCCTCCTTTATTATGGTCTGTTGAATTATATGTGAATTCGTTTGTGAAATTCTCAGCGCCAATAGTTAGAAGTAAATCACTAAGTCTAATTGGGTCTGATCCTGCTGCGAGGCGTACAACCATGCTTATGTTTGTTATTGTTGATTCATTTGTATCTTTCGGTCCGTATATTTCGACCACATTTACATTTGTTCCTATTTCTTGTCTTGTTGCAGACCCAGTCTCTAGTGCTTTAGATTGAATACTTCCTATTGATGAAATTAAAACAGCTGCTGCGACTGCTGCAATCAGTATCATTGCGATAAATATGATTAGCGTGCCCATAGCTACTTCTGCTTTTTTATTATAATTTTTCATTATTACTACCTCTTTTTTTAAGCAAACCCCCCGTGGGTTTAAACAAAAAATAATTAATTTAATATATAAACTTTTCCATCAAATCCGTTTAGAGGTAATTTTAGACGATAAGAAGTACATCAATAAATTTTATTTTAATTTTCAAAGTTAGTTTCAGTTTATGTTTTTTTATTTGTTTCTTTGGCTTTTTTATTTTGTTTGTTTAGTTTTAAATCTGTTAAATTATCTTTTATTTTTTGCGCATTAATTTACGCATCTATTTTTCTAAATAGTTTTATCTCTGTCTTTTTTTAAAGGCAAATACTTATAAAGATAGAAACATTTATATTTGTTGAGTGATGATTATTTTTTATTAAAAAAGAGGGGTTATAAAGTATGGGTTTTGGAACTGTTGCAGCAAACATGTTGTTTTTTATCGCGATTGTGACTATATCTGCTAGTGTTATTTTTTATATGAGTAATTTTGCTAGTGAGACTACTGCTGCGATGGCTGTTCAAAAAGATCGTTTGAGTGATGAGCTTAGAACGGACATATCTATTACCTCTGCTTTTTTTGATAACGAAACGAACACGACGACGATTACTGCAGCGAATACTGGTAAGACGCTTTTAATGCTTGATAGAGTTGAGGTTTTTTTATCTAATCAGCGTATTTCGCGTGATGATTTTTCGATTTCGGTTGAATCTGACACTAGTGTTGGTAATCCTACTTCGTGGGATCCTAGCGAAGTTATTTTAGTTGTTGTCCCTGATTTTTTTGTAAGTTCCACAAAAAATCAAGCGAGAATAGTTGCACCTAATGGTGTTGGCGATAGTGTAATTGTCACGACTTAAAATTAATATAAAAATCATAATTAATTAATATTTATTTTATTATAATAAACATTTTTTAAAAAAGAGGGGAGAGATTGGATAAAATTTATAGTATTGAGCTTGAGGGTGATGAGCTTCATTTAAAACTTGGCGGGGGCATTCCTAAGAATAGTCTTGTTTTAATTGAGGGTCCGGCTGGTCTTGGTAAGTCTATTTTGGCTCAGCGTTTTGTTTATGGCGCGATTAAAAATAATGTTAGTATTTCTTATGTTAGCTCTGAGCTCTCTGTTCAAAGTTTTCTCTCTCAAATGGATTCTTTAAAGTATGATATTCGTAAAGAGTTTCTTGCAGGTCAGTTAAAATTTATTACGACTTTTCCTTTGCTTGGTCGTGTTAATTTTGAGCCTGATATGATTAAGAAGATTTTTTTATCTAAAAAATTATTGGAATCTGAGGTTATTGTTATTGATGCGCTTAATGATTTTGTTTTGAAAAATGAGTCTAATTTAAGTGAGACTTTTGAGTTCATTAGTGCTTTTAAAAAGCTTACAAGTTCGGGTAAGACT
This sequence comes from Candidatus Woesearchaeota archaeon, assembly GCA_046543095.1. Classification (GTDB taxonomy): domain Archaea; phylum Nanobdellota; class Nanobdellia; order Woesearchaeales; family 21-14-0-10-32-9; genus 21-14-0-10-32-9. The sequence goes on along the minus strand of JBKHAC010000002.1, from coordinate 18,997 downwards.
GTTATTTTTTGTGTAGAGCCTGAAATTATTAATAGAGAGATTTTGAAATATTTGCAAAATACTGTTGAGGTTCATCTTGTTATGTTTGAGCGTGAGCAGTATGGTAATATTTTGAATATTTTGCAGGTGAAGCGGTTTCTTGGTGCGATTAATGATGTTGAGCGTGAGTTGCCGTTTAAGGTTCGCGCGGGTATTGGTATTGTTGTGGATTTATCTGGTTGAAAATGAAAAAGGAAGTTGAAATTACTAAGGATTTTGAAGAGGCTAAAAAGAAGTTTGAGCATCTTAGGTTGTATGTTGAGGGTTTTTCTAAAGAGGATATGCCTACTTTTGTGCCTGCGCTTACTCGTGATATGGGTAAGATGGATTTTCCTAATCTTATTTATCCTGTTGGTGATCCTATTTTTATTCATTTGAGAAAGAAGCCGGCTGAAGACACCATTTATACCGTAATTGAGCCGTTTTTAACTGATGATGAGCAGAAGCTTTATGATGAGTGTGTTGAGCGTTTAATTGATATTGCGTATAAAGAGCCTGTGCCTGATAAAGTTACTGAAATTGGTCCTGTTTTGTTGAAGCTTCTTGATGACGTTGTTGAAGTTTCTGAGTCTGGTGGTGCTAGTTCGAGTAAGGGTTTGTTTAGTATTTCATCTAAAACTAGGCTTACGTCTTTGCAATATGAGAAAATTAAATATTTCTTGGTTAGGAATCGTGTTGGTTATGGTAAGCTTGAGCCTCTTTTGCGTGATCCTAATTTGGAGGATATTCATTGTACTGGTGTTGGTGTTGTAACGTCTATTCATAAAGTGTTTGGTATGATTTATACAACTATTGAGTTTAAGTCAGATAAGGAGCTTGATAAGTATGTTATTGATACTACTGAGCGTGTTGAGCGTCCAACTAGTGATCGTCATCCTGTTGTTGATGCGATTATGCCTGATGGTTCTCGTGCGAATTTTATTTTTGGTCGTGAGATTAGTCTTGAGGGTTCTAGTTTTACTATTCGTAAGTTTTCTGATGTTCCTGTCTCTATTACTCAGATTATTAATTGGAATACTCTTAGTGCTGATCTTGCAGCGTACATTTGGCTCTCGCTTGAAAATGGTATGAATTTGTTTGTTTGTGGAGAAACTGCGTCTGGTAAAACGACTACGCTTAATGCGTGTGCTGCTTTTATTAAGCCTACTGCGAAGGTGTTTACTGTTGAGAATACTCCCGAGGTTACTATGCCTCATGATATTTGGCAGCATTTGGTTACTCGTGAGGCTGGTAAGGAGTCTGATGTTGGTTATTTGGATTTGCTTATTGCTGCTCTTCGTAGTCGTCCTAATTATATTATTGTGGGTGAGATTCGTGGTGAGGAGGGTGCTATTGCGTTTCAGGCGATGCAGACTGGGCATCCTGTTATATCTACTTTTCACGCTGGTGATGTTAATACTATGATTCAGCGTTTGACGGGTGATCCTATTAATGTTCCTATTGCTTTTATTGATAACTTGAATTTGTGTTTGATTCAGCAAGCTGTTTATCGTGGTAATAAATTTGTTCGTCGTGTTTTATCTTTAAGTGAGCTTGAGCGTTATTATGCTCCTGCAAATAAAGTTATTACGCGTGAGGTTTTTACGTGGAATAGTGTTAATGATAAATTAATTTTTAGGGGTCTTTTTAATAGTTATATTCTTGAGCAGAAAATTGCGAAGACTCTTGGGCTTAAAGATCCTCGTGAGATTTATGCTGAATTGGATAAGCGTACTAAGATTTTAAAGCGTATGGTTGAGGAGAAGATTTTTAATTATTATGATGTTTGGTCTATTCTTCGTAATTATTATCATGGTGGTGAGGCAACATTGCCGTTTAAATTATAAATTTTAGGTGGGTTTTTTAAATTAGAGAGTTAGGTTTTTTATGAATACTAAAAAAATTGATAAAGTAATTTTACTTGTGGGTTATTCGAATTTGAATGATTATTTGTTGAAGTTAGTTTTGCCTATTTTGAGTAGTGTTGTTTTAATTTCTTTAATTATTCCTTTTATTGTTCCTGTTGGTTTTGTGTTTAGTATTTTTTTAATTTTATTAACTATGGGTGGACTTATAGGTTATCCTTTAATTAAGTATTCTGCTGTTAAACAAAATATTAATGAGAATTTGCATTTTTTTATTACTTATGCAGGTACTATTGCGACTATGAAGATTTCTCGTCATGCGTTATTTAAGAAGATTGCTGAGAAAAAGGTTTTTGGTGAGATTAGTAAGACGTTTGAGAAGGTTATTTATTTGTCTAAAGATTGGAATATGGGTTTTGTTAATTCTTGTCGTTTGATGGGTTCGAGGACTCCTTCTCGTATTCTTGGTGATTTTCTTGATAGGTTCGCTGTTGTCATGGATTTTGGTGAGGAGCTTGATACTTTTTTGTATGATGAGCAGGGTGCTGTGCTTGATGATTATTCTGTTGAATATAAAAAATCTCTTGAGATTATTAAGATGATTCAAGAATTGTTTATGGCGCTCTCGGTTTCTTTTGCGTTTCTTGTGAGTACTATTTTGCTTGCGCCTTTGTTAATTGCTTTGCCTGTTAATGTTTTGCTCATTTATGCTTTGGTTGGTTTAGTTGTTATGGATGTTGTGATTATTTTTGCAGTGAAAGGTTTTATTCCTCGTGATCAAATTTTTCATGATTTGGCGCATAAAAGTTTAGGTCAGTTAAAAATTGAGCAGGCGTTTAAATTTGCTGTGATTATTAGTGGTGTTTTTTTTGTTGGTTTATTATTTTTGACTTCTTTATCGTTTATTACTGTTATGGCTTTAGGTTCGCTTCCGCTTTTATATCCTGGGTTTCTTGCTGTTCGTGAGGAAGAGATTGTGCGTAAGCGTGATGTTCAGTTTCCTGTTTATGCGAGGATTTTGGGGTCTGCTATTGAGGTTCGTAATGGGGGCGTTATTTCGTCTTTAAAATCTACTCAGATGCATGATTTTGGTGTTATTAATGATATGAGTGTTAATCTTTATAGGCGTTTGAGGCTTGGTACTGATAAGTTTAAGTCTTGGTATCATTACGCGGTTGATTCTGGTAGTAACTTGGTTAATAATTTTAGTAAGATTTTCTCTGAGTCTATTTATCTTGGTGGTAATGCTGAAAAGATTGGTGAGATTGTTAGTAATAATGTTCAGCATTTGCTTTCTTTAAGGAAGCTTAGGGCTCAGCTCGCGCAGGGTCTCACTGGTGTTTTTTATGGTATTACTATTGGTGTGTCTTTAACTATTTTTATTACGTTTAGGATTTCTGAGAAGATGTCTCAGCTTTTTTCTACGACGAATATTGATGATGAGATGACTGTTGATTTTGCGCAGACTATTATGCCTATGAATCAGGAGATTAATTTTGGTGTGGCTCTTGTTCTTATTATGGTTATGCTTATAATTCATGCTTTTACGTCTTCGTGGATTTTGAAGATTATTGATGGTGGGTCTAATTATTCATCCATCATTAATTTAATTATTATGATTTGGATTATTGCTTTGCTTTATTGGACTATTCCTTCTGTTGTTGATATGGTTCTTCCTGATATGAGTACGATTTGGTAGAGTTACTTCAAAAAAATCAAAAAGAATTATTTCGTCACTACTAAATAGAAACATTTATATAGTTTTGTTGTTTTTCTAGTGCTTATGACGAGCTCAAGTAAAGAAATGTCGAGAAGAGATTTTCTACTAAAAACAACCCTACTAGCTGGAGGATTATGTCTAAGTATGATTAAGTCACCTATTGACATAATTGAAAACGATTTGAACACCAACTCCATTAATAATTATTTTAAACAAAATATTTCTTTAAATGCATACAATGACTTCTTAAAAGATAAAACTGCAAAAGCAACATTAACTATTGAAGCTATAAGAAGTAAAGAAGAACGCGTCCTGCCGTTTTATTCGAGTAAATTATCCTTTTTTGATGGTGATAAAAAAGACATTATGATTTTTTCACATTATAATCATGATGAAAATAAACTCAAGTGTGAATTAGACCACATATATATAGCAACCATACCTAATAAAAGCAATATTGAAGATTTAAAAAATTTAGATATAGATTTAAAAATATATAAAGAGTATGTAAGAAATACGGCTTCTCTTAAAAATGAAGGATTTAAATTATACACAAAAGACACAATAATTGATTTTGAAAATACTGGTTTAAATAGACAATCACATATTGAAAAAGAAGAAGCAAATAATTTGCCTGATTTTATGGAGCGACAAGAATCAGGTTTAAAGCCTTTAATTTCTCATATTTTTTTAAAGAATCTACTTCTTGAAGGTATAATGCTTAAAGAATTACAGGCGAATTCACAGTATTCTGGCAGTTTAAAAACTAATTTTAATGACAATCCTAATCTTACCATTCAATTGAATAATAGAAGTACACATTTATTTCCAAGCGTCGCCGCATATTTAAAAAATAATTATAAATCTTGATTTCGTGCATTCAATATTTCTTATTAGACTTTAATCATCAATATGGCGCCCCATCATACTTTTAATTTAATTTTGTTATTTTTTCAATTAATATAAAAATAGATTATTAAATTGTGTCCGCACTTATTAATTATTTAAAGAAGTTTAGAAAATTTATTTTCATAATTATTAGTTTTATCATTAATTTAATTGTTTGTTTAGTTATTAACTTAATTCATATTTCAGATAGAAGTGTTAGCGTGTATTCTTCTCTGTTTTTTATTCCTCGAAGTTTTTGTGCGATATCTGCAAGTCCGAGTACGTGGTCTATCCAGTTTGCAAAATCATCTTTTTCTTCTGTTACGTGTTTTGTGAATGATTGTTCGTCGTCTTTTATTATATTTACTAAATCAATTAAATTTGCTATTGCTTTATTATTATCTAAAAAGAATTTTTTATCGCCGTCTACTGTTCTTGATAATCTCTCTAAGTGTATTCTTTTTTCTTTAAGCATGTATTCTATTATTTTTTTCTTTAGTATTGATTCTCTATCTGCGCTTTGGTTTTTATTCTCGTGTCTTGATACTAGTATTTGTTCTGTGTTATTGTCATCGTCGAGATCTGATTGTGTTGATATTGTGTATTTTAAATTATAATCTGAATTTGTTTCTTGTGTTTGTGAGGTGCTATCTTGTACCTTTTCTTCTATTTGTTCTTGTGCCTTTTCTTGTACCTTTTCTTGTATTTGTTCTTTTGTGTGTTCTTGTGTTTGTGTGATTATTTCTTGGGACTGTTGAGCTTGTTGGGTTTGCTGAGCTTCTTGAACTTGTTGTTCTTCATTTTGTTTGTTTAGGCTCTGTGTCATTTCCGTATTTTGTTCTTTTATTTGTTCAGTAACGTTTTTCTGTTCAATTTCAGGCGATTGTTGAATTTCTGACGCATCTATGCTTCGCGCAGTTTCTTGTTGTTTTTCTTCTTTGTTTAGGTTTTGTTTTTTATCTCTCTCGTCGAATCCGTCTAAGAGTGGGTTGTATTGTGAGCTTATTGCCTCATATATTGATGAGAATTCTTTTAGGCTGTTTTCTAGTTTCTCAACTTTTTCTTTTATTGCATCTAGTTCTTCTTTTTTGTTTGTGTTGTTTAGTTCTTGTATTTTTGTCTCGAGTTCTTCTAGTTTTGTGTCTGCGCCTGTTTTCATATCTTCAAGTTTTGTTATTATTTGTGTGACGAGTTTGTCGAAATCTTCGTTGGAGTCATCTTCTTGAGTATTTTGATTATTTTGTTCATCTTTATTTTGAACACTTTGGGTACTTTGAGTATTATTTTCCGTGTTTGCACTTATAGAATTAGTCTCTTCTGGTTTGAGTGTTGTATTTTGAGTTTTAGAACTATCTTCAATCAGTTGATTCGTGTTATCCCCTTCTTTTTTTTCTTCTTTAGGTTTTTTCTTTAAAAATGATAGTAGTCCCAATACTATTTGCCTCTTTTTTTTGTTTTTTTTATTTTATTAAAAATAATTAAAATATTAGTTTGTTATTCTTTAAATCGTTCATTAAACTATTTAGTAAATTAAGTTTATATTTATCTAAGTCTTATCTTACTGCTAAGTACCATATCAGGCGTTTGCAAGGCCATAATTAAAGGTGAGCCGACTCTAAGTTGGAATATTATATCGAAGGGAGTGTCTGTTGGTAGTGCGGATTCGTTGGATAATTTGTATTTTATAATTGCCATATCGCCACTTTCAAGTACTGTGTTTTCATCGCCGAATATTTTATTCACGCAAAATTCTGTTTCAGCTTGAAGATTTTCAAATGTGCAGTTATCGCCTATAAGTGATGTGTTCATGTATCCTGTTGCTGTGTTTTCACCTTGTATAAATGTAAGGCCTAAGGAGTCTAGTTGTGCAGGTCTTGATCCTGCTCTAAGCCTTGTGATGAATTCAAATTCGTATATTATCTCTGTTGTCATATTTCCTGTTGCATATATTGAAACTACATCAAGTCCACTAATAAGTCCTTCTGTTGCGTCTTGTTGTACTTTAGCTGCTCTATCTTGTAGTAAATTTGTTGATGTTATAAGTAGTGCTGCAGCTATTGCTGCTGAGACTATACTCGCTACAAATATTAGTAGCATTCCTACGCCCATAACTGCTTTTTTTTGTTTGAACATTTTGTTATAAAACCTTATTTTTTAATTTTTAAAACTTTTCAATTTTTTTAATTTTTAATTTTTAATTTTTAATTTTTTCTGCTCTTTTTTTATCGTCTGAATCTATTTTCTTCTTTTCATCTGCAGAAACCATTGAATAGGGCACAATGTGTCGCTCCCATATTCTTATTATTAAATATGCAAGTCCGAGCACTGCTATAATTAATATTATTAGCATCTCGATAACTATTAATGATAAATCTATTAAATATGGGTATTGTAGTGCATAATATAATATTGCTATAGCTCCTAGGCCAAATAAAACCATTAAAGACATAATAAACATTTCTAATGCTTGAACATTAACTCGTTTTTTTATCATGAAAACACCTCTTTGAAAGTATGATAAAATAATTTATGTCTAAAGTATATATAAATGTTACTTTTTTAATCAGGTTTTTTCTCTAAAGTGCGGCGTTAAAAAAGATAATTTTATATATTAAAACACATAACAATATTATAATTTAATAAAACAAAATATTATATTATTTATAATTTAATAAAACTTTTTTAGTAGTTTATATTTAAAACAAATAAATTTTGATTTAAAACACGAAAACATTTTTGATTGGTTAAATTTAATTGAAGGGGAAATTAAAATAGAAAATAAAGAACTTACCAAATTATTTTTTGAATTTTTAAAAAAAGAAGGGTATAATGTATCTAAACTAGATTCAATGCTCGAACAAGAAACTTTAATCCCTGTATCTATTTTTAAAAAAGAGCTTGGTTGTTTTGAGAGCGTGGTTAAATATTTAAAAGAAAATAAGTCTTTTACCATAACTAAAATTGCGTCCTTAACAAGAAGGGATAAATCTACTATCTCTATTACGTATAGTAAAGCGAAAAAAAAGCATCCTAAGCAGTTTAAAAAAAATCATAAAATTAAAATTCCTTTAAGTGCAATACACAAAGAAGGCAATATTCTTGGAAATATTATTTTGTACTTATATCAAGATAAACTTCTAAGCATTAATGATATTTCTAAGATTCTCTCAAGGTCTTATCAGACGATTTGGATTACTTTTACTAAGCGGAGGGATTTTAAATGATAAAATCAAATAGTTTAGTGAAATTAATTTTTGCACTTTTATTTTTTTCATCAATATTAGTTTTATCTAATAATGTGTTCTCTTCTCCTTTTTATCCATCTGGTGGAAACATAACGTATGTTGATAATTATTCTATTCCTCTCGAGCCGGGAGTTGAGCTTATTAGTAGCGGAGGACATATTCATGTAGTAAACATTGAGGCATCTCAGCCTAATCCGTTTTGGAGAGGTTATGTTGGTAATATTTCGGGCAGGCTTAAATTAGGAGATGGTTCTACTAGTTTATTTGATTGGATAATGGACAATACACGCGGTAAAATTTATGCGTCTCGAAGCAACACATTAGATTGGAATAATATTAGATGCGCGAATAATTCTGAAATTATTTTAGAAGATAGTTATCTTGGTTTTGAGCCCTCAATTGAGTACTCAGTTAATAGAACATTTAGCGATAGCGAACACGAATCATTTTACACTTTTTTTAATTATATTGAAACCGATTCTTGCAAATCTGCGGCGTTAAATGTTTATAACAACACATCATCAAGGGATTTTGAAGAAGTTATTTTATCAGATAATAATTCAAATTTAATTTTTTCGAGTGTCTTGCAAAATGGTGCTATTGGTTTTAATAATAACACTTATGATTTTCAGTTAATATTGCCTGAAAATCAGAATTTGAGTGTGAGTGAAGAATATTATTTTTATATTGAATTAATTTAAATTTGAAATAAACGAGAAAAATCAAACAAGTTTAATTACATGTGAGAATTATAAATTTTCGAGCTTTAAAAGTAAATTTCAAATAATTTTCAAATAGTTTTTTAATCTTTATGCGTCATATAAAGCGCTACTGCGAATATACTTCATATAACATAAACAATTCAAAGAAATAAATAAAATTCAGAAAATAAATCATGAAAGTAAAAATAATTTAATAAATAGTTTAAATAGTTTGAAAAAAAAATGAAAATAAAGTTGAAAAAATCGACATATTTATAAATAAATAGTGACCAAAAATATTTAGAGGTGGGTTGTTAATTGGTATTACTTAAATTAGGTTCTAAAAAATCAGAAAGTAAATCTGTGCCCGAGCATTTACCTGCACTTCCACATCAAGAAGAGCCCGCACCTAGCGTCACTGCTGTGCCTGATAGTCTGCCTAGTTTAAACAAGCCTGAATCTGCAAAAGAATCACCTGTAGAGCAACCAGTGCAGCAAGCACCTAATCCAGAGCCTGCAAGCCAACAAACCAATGTATCTACTCAAACGCCTCAAGCTCAAGAACCGGTTCAAAAACCGCAAGAACAAGAAGCAGTAAAACAACCCTTGCAGCAAGCGCCTAAAACAGAACCCGCAAGTCAACAAACTAACGTGCCAGCGCAAACACCTCAATCTCAATCAAGTGCAGTAACAACTCATGATAAGCCAAGTCTAACACCTAGCACCCCCTCTGTTGATAATCATAGTTTTTTCTCCAGACTTCAAGTTTTGCTTGATAAAGATAATGATGATGATTTAAAGAAAAAGAATAAATTGAAATCTTTAATTGAGAAAGATTTATTCGATACATTGAATGATTTTCACGATAATGAAGATAGTGGCACCCCTTTCATCATTCATCATGATGAATTAAATCAAATAATACATAGTAAAATTGAATCTTTAAAAGTTCTTGAAAACATGTGGCATACTAAAAAAAGTGAGCTTAAATTGCTTCAAAAAGAAGTTGATACAAGCGAGAGTAAATTGAAAAGTGAGCTTTCTGAATTAAAAAAATTGATGTCTGATTTTGTTGAAGATAAACTTGATGAAAATAAGCATTTTAATCTATCAAATGGTGAAACTATTTCAAGTATTCGTGAACTTAAAGAAAAGCTTAAGAGTATGAGTGATGCGGTTTTTTATCATCATGTAAATGATCATCGTAATGATTTTGCGAATTGGGTTGATCATGTTTTTCACAATAATGAGTTAGCAAATAAGCTCAGAGAAGCTAGATCTAAAGATGATTTGCTTAGAATTTTAAATTCTTAAATTAGTTTTTTTTATCTTATATTTCAAATTATAAACCTTTGTTGGAGATGTTTAATTTCAGATTCAAAATTAGATTAATTAAATTAATGCTTTTTCTGAACTTTTTTAGTATGTTTAAATTTGATTGCATTTGTTATTTTAAAATTTTTTATATGTGCATTAGTTTTTATTGAATTTTTTCAAGGTGTGTTTAATTTGAAAAAGTCGTTATTTTAAAGTATTAGTTGATTAATTGAAAGCATTAAGAAATAATATAGATAAATTAAGTTATTATCTTAATTCATGTTTAGTTTAATAGTGTGATTTATTATTTTATTATAAATTTAAATTGAAAAAGTTAGAGGGCGCTTCCCCTCCCTAAAGGGTTAACCTTCAGTTAACTTTTTAGCTAACGCTAAAAAGCGAGGATTCTTCCGCTCGTAATTTAAACTAATTAAGTCATTTATACTTATAGAAAATCTTTATTGATAAAAATAAAAGAAAAAATAAAAGAAAAAAAGTTTTCAGTTCACGCTACCTAGTAATTCCATGTAAAAGTAGTAGGGAATTGGGTCAGGGTTTTGCTCAGATAAATCCCCGTTTTCTGGTAAAAGGATTTGATAATCATACACTTCACCGTTAAATCCTAGTCCGCTGTCTTTTAGTAATGCTGCATACATAAGGTCAGGTGCATAATCAGCTCCTGATGATATTCCATCTCCTCTATCTGTTAGTACTACTTGTTGCCAGCCTGCTACGCCTTGCTCGGAGTTATCATTTGTTGCGTTGTAATTTAAAAAAGTGCCTCTGCAAGTTGATGTATCTATAGTTCTACTTGCGACTGCGAAGTTTTGAAATGTAAATCCTGTTGTGAAGGTTCTGTTAAGTGCATCTACATCTAAATCATAATTATGATTTAATAATGTTGTTTCATTATTTATTTCGTCTTGTGTTGCGCATTCCATCGTTGACCATATTGGTAATGTGTTACTAGAATCACCTTGTGGCCACTCCTCGGATAAATTTGGAGGGGATGATGCGAATGTTCCGTTATATCTTGTTGCGTATATTTCACCTGTTATTGTAGTTAAATTCCAATTGAAAATAGAGTATGTTCCATCTCCTAGCGCTAGTTCGCCTGTGATGTTTCCGACATATGCTTTCCATCTTGGAGTTTGTTGTGATTTATCTATGTTTACTACATGTATAAATCCTCTCTCGTGCGTCATAACTGTTGGTTGGTTAGCACTATCTGAGAAATTACCCTCGTATGTTGGGTCAAATCCGGATACTGCCACAAACGCGCTTGTAGCTGTTGCTAAAAATAGCATACTTATTAAAAATAAGCTTAATTTTAATGATTTCATTTTTCTTAACACCTCGTCTATTCAAGTTCTACATAAAAATAATATGTTGTTGTATCTGTGTCACCATCATGACCATTTTCTCCGAGTAACATTTGAAAGTCCATATCTGTTCCATCAAAGCCTGTGACTTCACCATCTTCAATTATTGATGTATATATTAGGCTAGAATTTCCTGTAACTCCTGCATTATATAATAATACTTGCTGATATCTATCCCAATTTTGATTTGCACCTGAGCTATAAAGTGATGTTGCAGGACAAGTATTTTCTAAAATTTCCTTTGTTCCAACAAAAAAGCCATTATGGTAATGAGCCACAGGCGGTTGTATCAATGGTTCCACGGGATCTGGAACCGCGTATCTAAATGTTCTGTTTACTGCATCTTGATCTAGTGTTGGGTTAATTCCAAGATCAGCGTTTAATTCTGAGATTGTATAATAATTTGCCAAGTCAGTTATTGTGTAGTTATAGCAATCAACTTGATTCCATAGAATTGTTTCTGATAATTCAGGCGCTCTTGTAGCATATACTTGTCCGCGAGGATTTGCAACTGACCAATCATACATCACATCGTTTTCTCCATTGCTCAAAACGAGTGTTCCTGTTACGTTACCATATACACCGAACCAGGTTCTTGTAACTGTGTTACCGTGCATATTTAGTGCGGTTATATTTCCTGCTATAGCTTCTATTGAGCGGTCAGGCAACAAACCAGAGTCTCGTCTTGATGAGCCTTCCTCAGTAAATGTTGATGGTGCTTCTGGAACTGTTGTTTGTGCTAGTACTGAATATGCTCCAAACAATAATATGAATGTCATCAAAAGCATTGTTATTTTTTTCTTCAAATGATTCACCTCGCGTAGTGGTTTTTGATTTTATTTTTTTATTATTTTTATATTTGTCGTCGGTATTTTTGTAATGCACCAACAAACAAAACTAATGTAAGTTATTGTATTTCAATATACCTTTTCATATATTTAAATCCTATAATATATAAATGTTTCGTTTTCGAGCATTAGTCGATACACCCTCTAATAAAAAACAACAATATGTTCCAGACCTTTTTCTTTATAAAAGTTTCTATTTTTTTAGTCGTGGTTAAAACTCAAAAAAAGTCAATAAGCTAAATTAATTTATATTTAACAATTAAAATTTAGTTGTATAACAATATAGTAAAAGCCTCACAAACTTTGATAAACATAAATCAAACAAAACTTGCCTATCAAAAACTAATCAGAAACCTAAAGTATTCTATAAAATCCCCTAATAAAAATTATATGCCCTTAATTATAAACCCCTTAATAAAATAACATAGAGCTTATGCGAAATATCAAATAAAACGAAAATCCTAAAATTCGCTATCTCGCGCAGCAGAGCTGCGAAGTATTACGCGAATTTTCGCTGGCGGATTTTCTGTCATTACAAATCGAGTCTGAAGTCACTGCGAAGCAGCGAGGTATTAAACCCGATTTGTAATAAACACATTAGTTTTTAATATGTGCATATTAATGTTCAATAAATAAATTCTGAGTGCCTAACTAAATTTAAATTCTTAAATATATTTGTTTATGGTTATAAGAGTAAAACTTGCTCAGGTAAGCGTAAGGACTTACTCAGGCTCTAATATTAATAAAATAAGGTCTTGTCCAGAATCTATATTTTGTATACTGCCTAGCAAAGTACTCAAATTAAACAAGGGATTTGATAGACTCAGTTCAACATACAAGTCAGTTTCGATTGGTTTGCGCAGTACACCTATTTGTATTATTCTGGACAAAACCTAAAATAAATAACAAAAGCTTTATATAAAGAATATGATAAGACTTATTAAAAAAGAAGGTGAGTTAGTATAGGTTTATTTAGTTCTTCGAAGAAAAAGAAAGAGAATGAGGCTGATGTGAAAGAAGAGCCTAAGGTAAATGAGACTAAAGAGTATGCTGCGTTAACTGCGGATATTGCTATTTTAAAATCTAAAATTGAGTCTTTAACTGAGATGAATAAGGCTGAAAGTGAGCGTTCCAGTAATTTAACTGAGCAATTAGGTGAGCTTCGTGGTATGTTAAATGATATGAATCGTAATGTTTCTGGGATTGAAGTTAAAGCTATTAAGGCTGTTGATATTGTTGAGAGTGTGAAGCCTGATAAGATAACTATTGATTTGCAAAAGTCTGATGGTAAAATTGAGGCGTTAAGGTCGAATATTGAGAGTAATGAGGAGATGATGAAGGCTTTATTTGAGCAATTGAAGCAGGTCCGTGCTCAAATTGAGGTTTTTCGTGGGGCTGAGCAGATTCTTAAATTAAATGAGGAAGTAAAGCGCGAAATTATGACTGTGAAGAAAATTGAGGCTGTATGTGAGCAGCATGCTGATAAAATTGAGACTATGTTTATTGAGGTGCAGAAAACGTTTAAGGAGTTTAATGAGTTTGAGATTAAGCTTGATGATTTTGGTTTAGAAATTAAAGAAATTAATAGTAAATTATCTAAGCTTGAAGCGAGAAATCCTGCTCTTGTAACTAAAAAAGAGTTATCTGATAGTATAACTGGGTTTTCTAAAGATATTGAGAAAGCTAAAAGAGTTATTAAATTGGCATCTGATAGTTATTCCAAATTAGATGTTAATTTGAAGCATGCAAAGCGTGAGTTGCAGCTTGAATTTGATTTGAAATTAAATAAGGCTGAAATGTTATCTGAGGCGTTTCGTAAATTGATGGATGATAATCCTTTGTTTGCTAAGGGTTTGAATATGCAAGGTTATTTGAATGATCAGATTAGGAAAATTGAGGGTCAGCTTAGTGATTTAAAGAAATCTGATGAACCTGATAATTCAAACAAAGATACTAAAATTTCATCTGGTGAAGTGAAAGCTGATGATGAGAAAAATAAAGACGATTAGACTGGTAAATTAAAAGATGAAAAAGATAAAGAAAAATTATCTGATAAATAGTTAAAATTAAATTTTTTATTAGTTTAATTTTTATTTTAATTCTACATATATTGATACTCTGTTTTGTGTTTGTTCTTGTGCATATTCTCTAAGTGATGCGACGAATTCTATTTCATAATCGAATATGCCTATATCCGTTAGTGTTTCTTGTTTTATTTGTGTTATAAAAACTAAATCTTCTCTATCTGCAGAGTCGTAATATCCGTTGGTATCTCTAGTTGTATCCCATAGTATTCCTGTTTTGAATTCGCCTGGCGTTGTGTAAAATATTGGTACATGGTTTATTTCTTGTCCGAATACATTAAATGTTGTTGTTTGGAAATTTTCTGCGAATGTTTTATTCATGGAATCCGAATTTGATGTTGTGTTGAGTAGTTGATCCGCTATTTCTAGGTCTTGCATTCTTGTATTATTGTTTGTGTCTTTTGTGAGTGCAATTAATTCATTCCAGTTTATTGAGCTGTCTGCGTCTACTACGAATAAATTGCTTTCGTCAAGTAATTCTTTTTCCCATAAAAAAACGGTGTTGTTGCTCGCGTCTTGTAATACAAATCTTCCTGATATGTTTCCTGTAAGTTTTTGCCATGAACCGACACTAATATTTAATGTAGCATTATTATTATCTTCTAAATATTCTGATATTTTATTTTGATTATCAGTTTTTACATCTATTGACACATCACCAACACCTACTTCGTATGTGGTTTGAAATGTTATATTTGTGTCTGCATCTACATTTTTTATTTCATATCCTATTAATTCGTTTTTTAAGAAAAATGATGTGTTGACATTATTCGCATTGACGTCACCTGTATTCATAACATCTGCTTTTAATATTATTTCTTGTCCTTCGACTAACTCTCCCTCGTAATAAATAAGACTATTATTTAACATCAAATCAGGTCTTGCTTGAAATATTTCACATTCAACAGTTAATAAAGTTCCTTCAACATGTTCATTTGATGTTGCATTAAATGTCGCTGTATAATTATTTGGGGTATTTGATGAGCAGGCAAATTCTATAAATATATCGGTATTTTCTGCACTTTGAGTTATAAATCCGTGTGTTATTTCGGCGCAGTTGCCTGTGCAAGTTAGCGTTATTTGGTTATTTTCATTTATTGCGCGAAGTTCTGTAAGTTTTGTTATCTCCTCATTATTTGAGGGCGCGTCTCCTAAATTTAGATTTGTTGTGTTCCATTCGAGTTTTGAGTCTATTTCTACATTTCTTGTATTTGTTGTTTGCTCTTGTAAAAATGTGTCTGTGCATCGTATTGCCCATGCATATTGTCCTGTTTTAAGATTTGCTGTAAAATAATTATTTGCATTATTTGTTATGGTGTTTGATGTTTGGTTTATTTGTGAATCTATGATGAGTGCACAAGAATTTACGCCTCCTATATCTGATACGTAATATTCAAATTCTATTTCATTTTCTGTTGTTTTAAAATTATTTTCGGGATTTATTAGTGTAATTGTGGGGGCATTTAAATCTAATGTGAATGTATTATTATTTATTGCCCAGAATGTATTTGTTGAATTTGTGCATTGAACGTTCCACAAATATTTACCTTCTGTATTAATTGTTTGTGTGAAATTGTTCTCGCCTATTTGCGTATTTGTTTTGGTATCTTTGGCACTCCATGTTGTCTCATTTGTATATAATGTGCAATTATCTGCTATTGTATCTATTGAATATGTAAATATTATTTGTGTTTCATTAATTGTTGATAGATTTGTAGGATTTGTTAAATTTATGTTCAGGGCTATAGCTATTGTTGTAATTATTATTACAAATAAAATTAGCATAATTATTTGGTTTTTTAAATTCATCAAACCCTCTCCTTTAAAAAAATAATATCTTGTATGTTTTTAAAGTTTTTGAAGAAAGGGCTTTGTCCAAAATAGTTGTTTTTTGTATACTGCCGAGCAAACCACTCAAAATAAACATTGGTTTTTATGGACTCGGATTTAAAATCTAGTGAACATTGTTCGGTTTGCGCAGTATACACTTCATTGTTATTTGGGACAGAGCCGAAGAAAGTATTCATTTCTAATTCGTCAGTTATTCTAATTCAACATATAAATAATATGTTGTTGGTGTTGTTTGTCCTAATCTTCCGTTTGCAGGGACTAGTAATTGGAAGTCCATAAGTGATCCGTCGAAACCTGTTGTACTTCCGGGAATTATTGATGTGAATATTACTGAATTGGAATCATCTGCATAAAGTAACAATTCAGGAAAATCAGTTCCAGGTATTTCGTTTTGGTATAGTTGTGTTGAGTGACAAGTGTTCTCAGGTATTGTTGATGATGCGGGATAAATTGTTGGATGTGTGAATTGGTTGAATGTGTTTTGTATGCTGTCTGCTGCATCTGTTGGTATATCGAAGGAATTTTCTAATTCTGTTATTGTCAAGTAGTCTGTATCTGTTATTGAGAAATTATAGCAACCTATATTTCCTTGAGCCCAATTTATGCTTGTATTTGTTGATGCGTATATTTTTCCTCGCGGAACGACTAAGCTCCAATTATACATTACTGCATTTGCATTATTGCTTAAAACTATCTCGCCTGTTATGTTACCGTAAAATCCTTGCCAGGTTTGTGTTGATGTCATTCCGTGTATTGATAGGGCAGTTACATTTCCAGCTATAGCATCTATTGATACAACGTCAGTGTTGTTTCTTCTAGATGATGTCGAATCTAGTATTGTTGGTGGTTCTGGTTGAGCGATGGAAATATTTAAGCTAAATAAAACTACTAGAATCAATATTAAACTAATTAAACTTGTTTTATTTTTTTCTCTCAAATTCCCTTCCCTATTATTTAAATTTTGTATTTTTATTATTGTATTATATTTCTATTATTTTAATTTGGCATTGCATTTCTTACAATGTTTTCTTCTTTTTGGATTTCTTGTTCCGCATTTTTTGCATTTTTTATTTGATGTTAAAATTAATATAAGTAATATTATTAGTATTGCATATGGTGCGTATTGTATAATTTGGTTTGTTCTTTTTTTAACTAGTGGCCATGTCTCTTCCAGTAGATTTACTAAAATATTTTCTTGTTCTCCATAATACAACCTTATTTTTGCTTCGGGGTTATTTATGAAATCTTCATCTATTAAATCTTCATCTATGTAGATTATATTTGTTTTTCCTGGTAAAATGCTTATTGTATTTCTGCTTGAGAGAATTTTTGTTTCAAAATTAATATAAAAATCTATTATTTCTGCGGAGACGTACGTTGTAACTGTTCCCGGGTTTCTAACTTCTATTGCGAATGCGCCTTTTCCTAAATCGTAGTAGAAGTCAGTTATACTTATTGTTGATGCATCATCATATTCTACTATTTCAACAGGTATATCTTTTCCTTCTATTAAGTATTCTAGGGAATTTGCTGATTCGCCAAATAATATCATTAGGTCTGCGAATATGTTATCATCAGCATATCTATTTTCAAGTGAATAAGTGAAAGTTTTTGTTTCTCCTGCATCGATAAATATTTCATCTTCATCACCTAAAGTTTCTATATCTTGACCAAATCTTATTGTGTATGAGCCTGATGCGTATGCTGCGACCTCACCCGTATTTCTAAGTGTTATCTCCATTTTATTTGTTGCTTTGTTATATCTTATTGCAAATAATTCTAGACTTATATTTATTGGAGGTAGATAAAACATATCTAGTGCTTCTATTTCACCCATTATTGCTCCATCAGGAACTCTTGCTCCTCTTCCAAATTTTATTATTGTGCTAATTCCTGTTTGCGTTCTTATTGTTTGTGCGGAATTTATTAGTTCATTTCCGACTAGGACGCCTACGGATATTGGTGAAGATCGTATATATTGTGCTATTTGTGGAGGTACTGAGTTTCGTCCAACGAAGAGTATTGGTTGGCCGCTTATTATTAGTTCTTGTTCTATGAATTCTCCGTTTGTTAAGAGTACTTGCCCTACGTTGTTTATTTCTAATGCGCGTTTAGTTATTTCTATGTTGTTTAAGAATTTGTCTCCGTTTTCATTTATTATTTCTGGATTGTATTTTTGCATGCCTTCTCTAACTTCTCTTTGCAATGTACCATATAGTAAAACTCGGTTAACATCTCTTGAATCTAAAAATGATGTGATTCTTCCTAGGTTGTCTCTATTTGCAAATAAAACATAAGAATTTGTTAAGAATGCGTATGGCGCAACCGCTATCGCATTATAACTATATGCTGGATCTATTATTATAAAGTTTCTTATAGGTAATCTTCCTGCAAGTTCTAAATTTATATTTTCAAGTCTCTCTTCTTCCACGTTCTCTATTCCAGCGCTTCTAAGTAAACTCCTATAATTTGCAATATATGCGTTTCGTCTAGAAGATATAACGCGTATATTCTCTGTTAAGGCCATATCGAAATGTAATATTCTTGCGTGTGCTTCGTTTGTTATGAACATGCTTCTGCTTCTGTTTAGCGATGCAAGTTGTAATACTGAGTATACATCTTCCCAATTATTTGAATTTGATACATACGTCACCGCGCTTACATCTTGTATAAATAAAAATAAAAGACTTATTGTAATTATGAGTAAATATTTGTTTCTATTTTTCATAAACTAACCCTTCCCATGTAATAAATTTGTTAAAAAAGCATCATTTGTAGTTAATGCCCTCAATCCCTTCCCTCCATTATGAAATCATTTAGTATATAAAACTTTCTAAAATTTGCGCAAACTAAAATAATAAAAAATTTAAAAAATAAAACAAAATACATTTAAAATAATACATAAATCATACAAAAACAAACAATAAATAGCTAATTAAAAATTAAAAAACATAAAAACAACAAAAATAATACATAAATCATACAAAAACAAACAAATATCAATCAAAAAAAGAAAAAATTTAAAAACATCAAAAAAAATAAACTTTTAAAAAAAGAAAAATTAAATAATAAAACATA
>JBKHAC010000041.1:0-5832 GCA_046543095.1 Candidatus Woesearchaeota archaeon | reverse complement strand
AGCATCATCTGGGAAATTGATATTACTAATTGTAATGTCACTTTTTTGCGTTAATGCTAATGTTGGTAGTAACAACATTATTGCTAATATGATTGTTAGTTTTTTCATTGTTTTACAACTTTTTTACTAAAAGAAGTATTTTCATTGTAAAAATTAACGATGTAAGGTCCATTAGCAAATTCTGTAAAATCTAAATTTAAATTTAATCCGTTGTTTTCAGTTATACCTTTATGTTGTTTAACCATTCTTCCTGTAATATCAAAAATATTAATTTCATATTTTTTACCAGCAGGAATGTTTGCTTGAAATTGAGCATTATTTCTAACTGGGTTAGGAAAAATTTTATTTTCTAAAGTTTCATAATTATTTGTATTTACTGGTAATCCAATTTCTCTTAACCAATCTTCAACAGCGTTTTGATATTGATTAACGTCTGAAAATGAATCTAAATCAAATAATTTGTATTCTTTTCCATCAACACTATTAATTGCTTCAGCTGTTTCTTCATCAACTCTATGTGGGAATGAATATCCAATACCTTTATTTTCAAATCTTCCATTAACTGCATCCCAAGTTAAAACTGATCCAGTAGGTGTTGAATTTATATTTTCTCCATGAACATTTACTGCTGTAAGGTATGTGTTTGCTATTAAAGAATCAATCGGCAATGCTTCTTGTTCAGTTATTTGAGCTTTTGTTTTTATTGCAAACATAGCTAATGGTAATAAGTAAATTGCTTTTTTCATTTTTTTACTCCCCATATATAATGTAGTGTATAGAATATTATTTGTATATTTAAATGTTTCGTTTGTTGCTATCATTTAGTAGTGTTTTTTTAATTTTATTTTATTTTTTATTACTCTGAAATAGATTTATTTTTTATATAATAAATTGGTAAATTTATAAATACCTGTTCCATAAAAAATGATGTTATAACAATTTGGTGAAAGTTTTGATAAAAAATTACTCTTAATCGCATTAATGTTGGTTCTTTTACCTATTTTTGTTTCTGCAAGTAATGATTGTTATATTGCAAGTAGTTGTAATTCGGGAGATAATCCAGTTTTTTCTGTTTATCAAAATTCAATTACACATGTTTCTTTTGAAAGTTCAGGTAAAACACCTTTTTGTTTTTTTGATACAGTTAATGTAAATGAAAATTTTAATTGTAATTTTAGAAGTGATTGTTTAGCAGATGAATTTTGTATTGTTAGTGTTTATTCAAATGATAATACTCATGTTGCTGATTGTAGTGTTAATACAGGAATGATAAATGATTTGATATGTGTGCGTTCGCGGTGTATCTAAAATCAAATGATTTCCAGTATGTGACTTCGTCTCGCATCTCATGTATTATTTTCTCAGGAATTTTTGTATCTTCTGCGATTAATGTGCTATTTCCTTTTCCTAGAAGTGTAGGGTCAAATAATAGTTCAAAAAGTTGTGATTTATGTGTGTTTTTTCTTTTATTTTTATTTTGCTTATTTGTTTTTTTTTTATTCGCAGTTTATGTTTATCCAGAAATTATTTGGGTCTATGTCTGTTCCGTATTGTTCAATTTCAGGGTTTTGGTTCAAGTAGGTTTGGTATTCTGCATAGTTGTTGAATACTTCGTTTTGGTTTTCTATTTGTTCAATTCCGGATGTTGGTGAATAAGGTGATTTTGTACTTGATCCTTTTATTATGTGGTTATCGTATATTCCGTAAGGCATGTTTTGTAGTAGGATTTTTGCGCTTCCTGATGCGTCATATATGTTAACTGGGCCTGTTTGTGTTCCTTGGTTTGTTGAATCTATTATATTTCTTTTAAATGTTGATTCGCGTGGGCCTGTTAAATATAAAACTGATCCTCCTCCTGGTCCTCCGTTGTTTCCTATGAATGTGTTGTGTTCAATTATTGCGCCTTTTCTTGTGCCGTCCCATGCGGTCTTTATGATTAATGCGAATTTCCAGGATGTTGCGCTTCTATCAAGTAGGTTTCCTGCTATGTATAGTGTGTCGTGATGATTTAAGTGTACGTTATCGCCTGAATTATAATTAAATTCTGATCCGTCTGATATTGCGCCAGGGGTTCTATCTGTGTATTCGTTGCCTACTCTTTTTAGATCAATGCTGTGGATGTAGTTTCTAACTATTGTGAGGTCGTTTCCGCTTCCCATTCCTATTCCGTCGTCATATACATTACTTATTATGTTGTTGTATATTGTCCATTGGTTTCCTGCGCCTTTTATTGCTCTGTAGGGGTATTTGTATGTTTTTGATGAGTCGTATAATCCTGTAATATGTGAATTTGCTATTGTTATGTGATTTGTTGGGGGTAGATTTGTGTGGTCTGCGAATATGATTGCGTCGTTTCCACCATTATTTGGACTTTTTGCGCGTATGTTTAAATCATTTATTGTTGCATTATTTGATCCTTGTCCGTTGTATTGGTCGAGGCGTATGCCTCCGTTTACTATTGGTTTTTCTCCTTCGCCGTATGGGCCTATATATGAGTTTATTAAATTCTTTCTTATTCTCTCGTTTAGTGTTGTTCCTCGTTTAATTAAGTATGCAGTATTTGGGGGTAGGTATGTTCCTGTGCCTATTTCGTTTATTGTATTGTATGGGTTTTCGAGGCTTCCGTCTCCGTTTGTTGTTTTGCTTGGGTCTATGTATTTTATATTTGCATAATCTTGTGGTTTTAGTATTGTTGGTATCTGGTATGGTGGGCAGAATGTTTCTGGATTGTTTGGTTCTTCTGGTTCGTTTGGTTCTTCGGGTTCGTTTGGTTCTTCTGGTTCAGCAGGTATGTTTTCGAATGCTATTTCTATTATGCTGTTCCATTCATCTTTTGAATTTCCTTGGCCTTGATATTTAATATATTTTGCTGTTGTTTCTTGGAATGTGAATGTTTCAAACCATGTTGCATAATTATTTGATGTGAATTGTCCTGCTGTGTTCCAATTAATGTTATCAGTTGATGTTTGTATTTCAAATATGTGTGATCTATTTCTCTCGCCGTTTAGAAAGTATATGCTTATGTTGTTTATTGTTGTGTTTTCTTCAAATTCTATTTTAAGCCATTCCTCGCCGTTTGCGCTCCATCTGCTTTCATCTGTGTAATTTTCATCGTTTGTGTTTTCGGGTTTGTGTCCGTCGTGTGTGCTCGCGGTTATGTTTTTAATTGTGGGTGTTGTTGCTGGTTGTTGTGGTTCTTCTGGTTCGTTTGGTTCTTCTGGTTGTTGTGGTTCTTCGGGTTCGTTTGGTTCTTCTGGGTTGGTTGGGTCTGTGGGATTTGTTGGTGTGTCTGGTTCGTTTGGTTCTTCTGGTTCTTCTGGTGCCTCGTTTGTTATTATGTGTAGTTGCCAGTAGTTTGAAGGGTTGTTTTCTGGTCCGTGGCAATCCCAGTTATTTGAATTTTTTTTGCAACTAAAATATATTATGTAGTGTGTTCCTGTTTGTGTTAATTCTGTTGGTATTTGTTTTGTTGCTTGATTTTTTATCCAGTTGTTGTTTGTTTCGTATTTTTCTCCTTCAAGTGTTGTGTTTTGCCATTGTTCGCCGTTTATGCTATAATATATTTGTTCATATATCGCAGTATCTGTTATTATTATTTGATTTTCTTCGAGAATTATTTTGTTGTTTGTTTTTATAAATGAAGGGTATTGTTCGTGTAGGGTGTCATCTTCTGTTAGTTCTGTGTCGTTTTGTGGTGTTAGTTGAGGTATTTGTTCGGGTATGTTTGGTAGTTCTGTTTCGTTTTCATCATCTATTGGGGGTATGTTGCATCCGGATAGACTTATTGTTAAAATTATTAGTAAAAGGATTAGTGGGTTTCTCATTGTTTCATTTTATTTTTTAATCTTTATAAAAGTTTCTAGTGTGTTTGGTTTAATGTTATGTTTTTTGGTGAGGTGCGTAATTTGTGTGTTTTCTCTTGTTTTAAAAAAAGTCGCTTAGGCCTTTTTGTGCGTTTATTTTTTTATACTCGTCTAGTTTTTTTAGTGTTGCATTCACTCTTTCCTCTGAGAAGTTGTGTTTTTTGACGAGTATTTCTTTTATTTTATCTGTGTCTGGGTCTTTAAATGTTAAATCATAGTTATTTGTTGTCGGCATGTTTTTTATTGTGTCATATATTTTTTTCCATGAAAAAGTGTAGTGTTCATTCCAATTTACTTCTTCGAATATTTTTTCTGGGTTGTCTTTGTGTTTCTCAATTAGTTTTATTGCTTTCTTAGGTCCGATGCCTTTTATGCCTCCGTAATTATAATCTGTTCCTACTAGTATTGCGAGCATAATTAATTCATCTTGTGTTATGTTTAATTTTTCGAGGTTTTGTTTTAGGTTTATTATTTCAGGTTCTATTGCTTTGTGGTTGTATTGTCCGGGCATTTTTCTTTTTGCGCTTATGCTTAAGTTCCTAATCATGAGGGGTGTTTCATTTAGTAGTGCGTCTGCGTCTTGTGAGAGTACTGCGTATGCATCGCCTCGCTTCACTAGGTGTGCTGCTTGTGCTTCTCCTTCGCTTGGTGCCTCGATGATGGGCATGCCCATTGCGCTAATTAATTCTTTGGCTTCATCTATCATTTCTTTTGTGAGGAATACTGTTCTCGCGGCGTATTTTTTCATGTTCTCAATGTCTTGTGCTTGTTTTGCTGCCTCGTATAATTCTTTTGCTTCTTCTTTGAGTTTTGAGCGTCTGCTTCGCTCTGCGCGTTTTAGCTCAGGTGCCTCGCCGTCAAATACAAATGCGAATTTTATTCCTTTTTCCATGAGGTTGCTAAATCTTGAGAATAGTCCTGTGAGGTGGCTTGTGATTTCGCCTTTAGAATTCATGAGTGGTGAGCCGTCTGGTCCTCTTATTGTGGTTGTGAACATGTATAGTATGTTGAATGCGTCTACTGCGAGTATTTTTCCTTTTAGCTCGCTTAGTTTTATCTCATGGCTCTCGAGTAGTTCTGTTATTGCAACGCCCATTTTATTATGTGAGTTATTCTCTCTTTATTACTTTTTTGTATTTGCTAGTTAAAAATAAAAATTAGATGCTCTAGTTTTTCAAAACCTTTTTTTTAGTTGAATTTTTGTTTTAAGTACGCTCAAAAAATAAAGTATTTTGCAAGGTGTTGATAAATGTCTCTGTATTTTTTATTATGATGTGGTTTTTTATTATTTCTTTTGTAATTGTATTTATTTCTAATTTTTTTTGCTCTTTAATATTTATATCTATGTTGTATGTTTTGCTAATTTTGTTTATTTCCTCGAAGTCGTGTTTACCTAGTAGGTATATGTCTAAATCTGATGTTTCTTTTTGGGTGCCTTTTGCATATGATCCAAATATTATTGCGGTTCCTTTGAGGTAGGGGTTTATTTTTTCTATTATTATTTTTATTTTTGTATTTTCTTCGTAAAATATAAGTGTTCTTAGATGTTCTATTGCACATAAGTATTGTTTTATTGTTTCAGGGTTTTCTTTGTTTAAATAGAATAATTTGTTTTTTCCTTGCGCTTCACTTTTTAGAATTAGTTTTGTTTCTAAGTCGTCTAAGATTAGTGATGTGGATTTTTGATTTAATTTTTTATCTTTTGCTATTTGGCTGGCTGTTATTTTTATTTCAGGTTTCAATAAAAATATTTCAGCTATTTTTATTCTTTTAACATCTAGTATCATTTTACTTATGTAAGTAATAATTTACTTATAAGTTTTTTGGTGAAATTTAGAATTTTTCTCTAATTTTATCTATTTCTTTTTCAGGCATCTTGAGAGCTATATCTCGGCATTTAAAATAAAATTCTGATGCTGATTTAATTAAGAAAATTATCTTAGACTTGTCTATGTGTCTATCTGTGTAA
>JBKHAC010000040.1:0-6690 GCA_046543095.1 Candidatus Woesearchaeota archaeon | reverse complement strand
TTTTTTTTTTTTTTTTTTTTTTTTTTTTTTTATAAGTCCTCATTTAGTATTTCTTTCATATTTTGTATGTCGTCTAGGAATATGTGTCCTGAGTTGCTAAAGGTTGTTATGTTTCCGTTTTGTATTTCGAGTCTATTTGTTATGTGTTGCATTAGGCAGTATATTTGGTATAAATTTGCGGGCCATCCAAAAAATAAGTCATTACTTCTAATGTGGCTAGTCAAATTTAATTTGTTGTTGATTATTCTAAATTGTATGTATATAATTCCGGGTGTGTTTTTGTTTTCTGGTTTTGAGTCTTCTTTTGGATTGTAAAAAACTAATATTGCGCGCCGGGTATTTGGATCTTTTTTAAGTAGTGGGAGTATGAATGTATTTATTTGGTCTATTTCATTGTTGAAGTTAAATATTCTGCCTCCGTAGGTGTATTCGTATATTGGCGCGGAGTATTCTTTAAACATTATGCTTGATAATTCTTCTTTTGTGGGATATATCCAGTTCTTTGAGTTTATCATTGTCTTTATGGGTTCATCTATTTTAGCTTCATCAACATTTTTTATTGTTAGAGTTAAATTGTTTATTTCTCTGCATACTCTATTATCGTTGTCGTTAAAATCTCTTCCTTTTTCTTCTATTGTGTTGATTGCATTCATCCAAAGATCTTTTGCGTTTGTTTTTGTAATTTCCATTTTTTTGATTTAAAAAAAGCTATTTAGTGTAACTTCTCCTTTGAGTGTGTTAAAATCATATGTGAATAGGGGTATATTATAGTTTGTAAGTAGCATGTGTAATTCGGATATTATTTCATCTGGTGATGAGTGTATATCTCTAAAAAATCTTACTCTATCGCCGCCTTTAAAAACTTTATATAGTGATTCTCGTCTGCGTATGTCTTTTATTATTTGTTCGTTGTAGTAATCTTGTAGGTTTTTTATCAGTACCTTTTTATATATTCGGGGGCTTAGGAAGTCTTTGTCGAATCTTTTAAATGCACTTGATAGTACTATTTTAAATCTTATTGGTATTCCGCAGGATCTAAATATTGTCTCTTCTGATTTGCAAAAATCATCAAGTTCATCTACTGTGCTGATTAAGAGGTCGTTGAAAATTAAAAATTTGTTATCTGTGTTGTCTTCTTGGTTAAATAATAAGTCGTAGTTCCAAAGTCTTATGTAGTTGTAGGATATTGAGAAGAATTTATTTTGGTATCCTGGGTTTAGGTTATTTATTGGTTTGAATAGGATGTCTGATTTTTTTCTTTGAGCAGCTGTTGCTAGAAGTAGTGCTTTTGATGTTTTCATTATTAGTTCTCGAAAAGAGGTGTAGTTTATTTTATCTTTGAAGGTTCTATATATGTCTATGTATATGCTTGTCTCTGAGCAGCATATGCCTATAGTTTTTCCTCGTGTATTTTGGGTGTAGTCCGTCCAGTCTTCTTCGCTGTAGGTGTATGCGCCGGCTCTGCCTACTAAGTAGGGTGCTTTGTGTAGGTCTAGGTTTTGTATGTTTATTCTTATTTTTTTTTCTGAAAATCGTTTTATTATGTTGTTCATTAATCTGTTTTGTGTTGATAATGTTTTTGTGTTTGTTTGGAATATTATGAATATTTTATCGGGGTTTATGTCTGAGAATAGGTCTATGTAGTCGCTTATTTTTATGTAATTTTTTATATTTGTTAGGTTGATTATTATATTTATGTATTTATTGTAGTCTTTTGTATCTAGGTCTGTTTTTCTAATAAAATTTGTTAATTCTTGCGGTGTGTGTTTATCTATTATTTCTTGAAAATTTAAAAGGCCTATTACGTCGTTGAATACTGGGTATAATTCGTTTAGTGTGTCGTATAGTTTTTTTATGTTTTGTATTTTTTGCATTTCAAGTATGAATGAATTTATTTTTGTAAGCCAATTTTGTGGGTCGAATCGTTTTACTATTCGTTCATCTTCGTATTGTTCTATTCCTGTGAGGAGTGGGACTTCATCTTTTATGGTCGTTGTGCTTGAATATACTCGTTGGATGTTGTGGCTTCTTTTGTCGGTTACTATTTTATCATCATTTAGTGCGAAGAATTTTTCTCCTTTGCCTTCTATTCTTGTTATTTTTAAGAAATTCTCTTCTGTAAGTTTGCTTAGGTAGTATAGTAATTTTCGGTGTAGTCTTGCTTTATTTCGTTTGCCGAGTTTTATTAAATCTGTGTCTCGTTGAGGGTTTTGTATGAGGTTTTGTATTTCTTCGCATTCTTCTTTGAATATTTCTTTTACGAGGTTGCTTGTGGATATATCTGAATATTCTTTTTTTGCTAGTGTTTGTATTATTTTTTGTTCTGTTTTATTCATTTTGTTGCTTTTTCGTTGGTTATTAGTGTTTATTATTTAGTGTGTTTTATTAATTTTTTCATTATTTGGTGTGTTCATTCTTTATTTTTTTATTTGTTGTTTAGTTGTTGTTTATTTAGTTTTAAGGCAAAGATTTATATATTTTGGAGGTTATTTTGGTTATTTATGGGTCAGCAAGAAGTTTATGATTTCCTTGTAAGAAATAAAAGTGGTTGGTTTACCTCTAAGGAGATTAGTGAATCTATTGATGCTAGCATTGGCTCTGTTACTATGTCTTTAAAAAAGCTTCGTAAGGCGAATATGGTTAAATTTAAAGTTGCAGGTAAGCGTAATACGTTTTCCTATCAAATTGCTTAATTTTTATTGTTTTTTTGTGCTTTTTGTTTATTTAAATGGCAAAATATATAAATACTGGTTTCAATTTCTTTTATTTACTAATGAAATTATTTGGGGGATTGAATTATGCAAAACAAAAGAGAAGAAACGGCTATAGTACTGGATTTTTTGCTAAATGGCTATTCGGAAGATCGCAGTCCAAGTCATTTGAAAACCCCTATTGTTCAGGCAATTGGGGTTGTTAATTTTACGATTCTTGAGCTTGTGCCAAGAAAAGGTGTTTTCTTGCAGCCCTTTGAAAAAGTGTATGTGGGTCAATCTAAGAGGGATAAAATTCATCATATTAATGGTAGGATTCCTCATAGTAAGCTTACTAGTACGGCTAAAGCTGAAGTTGAGCATGCTGTAAAAGAAATTGTGATAAGTGATGAGGCGAGATTTATTGATTTTTTTAATACTGCGCGTCCTTTGAATACTAGGGTTCATACTTTGGAATTTTTGCCGGGTGTTGGTAAAAAGCATATGATGGAGATTTTGGAAGAGCGGCGTGATAAACCTTTTGCGAGTTTTAGTGATTTGAAGGCTCGTGTGAAGTTAATTCAGGATCCTGAGAAAATAGTTGTGAAGCGTATTGTGCAGGAGATTCAAGGTCTTGAGAAGTATAACTTATTTGTTTCGAAATAATTTTTTGTTCTATTTTTTTCTTATGTTTTGTTTGATTTTTCTTGTGCGGGTGTTGATTTATTTTCATTAAATATTATATACTTCTTTTAATTTCCTTTTATGTAGGGGGTGGGTTTTTTTGAAGAATGTCTATGTTGAGAGATTTCAAAAAAAGCTTGGTTGCGGTGCCATGGTTACGAGGTTTCGTGAAACTGTTTTTGATGAGGATGATTCCGTTGAGGATTCTTTGAAGAAAAAAGTTTCTGGTACGTATTTCAAGGATAGTCTTTGGGATGAGGAGAATTAATTTTAGTGTTAGTTTGCTTTTTTTTAGATTTCTTGTGTTGATATTAGATGTGTTTATTTAGTTTTGTTTTTATCCGTTAAATTTATATTTGGTTAGATTTCTCTTGTGGTTAGGTGATTTTAGTATGGATGAAAATAATGTAGAACATAATGATCAATTTGAACAAATGGCTGTTGAGGACTTGGTTTATGGTAATCATCATGCATTAAATATTTTGCTTGATCTTTTAATTGAAAAAGGAATTATTAGTGAGCAGGAATTTAAAGACAAACTTGATGCTGTCATTGATGAGAGTGAGAGTTTGGATAATGTCAAGATTGATGCTCCGACTGAGGAATAATTAAGCACTGGTCCACTGGACTTTCTTGGTGGCTTATTTTTTATATTTCTTTTTTTTTCTTCTCTTTCATGATATTTGAATTTAATAATGGGTTTTTTGATTCTTGTAAGCTTCAGGTTATTCGTAATCATAAGTTGGTTTTAATTAAGGATTTGTTTTGTGATTTAGATTTTAAAAGTATTGGTGGTTCTTATTTTATGTGTGAAGAGTCTTTGCTTTTAGTAAAATTAGATGTTTTTATTGTTGAGGATTTGCTTTTTAATGGTTTTTCTTTTTGATGTGTTTCAGTTTTTTTATTGTTTTAGTTGTTTTTATTCTGTTTTTTTATTGCGATGGTGCTTGGGCTTCGTCTACCTATTATTGGTCCGTCTATTACTTCAAATCCTGCTGTGCGCATATTGTCGCGTGCGTGTCTTGCACATGAGTATGTGAAGAGGTATGCGTGTTCTGTCATTTGGCTATATAGGTCTTTGAATATTTCTTTTGTCCAGAGGTCTGGTTGTTTTGTTGGGGAGAATGGATCATATAGTATGTAGTCTGCTTTTTCTCGTTTTTCTTTTATTCTTTTTTTTATATCTCCGTGCACCATTCTAAGTTCGAGGTTGCTGCTTAGTTGTTCGGGTTCTTTTTGTGTTAGGAATTTGTGTATGAATGATTTTATTTTGCTATAGCTTTGAAAATTTGCGTTAAGAAATGGTATTTTGCTTAGTATTTTTATGTCGTTTTCAAAGCAGTATATTCTAAGTTTTTTGCTTTGTATTAAGTCTATTGTTGCTGCGCTATTGTATCCTAGGCCGAAGCATGCATCATATATTACTATTTCGTCTTTTTCATTTAGATATTTTTGTACTTGTTTTGCGTATTTTTCTCTCGCTTCTGCTTCAGCTCCGCTATGTGAGTGATATGTTTCATCTACGTCGTTGTTGCGGTATGTTATTGTGCCGTCTTGTGTTATTACTTCTTGCATTTTTAAAACTTTTTTTTTAATTTTTGTTTGTTTATAAGTTTACTCTTCGCTTCCAAGTAGAAGTATCGATCTTATCGCGATGACTAGGCCTGATGCTGATACGAATGCAGTAAAATTAGTCAGTACACTTTTTATCATTCCAAGTCCCATTGTGCTTAAGTATGGTTGTTCGATGAGTAGTATGCCTGAGCTTACTACGATTAGTGCAATTATGGATACGAGGTAGGGTGTTATGTCTTTTTTGCTTATGTTCATGAATCCTACTGTGATTCCGAGTATGAATAGTACGAGTGATAGTCCGGGTATTACGAGGAATCCGCTTAGTATTGCAAGTACGAGTCCTGCGATGAATGCCCATTTTCCAAGGAAGAATTTGCCGTGCATAGTTTTTTCACCTTTTTTTTATTAATTGTATTTTTATTAATTATATTTTTTTGTTTTATAATTAATTATAAGTATAATTATTATTTATTATAGGTTAATGGTTTATTGTTAATAAACTTTTGTGTTAAATAGGGTTTCTCAGTTGTTTTTGTGTTTATGTTTTCTCAAAACAACATGTTTTTGGTTTGTTGCTGGGTTATTTAAGGTTTAGTAAATTATTTAAATAAGATGTGTTTAAAACAAATTCATGAAGGGGGAGTATGTGTTAATTTTTCTTGTTTTAATACTTATTCTAGTTATTAATTCAAATATGGTTTTGAGTTTAAGGGATTGTCGTCTTGAGCATAATGATGCGAATACGGATGTAGGACATCCTTTGTTTGCTGAGCTTGTTGCGAATTATTCTTTAATGGGTTATGTCTCGACGCAGGGTAATTATGCTAGTAGGCTTAATTCTAGTAGGGTGTTGTATCCTTGGGGTTTGTTTTGTGATAACAGACTCAATCAAAACAGAGCGGATGGCGCTCCGACATTTAATTTCTCAAATCCAAACGCAATAGTATACACTCATTCAATTTTCGGACCTGTGTATGGTAGTGGGCGTGTTACGCACTCAGGTGTTGGTGTGTTGTTTGAGGGTGAAGCGTATCATGGTTTTGGTGAGGGTAAGTGTAGATTAGTTCCAAGTAGTGATTCGTGTGGTTCATCTGAGGTTTGTGTTCTTAAATTAAGCAATCCGAACCAAGGAAGTGTGGCTGATTGTCGTGATGGGATTAATAGGCCTTATGAGAATTTATTTCAGCATAGGATTTGTTGCGAGCCATCAGAAGTATGTAATGATGGCATAGATAACACAGGTGATGGCCTAGTGGACTGTGCAAGTCCTGATTGTCATCCGAGTGTTAGTAATTTTGATGTTCCTCGGCGGTGTGATCCTCACGGTTCTTTACCTTTAAATAATCAGACGTCAAGTGATTGTGCGAGTGTTGATGGTGGCGGCAATCTTGTTTATGCGTCTCATTGCCAAAATGGCGGTGATTCTTTTTATTGTAGTTATGGTAGAAATGATGATAATGTGGAAGGTTTTTGTTGTCCTTCAGGGAAAGTAGCAATACAAGATATAAATACAGGTTTATGGGAGTGTAGGGAGCCTACGCAGTGTGGTGTTCTTCCTACACGAGATTGTAATTTTGATTATCGTCTTGGCGGTTTAAATCGTAGTGGTTGGTTTGGCAATGTTTTTTCAGGCAATGTTAATGATTGGTGTGTTTCTCATTTGCCGAATTTTTATAATCCTGCGCCTTTAGTTCCTGAAACTAATAGTAGTATGGCTTGTTGTTTTAGGGTTCAGCATGCG
>JBKHAC010000039.1:0-7025 GCA_046543095.1 Candidatus Woesearchaeota archaeon | reverse complement strand
TCGAAAAAAATATCAGAAAACAACCAACAAACCAACAAACCAACAAACCAACAAAATACACTAAATGACTACACCCCAATAATTTTTATTACAATACGCTTTTTACGCATACCATCAAATTCAGCATAATAAACCTGCTCCCACGTGCCAAGATCAAGAACCCCACCTGTTATAGGCAAAGTTACTTGATGACCCATCAAAATTCTTTTTAAATGAGCATCAGCATTATCCTCACCAGTTTGGTGATGTAAGTAATTAGAATTTCTCGGCGCTAAACGCTCAAGCCAAACCTTAAAATCTTCAATTAAACCCGACTCAGCATCATTAACATATACAGCAGCAGTTATATGCATAGGATTTACTAAACAAAGACCCTCCAATATACCTGATTTCTTAACAGCCTCATCAACACGCGACGTTATGTTTAAAAAATCCACCTCGGTTTTAGTTTCAACATACAAGTATTCAGTATACGATTTCATAAATTAAAAGAAATGCAAAGACATATTTAATATTTATCCACATATAATCAACTTGGAAGCCAACCAAATCACATACCTAAATAAATCATGAAAAACCAAACAAAGATTTTAATAGTACAAATAAATACTTAAAGACAGCAATGATTATAAAATCACTAATACTCGAAAATATAAGATCCTACAAGACACAAGAATTTAAATTCCGCGAAGGAATAACACTACTTTCAGGAGATATAGGAAGCGGAAAATCAACAGTACTTCTCGCAATAGAATTTGCCTTATTCGGACTTATACGCGGCTCAATTAACGGCGCAGCACTACTTAGACACGGCACAAAAGAAGGCACAGTTAAATTAGTTTTTAAAATAAATAATGAAGAATACGAAATCATACGAGGACTTAAAAAAACAAATGCGGGAATAGTACAAGACAAATGCTCATTTAGATTAAATGATGAAACCACTAATTTAACCCCCATTGAAATGAAAAGTAAGGTGCTCAACGCCCTCGGATACCCCGAGGAACTGGTTACAAAATCAAAAACACTAATCTTCAGATACACAGTATACACACCACAAGAAGAAATGAAAAAAATATTATTCGAAACCAAAGAAGATAGACTTGAAAAACTTAGACGAATATTCGGAATAGACAAATACGAACTTGTAAAAAATAACGCCGCAAATTATGCGCGAGAACTTAGAGTAGAGACAAGACAATTAACAACACTACAAGAAGAATTACAAAAGATAAAAACAAATATGAAAACAAACCTAACAGAACTAAATTTATTATACGAATACCACGAAACGTTAAAAAAAGAACACGAACCACTCACAAAAAAACTACAAGAACTTGGCTTAAAACACAACTTAGTAGAAGATAAAGTTAAAGAAATGCACAACCTCAAAACAAAAAAAAATGTTATAAAAACAGAACTACACAATTTTCAAAGACAAGAAAAAGAATTAAACAATAACTTAACTCAACTAAAAGAAGAAATAAACATTAGAGAAAAAAAACTCGAACCAATAAAACTAATAGAAGGACAGGAAGAAAAAAATAAAGAAGAGCTAAACAAATTACTAATAAAAAAAGAAGAAATACTAACTAAACACAGCGAACTGAAAGAGAAAGACGCCATAACAAAAAATAAAATAAAAGAAATACAACAAATGCTCAAAGAAGTACACGAACTTGAAAATTGTCCAACCTGCAAACAAGAAGTCACAGAAAAACACAAAGACGAACTAAAGCTAAGAGAAGATGAAAAATTAAAAGAACTCAAAGAGCGAGAAAAAAAACTAAAAGAAATACTAGAAAAAATACAAATAATAAAAGACAAATTAAATGAAAAAGAAAAAAAACTAAGAGACGAACAAGACCAAATAAGAAACAACAAATACAAGAAAAAAATATACGATACAAACAAAAAAATCATAGACGAAAAAAAAGATGAAATACAAAAAATACTCAAAAAAGAACAAAAACTAAAAATTGAGATAGAACAAAAAAAAGAAATAGAAACAAACATAGAAGACAAACTCAAACAATACACAAAAATAGAAGAAGAGATAAAAAAAATAAAAGAAGATAAAGATAAACAAACAAAAAAACAACACGAAATAGAGAAAGAAATATCAGCAAAAGAACAAGCAATAAAAGACAAAACCAAATACATAGAGGAAAAAAAAGAACAAGAAAATACACTAAATAAGAAAATAAAACAAATAAACGAGAAAAAAACAACAGAGAACTGGCTAACAAACCACTTCATAAACCTCACAGACATAATAGAAAAACACACACTAACAAAAATACACAGAGAATTTAATGAACTATTCAAAGAATGGTTCAACATGCTAATAGACGACCAAAACATAGACGCAAACATAGATAAAGATTTCTCAATAACAATAAACCAAAACGGATACGACACAGACACAGACAACCTATCAGGAGGAGAAAAAACAGCAATAGCACTCGCATACAGACTCGCACTAAACAAAGTAATAAACAACCTAATCCACAACATAAAAACAAAACAATTCCTAATACTAGACGAACCAACAGACGGATTTAGCACAGAACAACTAGACCGCGTACGAGACGTACTCGAAAGAGCCCAAACAAAACAAACAATAATCGTAAGCCACGAAGCAAAACTTGAAAGCTTCGCAGAAAATATAATAAGAATAAATAAAAACAACCACGAAAGCGAAATCATACAAATATAAAAAACACACAACCCCACCAAATAACAATATTTAAGAATAACCCAACATTTCTAAAAACCTACAAAAAGCCCTCGTGGTGTAGTCCGGCCAATCATTCAGCCCTCTCAAGGCTGAGACCCGGGTTCAAATCCCGGCGAGGGCGCTTTTATACCCAATTCTAAAACACAACAAATTAAAGGATTTGAACACACTAAAAAATCCAAAGATTTTTTGTGCCCCTCAATACATTCGCGGAATCCCGGCGAGGGCGTCCCTCAATCCTTTAAAACACAACAAATTAAAGGATTTGAACACACTAAAAAATCCAAAGATTTTTTGTGCCCCTCAATACATTCGCGGAATCCCGGCGAGGGCGTCCCTCAATCCTTTAAAACACAACAAATTAAAGGATTTGAACACACTAAAAAAAAATCACAAAAAAACCAAAGAAAAATCAAATAATTTTTATTTTACATACAAAAATTACAAATTTTCAAGCTTTGAAAATAAAACGAAAATCCTAAAATTCGCATGCCCCAATCGCAGCAGAGCTGCGGAGTACTGCTGCGAATTTTCGCTAGCGAATTTTTTGTCATTACAAATTAAGTCAAAAATCGCTGCGAAGCAGCAAAGTATTAAACCCAATTTATAATAAATTTCAAAGAATATTCAAGCAAATATTTAATTTTTGAGCAACACATAATTCGCTAGCACAAATATAATTCATATAACCTAAAAAAAACTAAGATTTCTTTTGCTCATAATACAAATCTTCTATTTCATCAACAGATACAATGTCAAAAACATCCCTATCAGTCCTTAGCGCAACAATCCTAGGAAACCTTAATGCAAACCCCGCAGCATAACTCGGACTTTTTTGAATTTCATCAAATAAAACACTTACAACAACACTCGGCTTCACTTTAACATCCCTACCCCTCTCATCAATAATTAAAGGCTTCAAAAGATTAGTTAGTTCACCAAAAGATAAACCCTCATCAGGCTTTTCTTTAAGACCCGTACCAACCTTACCAATTTCAAGAAAATCATCACCCGACACACAAGCAACAGTGAAACTTGTAAGCCAACCACTACGCTTACCCTCACCCCACTCCGCCGCAACAATTACTAAGTCCAGCGCATCCATAGAGAATTTTAATTTAACCATGGAACCAACCCTCGCCCCCGGACGATAAACACCTTCAAGATTTTTAAACATAACACCCTCATTACCAAGAGCGATAGCCTCATCAAAGAATTTTAAAGCCAAAGCCTCATCACTCGTCTCAATTTTTTTAGATAAAACAATTTTCTTCGGTACCTCAACTAAAACAGATTCTAATTTCGTGCGCCTCAAATGAAAAGGCTCATTTAATAATTCTACACCATCAAGATACAACATATCAAAAACATTAAGCTCAATAGGTAATTTTTTAGAAACTTCCCCGATATTATGCTTGCGCTTTATACGCTGAGATATATGCTGAAAAGAAGTATATTTATCAGTCAAAGGATTAAAACCCACAGCCTCAGCATCAAGAATGAACGAGTCTGCTTTAATGTTACGCAAAACATAATCCTCAACTTCAGGAAACTGCACCGTAACATCCTCAAGACGCCTAGTAAATATTTTAACAACATCACCCAATTTATGAATTTGCATACGAAAACCATCATATTTATACTCAATCACGCAAGGCACACCAACAGATTTAAAGGCATCACCTACACTTTCAGCTTTTTGTGCAAGCATCACCTTTAAAGGCCTCAAAACAGATATTTTAACAGCTTTTAACGCATCTAAACCCTTCTTCGCAGTAATCGCAGCAATTTCAAAATCATTAGTTTTATCAATAACTGATTGAAGATGCGCCACAGCCTCATTATAAACCTCACGATTTGCAGGCATAATAGTTTGATTATCACCCGAATAATTAGGATTAGCCTCTTTTAAAAAAGCCCACGCAATAGCATCACGAAGAGTACTATCAGCAACACCCACCCTCAAATCTTGAAGCGCAATACGAATAACATATTTAGCCTCAACACCCTCAGATAAAGATAAAAGACGCGAGAGCGTTTTAACTTTTAAATCAACACTACCCGAACCCTCTAAAGACGCCAATTTACGAAAACCATCAAAAACATCACGAACAAGCAAATCCTCAACAAAAAGCACACCCTGCCTTTTTTTAGATGCAAGACTCGCAGCAACTAAACCAAGATCACCCTCCCTGCGCCACAACTCCTCAATATGCTTCACAGATAAACCAAAAACTAAACTCATAGCTTTCAAAACAAGACGCGAGGCAATACCTAAATCTTGCTTATTAGCAGTATTAAAAACCTTACCTTGCAACAACAAAATCAACATCCCCAAATCATCAACACCCACATTTTTTAAAAGATCAGATATAATCTTAGTTTTTTTAAGACGACTAGACGACTGTTCAAGATCCAAATAAGCATTAGCCAAGATACTAAATTCCATAAATAATAAAAAAGACACAATAATTTTTAAATGTTCGCAATTAAAATACAATTATAGCGCAGACGAGCAAAAAAAAAATATTATTTCGCCTTTGAAACCGAGTCAAAATCAAACGTGTTTATAAACACAGAGCTCGTTTAAATGCCCACAACACAAACACCAATTAGAAAAATATATAAAAAAAAGAAAAATAGCAAACAATAAAGAAAGGTGATCTCGAATATGAAACAAAAAAAGAACACAATTATAATATACACATTAACAATAATAGCAATAATGCTTAGCACAATCAGCCTCCTAGGCTTACTTGATAAAAATACCACAAATAAAACAGAGTGGAGATGTAGCTTCGCAGAATGCACAGAATACATAAATATTAGCGGCGAGGAATGGGCACGCGAAAACTGCGTAATTACAACCGACGGCACAATATGCCTTGCAACATTCGACGACGGCAGACAACAAGAAGTACCACTAGAAGAACTAAATTTAAGTGCAATAACAGCAACAAAATGCCTAAGCTACACATGCACAGAAGAGACACCATACAAAATCGTGAATTACGAAATAGACATAAACGAGTATAACAATTAAAAAAAAAAAAATTTTTTATTTTTTTATATTATTTTTCTTATATCATATATTAATCACAACACAAGAAAAAAATAAAACATAAAAAAAAACACCAACACAAAATTCTTTGAAACCCACCATCAAAACTCAAAAAAAAACACAATTTTCAAACATAATCAAACTTTATTTGATTTTTCCTGAAACAATTCATTAACATAAACCCCACTCTCAATTTCATCCTCTAAATTAACAACCCCAACAAAAACAGGCCTCACCGCGCGCTTCAAATCAGAATCAAACATATCCTCATGATTTGCACCTAAAACAAACTCCAAAGAATCACGCTTATTAAAATAAGTAGTAGAATTAGCAACAAGAGATAAAGGCGAAAAAGACTCAACAGGCCTCCCCGTCACAATAGAATAAACCAACCGCGACGAATTAATAAGCACACTACTAGACGCCGCAACAAGCCCAGAATAAATACCAAACTTCAAATCATACGAAGAAATAGAACCCATAGCAAAATCAAACAAAGGACCACCCAAAGACAAAATAGCAGTAGAAGAGAAATCAATAAGCATATTACCCCTAGAAAGCTTCAAAGGATCCTTACCAACAGACGGCAAATACTTAAGCTGCTCAGAGGCAGTCATACCACCAATAAGATAATAATCAACAAAATCCCTCAAATACAAATTACTAGTACGATTACGAAAAGACCAAATCCTCTTATTAAAATAACCCTCAACCATCATCACATCACAAAAAAGACTAAAACAAGAAAAAATAATAATATATAAAACTTACAGAAAAAAAAAACATTAAAGACCCAAAAAAAAACAAAATAAAACGAAACAAATAAGAAAAAACTTTAAAAAGCAAACCAAAATACTACAAAATACAGCCCCGTAGTGTAGCGGCCAATCATCCAGGACTTTGGATCCTGGGACCTCGGTTCAAATCCGAGCGGGGCTATCTATCTTTTTGTGACTGAGAGGACTCTTCTTTATAAATAACCTAATTTTTTCTTAAAAAGTCTGTATTTTCTCATTTCAGAGTCTTAAATGACAATTTCAGGATTTGAGATTTTTTCTTAAAAATTTAAGATTTACATTGAAATTTGACAAAAAACATCGTTGTTTCATAGCCCAAGCAGGACTATTGTTTAACTACTAAACTCTTTTTCACTCTAAAAAAAAATCAACAGGCTCTGTAGAATTGCGATTATGTGATTAATTAGTTTTATAGCAATTCTTATTG
>JBKHAC010000038.1:0-7341 GCA_046543095.1 Candidatus Woesearchaeota archaeon | reverse complement strand
CACAACACAACACAACACAACACAACACAACACAACACAACACAACACAACACAAATAAAACGCGATACAAACAAATAACGGCACAAACACTAAAACATTACGTGCACGCTCGCAAACTACGTTTAATTAAGATGATTAACCGAGTCTAGTGCTAACGCGTTTGTAATAACTAGGCTCGCTTGGTGCTGCACTCCATTAAATTTGAAAAAATAAATAATCCAATAATACAACACAATAATACAACACAATAATACAACACAATAATACAACACAATAATAAAAATGAATAAACAAATGAATGAATGAATGAATGGATGAATGGATGAATGAATAAACAAATGGACAAACAAATGAATGAATGGATGAATGGATGAATGAATAAACAAATGGACAAACAAATAATTTTGAAAAAAATTAAAGAATAAAAAAACATTTAAAAATAAAGCAAAAAAACCATAAACAAATGAAAGAAAAAAGAGACGGATACGCAATTGCACTATCATGGCCACAAACATACTGCAGACACGCAAACACCTGGTACGACCCAATTTTAAGCACGCTTAGAATATCACAAAATAAACATTACAGAGTAGGCCACGCCGCAATAGTTCTTGTAAATAAAAAAGGAGATTCACACTACTACGATTTCGGACGATACACAACACCCTACGGACACGGAAGAGCCAGAAGCCACGAAACAGACCACGACTTAAAATTAAAAACAAAAATAAAACGAGATAAACAAAACAAAATAATAAATTTCAACGAACTATTACAAGAACTACAACAAAAAGATGCATGCCACGGAGAAGGA
Organism: Candidatus Woesearchaeota archaeon; assembly: GCA_046543095.1. GTDB lineage: Archaea > Nanobdellota > Nanobdellia > Woesearchaeales > 21-14-0-10-32-9 > 21-14-0-10-32-9. The sequence goes on along the minus strand of JBKHAC010000038.1, from coordinate 6,526 downwards.
GACCTACACGCATCCTACTGCGAAATCAACTTCGATACAGCAAATAAGAAAGCCAGAGAACTAAACAAAAAACCACACATACACTACGGACCATTCACACCAAAAGGAACAAACTGCTCAAGATTCGTTAAGACAATAATACTTGCAGGAAAACCTAAGCTAAAACACAAACTAAAACTACACATAATGCCACTAACCCCGACACCACAAAGCAACATACACGCACTAACAAATAAAACAAAACACAAACCCCTAATACAAAAAAAATTCGACCCACATAAAGTACCAAAAACACAATTAAACGAAAATCAAAAACCACCAACGAAACCAAACCACCTAAAACAAGAACTACACTGGCTAGGCGGCGTTGGAGGCGGAACATGGTTCGATATAAAAAAAATAAACACACAAAAAATAAAAGCAACACTGTATGCACCAAACGGAGAGAAAATAACACACGGAATATACAAAACCAAACAAAAACATGACGCAGACGAAGTAACAATAACATACCCGAGCCACTGCGAAATTATAACCCTCACACATAAAAATAAAAATATAACCTACACTAAACACATCAAAAAAAAGACAAAAAGCATCACTTATAAGAATCAGAAACAGTACTTGGATGAACAAAGTCTTTAAAGCAACGAGGCTGATAACCAAACGGATTCTCATTTTTTTTATTAGAATTATTTGATGAATTTTTAGAATCAAAAACAACCAATTCACCTAAAGGCGCAGGCAACCCCGTTTCTTTAATTATTCTCTGAGTATGTGTTGCAGGAATAATACAATCATCAATAGAACAAGTCGCAGTAAAAGTGTAAATATTTGTTGCATGCTCTAAAACATCACCCATCGTGCCAAAAAGCGAATGAGTATAATCAAATAAAAGACCATCAGCAGAAACAGCAACACCCTTATGTTTTAAATAATCTATAATCCCACAAATATCTTTTGGCAAAAACTGAATTTCATTTAAAAATATCGCATCAATATTTTTAGTCCGAGACTCTTTTTCATAAATATCAACAATAATATCCGGCGATTGAGCAGGAATTATTATCGCGGACTCCCTCATCACATTCTGACCACCATATCCTCTTGAAACAATGAAAGGACCGTCTTTTTTTTCAACATCAGGCTTGAAACAAAGATAATTAATCTTAAAAGAAGGACTTTTCTTTTGAATATTATGCTCATTAATTCTGCTAATATCAGTCAACATAGCCCTAGTCTTACCCGCAAACATACAACCAGTATATAACTGAAATGTAAATGGCCTTATAATTGAACTTTTCAATAGGAACCCCTCAAACTAATTCGAATAAATAATCGTTCTTTTAAAAGTATTACTATTAAATAATAGTTATATTTTGCTAGAATAACTAAAAATAAAGCGAAAATCCTAAAATTCGCACAACCCAATCTTAGTAGAGCTGCGAAGTACTGATGCGAATTTTCGCTAGCGAATTTTCTGTCATTACAAATCGAGTCCAAAATCGCCGCGAAGTAGCGAGGTATTAAACCCAATTTATAATAAATTGAAAAGAAAAGAAAAAACTATTTTATGTAACCACCCTTCTGAAGACTCCAAAGTTTTTTATAAAGACCCTCTTCTTTGATTAAATCATCATGATTACCTTTTTGAACAATTTTGCCCTTATCCATAACTATGATTAAATCAGATTTCATAATCGTTGATAAACGATGAGCAATCACGATACTAGTTTTACCCTTCATTAATTTATCAAGATCTTTTTGAATTTCAAACTCCGTCGAGGAATCAAGCGCGCTCGTCGCCTCATCCATCACAAGAACTTTTTTGCCCGCAAGAAGCGCCCTCGCAATACTCACACGCTGCTTCTCACCACCAGATAATTTAACGCCACGCTCACCTACAACTGTTTGCTCTTTTAGAGGAAAATTTGCAACAACCTTATCAAGCTGAGCAAATTTCATCGCACGCATAACATCTTTTCTTATCGCACTAGCCCTACTAAACGCTATGTTATTATACAGAGTATCATCAAATAAAACCGCTTCTTGAGGCACAATAGATAACTCAGATCTTAAAGATTCTTGACGAACATCATTAATATTTTTACCATCTATTAATATACTTCCTTTACTCACATCATAGAGCCTGTAGAGCAATTTCACAAGCGTACTTTTACCCGAACCAGAAGGCCCAACAAGAGCCACACGACTTTTAGGAGGAATATCAAGAGTGAAATTTTTTAATACGAACTTTTTCTTGTATTTGAAGGAGACATCATCAAATACTATATGCCCCTTAGTTATTTTCAAGTTTTTCGCCCCTACTTTGTCAACAATAGTTTTCTGAGCCCTATAATATTTAAATAAAGACTCAAAATCAGCCATCGACCTATAAAAACCACGAAGTCCATGATCAAAACCCCACAGATGACCCATCATGACACCAAAAGAGGTGTAAATGAAAATAATAGTCCCAACAGACATATCTCCCACAAGAAGCTTTTGAACAGGGAAATAAATGAGAAAAAAAATACCAAGCCCAATAATCAAACTATGCCCCGCAGAGAGCAATCTAAAATAATTCCAATGACGCAAAACAGCATCCTTAGTTTTCGAACCAAAATTAAAAAAATTTCTTTTTACAACAGTTTCTTTACCAAAATACTTTATACTCTCAATATTTGTCAAATAATCACTAATAACCGCTTTTTCAGCATCCTCAGCATCATTTGCAGCCATATTCGCTTTTTGCTGTTTTTTATTAACATACAAACTAAAAACAATGAACACCGTAATAGTTACAAGCACAACAATGGCCGATGATGTGTCAAATAAAAATATACTACCAGAGACAACCACTATTTGAAATAAAAGCGGTGCGAAGTTAAATAAAAACACATCAGATAAACGCTCAACCGCGCCAGCACCACGAATAAGCTTAGATATCATAGACCCAGTTTTATTATTAGTATGAAATTCGTGATCTAAATGAATAACATGATCAAACATCCTCTTCTTTAAATCAAGCATCGCAGATGATTCAAATTTATTTATCAAACTAAGCCAAACCCACCTAAAAATAACTTGAATAAATAAAAGCGATAAAAAAACTATCGCGATAGTTACAAGAACCTGCATAAAGACATCTTTTGAAATAGACTCCGCTAAAAACTCAGAAGCCCTATCAGTTAAAATTTTAAATAAATAACGTTCAAGGACATGAAATACTTGAAAAAATAAAATTAATAATAAAGCAAACACTATTATTAGTTTGTATTTTCTCACAAACTCCCAATACAATTTAAAATTGTATTTGAAATCAATAGGTTTTTGATTATCATCATTTTTTTTATTATTCGTTTTGTTTTTTTTATTATTTTTAGCCATAATACCAACTTCTAATAATTTAAGTTATGAACTGTTATAAAATTTGAAAAAAATAGAGAGTGAACTAAAAAAACTCCTCAAATAAGAGTGTTTATGCAGAAACAATTTTAGCTATCATCCTCCTAAGAGAGATCAAATGATTTATAAAGTTTTTTTAAAAATCACCGGAACATTTACGAAAAATTATTTCTGAGAACAACTTATTAAAACAAAAAAAAGAACAAAAAAACAAATAACTTAATTTAAAGACTCTTTTATTTTAAGCACAGCATCATCTAGCGATAAAGTGAATTCATCACCTGAAACCATATTTTTTAATTTGAATTTGTTTTCTTTTAATTCATTTTCTCCAACGAATAAAACAAAAGGAATTTTCTGAGAGTTCGCATATTTCAAATTCTTACTTAAAGGACGCAACATTAAATCAGATTCAGCATTTATACCATTAGCCCTCATCTTAGATGCAACAACCATAGCTTCTTTTACGACATCACCAATAGGCAGAATAAAAACTTGAGATACAACTTCCCTATCATCAATGCTTTTTTCTTCAAGATTTAGCGCCTCCAAAATAGGAACAAGACCAAAACTAATACCAATAGCAGGATACTCATTATTTGTATTCATTAAAGAAGATATTAATTTATCATACCTACCCCCACCACAAATAGCAGAAGTTACTTTTGAGTTTCTTAAATAACCCTCAAAAATCGTACCCGTATAATATGAGAGACCACGCGCAAGAGACGCGTTAAAAATAATATTTTTTCTATCATCGTCTGAGAAATATGAGAATAATTCCTCAACTTCGTTTATGCCTTCGATGCCCTCATCATCAGTTATGCTCTTTTTTAAACGAGCAATAGTGTCCTCAAATGAACCTTTAAATGATATGATATCAAGCAATTTAGCTGATTTATCACTTGAAATGCCAAGAGCCTCAAGCTCTCTTGAAACTTCGAGTCTACCAATTTTATCAAGCTTGTCAATAATAATTATTGCAGGAACTTTTTTATCATCACCAATACCTGCAAATTCTAAAAGACCCCTCAATATTTTCCTGTTATTTACTAATATATACGCATCAAGACCTATATCTGATATTGCATCAAGACCAAGCCTTAAAATCTCAGCATCCGCAACCATGTTCTTTGCGCCAACAATGTCAACATCACACTGCGTAAATTCACGCATACGCCCAAGCTTAATAGGACCATCACGATAAACACGCCCAATTTCATAACGCTTGAACGGAAGCTTAATCGTAGGATTCATCGCGATGAAACGACACATCGATAAAGTTAATTCAAAACGCAAACCAAGCTCACGACCCCCTTGATCAGATAATTTGAATGTTTCAATCATAGCATCAGAATCCGCGCCAGCACCAAACTTCGAGGATAAAACATCAAATCTTTCAATTATAGGCGACTCAAAAGGACTAAAACCAAAACGCTCAAAAACATTTTTTAGTTTTTCAATTAATTCTTGACGCTTAATCATTTCTTTAAAATTATAATCTTTTACACCTTTAGCAAGTTGAACAGTCATATTATACACCCATATTCTTTCATATTTTACATATTTTCATAGTTTTATAGCACAATATTTTGCATATTTTCATAGTTTTATAGCACAATATTTTACATATTTTCATAGTTTTATAGCACAATATTTTACATAGTATAATATTTATATTTTTTTATGATTTTACAATATTTTAAAAATAAAAAATATTATTTACTAATAAATACACAATAAAACATACTTAATAACAAAACAGATAAACATCTAATATTTAATATTTTTTGAAAAATAAACAGAAAAAAAAAAGAAATGATAAATAAAATAACAAATAAAATTAGCTAATTGAATAACCTGCATACGAAAATATCTAATAACACCCAACACTTAGAGGAAAAGAAAAAGAATTATAAAGTTAGACTAATCAACAAATTACATGTTCGTAGATTTAGTTGATTCAGATTCTGTACTTAAAGCTGTACAAATGAGAGGACCCATGATACCCATGGAGATTCGCAAATTTTTAGGAAAAGGAGATAGCATAACAATAGGCGCAGCACTATCAACACTACTCTCAAAAGGACTCATAAAATCAACCACTGTTAAAATAGGCGGAAGCCCATTTTATTATGTCCGAGGACAAGAAAATAAACTCGAATTATTAAGCAAGTATTTGAATGATAAAGACAAACGAATGTTTGAGACAATACGCCAAGAAAAAATACTAAAAGACTCAAGCCAAGAACCCCTCGCACGAGTCTCACTTAGAAGCATAAATGATTTTGCAAAAAAAGTGGAACATACAAATAACGGCGAGACCACACTTTATTGGAGATGGTATATGATAAGTGAGGATGATGCAATACGCATAATACGAGGAGATATACAAAAAAAAGATATAACACCAAACACCACCCCCCCACCTGAAATAGAACAAATAACGAATAATCAAGCAGCAAACAGCGCGACGATTCAAAACAAAAATACAACCCAAAACGCACAAGCACCACAAAACAATCAAAATACGCAAATAAATCAAAGCGCAACAACACAAAGAAATAATACTAATGAACCATTCAAAGAAAAAGAAATAAAAAAAGAACAAAAGCAAAACGTGAAAATGCAAGAGCGCTCGCGAGAAAAAGCAGAAGCACAAACAACAATCACAGAAGTGGAAGATTTTGATGACGATTTCTTTTTAGAAATAAAAACATTCTTTGAAGAAAACAAAATAAAAATAAGAACAGCGGAGATGATTAGACGAGGATCAGATTACGAACTTACACTTAGCATGAGAACCCCCTTTGGCGAGACAGAGTATTTTTGCAAAGCAAAATCAAAAAAGAAATGCAACGAAGGCGACCTCAGCACAGCATACTTGCAAGGACAAAATAAAAGACTCCCAACAGTATTTATTACAACCGGAGAGATAACAAAAAAAGCAAAAGAAAAAATAAAAACAGACTATAAAGGCCTACTAGTAAAAGAATTGTAACTTCTTTAAAAAAAACCACAAGAGAGTAAAATTTTTAAACCACTAAGCAATTATAACAAATAGACTCTGTCCCAAATAACAATGAAGTGTATACTGCGCAAACCGAACAATGTTCAC
>JBKHAC010000037.1:0-7414 GCA_046543095.1 Candidatus Woesearchaeota archaeon | reverse complement strand
GCTCACCAATAGACGAAAAAACACTACCAAACCAACCACTACGATCAACACCACCCAAACGATAATCAAATACGCAATTTTGTGTCGGAAGAACACCACACTGCGTAGGCTCCAAACACTCCCACGATCCAGGATTAACAGGATCTTCTAAAGCAAATTTACCTGCAGGACAACAAAAACCTTCTGTATTTGCATCATTTCTACCATAACTACAATAAAAAGAATCGCCACCATTTCTACAATGAGGCGCATAAACAAGATTACCATCGCCATCAACACTCGCACAATCACTTGACGTCTGATTATTTAAAGGTAAAGAACCGTGAGGATCACACCGCTGAGGAACATCAAAATTACTAATACTCGGATGACAATCAGGACTTGCACAATCCACTAAGCCATCACCTGTGTTATCTATTCCATCATTACAAATTTCTGTTGGTGTGCAACATATTTTGTATTGGAATAAGTTCTGATACGGTCTGTTAATTCCATCACGACAATCAGCCACACTTCCTTGGTTCGGATTGCTTAATTTAAGAACACAAACCTCAGATGAACCACACGAATCACTACTTGGAACTAATCTACACTTACCCTCACCAAAACCATGATACGCTTCACCCTCAAACAACACACCAACACCTGAGTGCGTAACACGCCCACTACCATACACAGGTCCGAAAATTGAATGAGTGTATACTATTGCGTTTGGATTTGAGAAATTAAATGTCGGAGCGCCATCCGCTCTGTTTTGATTGAGTCTGTTATCACAAAACAAACCCCAAGGATACAACACCCTACTAGAATTAAGCCTACTAGCATAATACCCCTGCGTCGAGACATAACCCATCAAAGAATAATTAGCATTTAATTCATCATATAACGCGTCATAACTAGAATCAGTAATAGCATCCCTATATTCCAATCTGCAATCTCTCAAACTTAAAACCATATTCGAATCAACAACTAGAATAAATATTAAAACAAGAAAAATTAACGCATATTTTCCCTTCATGAATTTGATTAGAACACACATTATTTAAATAATTTACTAAAAGCAAGAGATATACAATTAGTAATTAAACCAAGAAAAGATGCATGCACAAACGGATTGGACCCTATGCACACAGCCGCACGAGAATTCGAACAACTAGGAGGTTATGAGTATTGGCTAGATAAATATGAATACAACTATCGCCGGAACATCGAAGGTTATAATTCCAGTACAAAAAGAACTTTCGGCGAATGCGTAAGAATGCATAAAAAAGAAAATTGCTTCAAAGAAGCAAAGATGAAATTCATAAATAACCAAAAAATGCACAATTATACCAAAATAAAAGCATCTGCATAAACCGAAACCAGATCAAAAATTTGCAGTTTCATAAAAAAATCAATTTCTTGAAAAATATTAATCTGACACAGCAGATTACTAATATATATTAATTTTACAACAAAAATTTTAAAAGTCACTTGTCATACACATAGCATAGCTGCGAAGTACTATCACGAGTTTTCGTGCGCGAATCATCATATCAATTATAAATTAAAAATTATAATTTACAATCGTAAATGCTATTGACTCAAAGAGATATCGAAATCATTTGCAGTAAATTTTAATTATTAAACAACACTAAATAAAAATACTGGTGGGCATTCTTATTAAACGAATACAAACAATTCTAAACAACTAAAAAAAACCGAAAATATTACAAAAAATAAGCAAAAGCCATTATTAAAACAAATAATTTTCTAAAAAAATATGGCTTGTAACTTTTATAAAACAAGAAAAAACAAAGAAAAAATAATACACCTCACTTTATTTAAAATGCTGAGGAATACACTATTTTTGATTTTCTTAATAACACTTATCTTAAACCAAACAAATAATACACTCGCACAAGAAATAATAAGTAGGGACGTCGCAATACAAATAATGCTCGATTTACCAGAAGAAGAGGTGGAACATACAAGAATATTTAGAGCAGAGAACCTTGATCATACACAAGGCACAACTGATTTATTACACTTTTTTATAAACTCGACAATCACAGGAAATAATCAAACCTTAACGTGGAATACAACACGCACAATAAATAAATACGCAGAAACAGGAATGGGCACACTAAATTTAACATACGGAAAATATGAATTATGCACAAACATAATGCCACTAAATTTTTATGATTACAATTTAACAAACAATCACGTGTGCAAAACAATAAAAACAAAAAATTACTTTGAAATAATAAAAAATGAATCCGAGTGTGAAGATGAGTTTCAAGATGATGTTAATTTAAACAATAACACAACTACGAACACAACTACGAACTATCCTCTTAACGAGACAACAGGAAATAATACTGCAACTAATGAAACTATAAATTTACCGCCTGAAAATATTACAACGCCGCAACAAAATATTACTGCGCCCTATGAAAATGAAACAAACAATATTTATGAAAACAAGACTCAAGAAAACACGACTCAAATCACAGATGAAAATATTTGCCAGTGCGAACTACAAATAATTACAGAAAAACAAATATATTCAGCAGGCGAGAGCATACAATTCTTAATAAAAGACTGCGCGAACACATCCTCCTTTCAAAACCCAATAGAGTACTGGGTGGAAGATTTATTTAGCACAATCACAAAAACAAAAATTGAGACAACAACAAAAACAACTAAAACACACACTCCAAGAATAACTGATGCGGAGAAAACATTTCTACTTAAAGCCAAAATAACCGAATGTAACGAGACATACACAAAAATAGTCACAATAAAAAATACTGAGACTGAAGAAAAAGAGACATACCTAAAAATAAATACGCCGAATCACGCAAAACCAGGAGATATTATCATAGTAGAGCTTGACGGATATAAAGGCCAAATGCAAAAAACATTGATAAACTTGCAACTAGAACTTGACGGAAAAAAATACGGCGATGTATTCAAAATATACGTGCAAAAACAAAACACAGAATTCAATTTAAAAATACCTTTTAAAATAACTGAAAACCTAAAAGAAGGTGAACTAGAATATTCACTAAAAGCAGAAGGACTAGGATTAAACGAACAAAAAATAATAACTATAAATAAAGCTACAAAAGAATCAGAACAAGAAAATAATTTAAACAACGACGACATAATAATAAACAGCTTTTACACCCTAAAAAGAAAATATGATGGAACAATAAATGCAATAATAACATGGCAAGGCGAGACTGATGTGCAAATAAATATTATCACGCAAAACGAAACACATAAAATAAACACATTTGAAAAAAAAGTTACAATACCGCTCAATATAACATCGCACGACGAGGTTATAATAGCTGAGCTAATTTCAAATAACATAACGCAAGACATCGCAATATTAAAATTAAACCTCGAGAGAGATGAACAAGACCCAAAAGATACAAAACATAAAGACGAACTAGAAAATTTAGATATTAATAAAATACAACAAACAACTGATGAAAAAATAGAAAACACACAACAAACAAACACAACTAATAATTTACAAAACGAAAAAAACAAAACAAAAAAAGAAATTCACAACCTAGAAAATGAAACGATAGACAAAATGCCACAAATAAATAATATGTCATTTATAAAAAATAACAAAAAACAAATAATATTCGCAGCTATTGTAATAATATCAATAATACTTCTGTTCTCAAAAGAAATAAAAAACACAATTAGAAAAAAAGCAAAAAATAAGAAACTAATAAAAAAATAACCCTTGATAATTTATAAAAAATTAATTTATAAAAAATAAAAAATTATTTGATGCGAATAAACTTATCACCATCTTTACGAACAGTACCTTCTTTAATCATAGCCTCAAGAACAGGCACAATACCTTTCTCGGTAATACCTACGCTCTTGCCAATATCTGATGCGTGGCGCGCACCATCTTTTAAAACAATTAAAATAGTGTTTCTTACAAGAGCATTAAAATTCATAAGTAAAGATTTAGATTCAGATTTTGATTGCATCGCAAGCATATTATTTTGATGAAGCTGAGATAATAAATCACCCATAAAGTCAGTCATCTTCTTATCTTTAATGATTAGCTCTTTAGGCGCTTTAATCTCAATTGATGCAGGGGAAAAATTAAATGCGAGCCAAGATAATAAATTAAGATCTTTAATTAATAATTCACATTCACAAAACGTGCCAAATAAGCCATCACCCGCATCTTCTGCCTCACCAAAATCCTCAGATATTACAATAATGTCTTTATTCGCTCTAACTCCTTCGAGAACTTTTTTAATCATAGCCTCAACGTGCTCTTTAGGATTGCCCACGACCTCAAATAAAACGTTTAAATGCAAATAACCTTTTTCAGTAACATATTCTTTAATTTCTTTTGATTTCATAATTAGGAGAAAAAGTAAACTGATATAAAAACATTTGGGCAAAAATAGTTAGCGCGAGTTATTCGCATCTTTTATTTAATGAATTTCTTAGATATTGTTTTAAGATGAAATTCAAACTTTCCGAGGGGTGTTTGTCGAAACATTTAAATATTAATTAAATAATATAACTTTAATAAGTTGTATTTAATATAATGTTTATATTAATTATAACATTTGTATTTATTATATAGCTTTTATAACTTTAAAAGGTTATATTTGTGTTTGTTTTTGGAAACATTAAAATTTATTCGAGGATAGAAACTTTTGATAACAAAAAAAGAGATAGAAATAATAAAACTCAGATATACTGAGGGCTTAACACAAGTAGATGTGGCAAAAAGATTAAACATTTCTCAAGCAGCAGTATCAAAATTTGAAAAATCTGCTAAACAAAAAATAAAAAATTCATACAAGATCATTGAGTTTGCTGAAAAACTCGGAATAAAACAAGAGGAGGATGATTTATGATTAAAAAAAATAATAAATCAAAATCAAAAGAGTCAACACTCCTCACATTAACAATAGCCCTAGTCTTACTAAGCTTAATAATAATCACAAATAACTTCACAGGACTAGTCACCCAAGGAACTGTACAAACACAAACAATATCAATAAATGAAGAATACGCGCAAAGCACTAATACAACAATTAATCTAACTGATATAGTGCGATTGAGCGCAACAGGAATATTTGAAGGAAAAACAAACGACTCAGCAAGAATATATGCACAAACAAACAGCGGCATACAAATACTTATAGCAGAAATAAAAATAACAGATACGGATAGAACTACACAAACAATAACTGCGATGGCAACAGCAAACAAAATAGAAAATAACACAAAAAAACTACAACAACTAACAGAAGATACACAAGAAAATAAAACTCAAAATGATAGCGCAGACCTCAAATTCAAAGAAAATAATACTGAAATGCCTCAAGATATAATTTATGAAAATAATACTGAAACCACATTTAATGAAGAAATTGACCAAGATAGACATGCAAACAACACAGAGAATACAACTAAAGAAGAAACTAATAATATACAAGAAACAAACACAGAAAATAATACAAAAAATGAAATATACACAAAAGAATTTACTAATCTATGCACAAACACCTGCAAGCTACAAAAGACAACAATAAACAAAATAATAATAGAAATCGATGGAGGAAAACTAATTTTAAATAATATTAGTTATGTTAAAGAAAAACAAAATTTTGATAATGGAATAAAACAAGAAATACAAAATATACTGATAAACATTTCCGAAAATAAAACAATAAACGCACAAGAATACTTCACAGGTAAAAATTTAACATTTGATCTAAAAACAAGCGAAGGATATGATTTCAGTATACAAAATAATGAAATAACAATTATAGCAAAACAAGAAGGAACATGGGACTCAAGAATATACGCGGTAGAAAATAACACGCTTATAATAAGCAACGCATTTAATATAACTATACAAAAAGATAATAACTTTACAGAAACAGAACTAGAAAATAATACGGCGTCTGATGAAACTATAGAAGATGAACAAATAGAGGAAGAAAAATCAGACAAACCAGAACTAAATGATGAACTAGAAGACAATATAACAATAGAACCAGATGACGAGTACTTAACAGAAAATGAATCAATAACAGAAAACGAGTCAATAACTCAAAACGAACAAACAAATCAAACAAATAATCAAATAATCAATCAAACAATTAATCAAACAGAAAATCAAACACAAACAAACACAACACAAGAACCACAAGAAATAATTGACTGCAACCACCCAAATCCAAACGCGAGACCTCTGGACTGCATACAACAACAAAATACAACATACTTCCCTGAAGAAGAATTAATAATAGAAAACACAAGAGGAGAAATAGTTGCAAAATTCACACCAATAGGAAACCTATTAATTAAAGGCGACTTCATAGAAAACGCAGAAGGCCAAGCAAACCCAGAAGATTACAAACTAGGCTACGTAAATAACAACGGAGAATTCACATCAACAATATGGATAGGAACCCAAACAGGAAACCTATACCTAAAAGGAACACTCCACGAAGCAAACACAAACATAATACTCAAACCAGGAAATAGCGCAATCACAAACAAAAGAGACATACTCCTCGCATCAATAAACAGACAAAGAGGAGATATGACAATAAGAGGAAACGTAATACCATACAGGAGAGTGATAGAATGAAAAAAAAAATCACTCACCTATATTTATTAACCCTTATAACAATAATAATCTTAACAACAAACACTCTGGCATTTAACGACCCCGGACACGACTCCTTATACGTATTAAAACTAGGCGATAGCAATATAACAGGAAGCATAAATGTGTCCGATTCTATAAGAACACAAAGAATATGGGTAGATGACAGACTATTTGGCCCATACCTCACAATAAGAGCAGACGGGGTGGCATCATCCAACCCAAACAAAATAATAGGCACCGCAGCAGGACTTGAAATAATATCCACAAACGAACTAATCATCGGAAGCGGAGGCACAGTAAGATTCGGATCAATGGGAGCACCAACAGCAATAAACGTTACAGGACAAATAATAAGCCAAGGAAAAAATGTGTGCCTCGCCAACGGAACAAACTGCCCAGACCTAGGAGATGGATTTGAAGGAACACTACCAATAAATCAAGGAGGAACAGGCGCAAGCACAGCGGACGGGGCACTTAGTGCACTTAGCGCCGCAAAAACAGGAAATTGCCCCGCAGGACAAGTAGTAATGAACACAACCACGAGCGGAGTTGAATGCGTCCCAGTCGGAAGCGGAGATGGAAGCGTTACCAGTGTAGGTATCAACGGAGGCACAACAGGCATTACTATTTCAGATAGCCCCATTACAACTTCTGGCACAATGACACTTGGAGGAACACTCACAATAGGACATGGAGGAACAGGCGCAAGCACAGCGGACGGGGCACTTAGTGCACTTAGCGCCGCAA
>JBKHAC010000014.1:0-33863 GCA_046543095.1 Candidatus Woesearchaeota archaeon | reverse complement strand
TTCTTCTATGCTCTAGCAGCTAATAAACTAAATTTTCAAAGTATCTCGAGCTCTCCGCGCATTATGAAATAGTAAAATTTATATACTGCTACTATAATTAAGAGAGGATGTTTAAAAATTTCAAAGTCTATTTTTTAATTATATTAAGTTTATCTCTCTTAATATCTCCTTCAGTGGTTTACGCTCAACAAACTCAAATGACGAACGTTCCTGAAACTGAAGATGAACCCGATAATACACTAGTAAATAACTTGCCTGAAGACTTAAATTGCACGATTAATCATGTGAGTGAAAATACTCAAACAACACAATATCGAGGATGTGGCAACATACAATGTAACACTTTTGGAGGACGAATTGGGAACTTTTGCTCCTGTGATAATAAGGTAGAACATTCCTTTTGCGTAATTGAAGAAAAAAATTGTCCTGACCTCACAATTTCTAAAAGCATAGATGATAATATAGTTCAAGAAACAACAAACTACTTCTTGTTTTTTTCAAAAAACCAGGATAATACTAAGTTAAATATAAAATTTTTAGATGAGACTGAAAACAAATTCAAAGACTTAAAAACAATAACTTATACTGATCTGCCATTTGTAGAGAAAATATTAAAGGACAAACTAAAAAATAGCTTATTATTGCATGATGAAACAAACGGAGAAAATAAACTAATATTACTAGTGTTTGAAGAGACAAAATACCACTATGTGATATATAATATAACTAATAACTCTAAGTCCCCATCTATAACTGAAATAAGCCACGGTGAAGGATTATTAGAACAAACAAAAACTTACAAAATAGATTCACTAATACAAGATTCAAATATAAATGAAGTAACAAAATTATCACAAGAAAAAGGACAAAACTTCTATGCTATAATAAAAAAGGACAAAAATTTACCTCCTACTAATATAGTTGAATTTAGCGTATCGCATGATTTGAATGTAATAATAAATAGAAAATCAGAAGATTTATTTATGTTTTATTCGCTAACAAAATACTTACACGAATACAAAACAAACATATTATTAGCAACACAGAGTTTTAAAGCACATAATTCTACGAATACGTTTTTAAACGAAGTGACAGATATAACAAAAGATATACAAGCGGATGTAATTACAAAAATAATAATCTCTGAAAACGATTTTAAGAACGCCGTAAAAGATATGAAAGACACTATTGACTGCGAAATAATAACCAGCGAAACCAACAATCAAGAAGATTACACTTTATGCAACTATGATGACTCGAACTTAAAAATAATAATAGTTCAAGAAGCAGGCGCTGAAGACGTGTTTTTTTCACCAGCTATAGAACAGCCTATAATAATAGTGAATGATAATTTGATTGTCACAACAAAAATAAACGACCAAAATTACGAAAACTACGATTTTTATCAACTACACGACTTTCAAAAAACAAATCCTGCGGACGAACTAAAACAAAATACAAAAAAAATAATCACAGACTTAATAACTAAAAATACAACAAAAATAATAGAAACAAAACAAAACACGCTAAAAATAAGTTCGACTCAAGAAGAAATAATAATAACAAAAATAAAAAATCAAGAGATAAATGTCATTGAAACAGAAAAAAAACTCCATTCAGAAGTATTCTTAACTACTTCAAAAATCGTCGATGATGATGCTCAAACAGGAAATAGACTTCCAGCATTTGAAAACTCAGATAGATTCTATTTACTAATCTGGTTAGATGATCACAGTAAGGTAGATGGAGATATAAAAAATTATCAAGAAAAATCAACTTGCTCAAATGTACTAGGCTCAAATCAAGAAATAGAACAAATACAAACATACATTAAACTAAAAACAACTGATGAAAATGAACCCTACTATGACAGAGTTCCCCTAAAAATAACACCCAGAGCAGGAAATGCATGTGAATTTGTAATAGAACACCCCCACCACGCTTATGGAGGAATACAAGGCGGAGCATGGGCTGATAGGAATGATCAAGTATACATACTCGAAACAGAGATAATTTTAAGCACATATGATAACGAATCAAAACAAAAAGAGTATTACGAATTAACTTCTCAGGATGAATTAAGATTTTACGGGATGTATGCCTCTGATGGCTGGGTAACATATAAACAATTCGACCAAGAAAAATCACGAGAAGCAAAACAAAATCTAGATAAAATAAAACAAACAAAAAATAAACAAGAAAACGAGGAATTACTGAAAATATATTCTGATAATGAATACTACAATACAATAAACAGTTATGCATACGCAGTATATGATGAAAAACAAATAGAGGCACAAACTATCCAATCATGCTTTTTTAAAGAACAAGACGAACTAGATAATTGCAGGAAAAAAGGAGGGGAATGGTATTCATTTACAATAAAACAACCACAATTAAAAGGACTAACAATTATTGAACTAGAAGAAGATAAATGGACAAAAAAATATGAATCATTAGGCTATGTATGCGCCAAAGAAATAAATGACGGATGCGGTGACTTAAATCAAGAACCCTGTACATACGGATGTAAAAATGATTTATCTTCATGTATGAACACGCCGACGCAAGGGACTTGCAAAGAACAATGCAAAATATTAAAATCGCCCTTGATAGATATCCTAAGTCAAGAATCAGAAATACAAGGATTAGATGCTGATATCGCAACTATTCAAAGAGTGGAAGAACCATTAGTTATAGATTCAATTATATTAAATGATGATTCCCCCATACAAACAATAATTTTAGATGAAAATTCACAATACAAACAAGCAACCTTGAAAGTTAAAGTAAATAATCTAGGCTATGAACCTCTAAGTATAAGGGCTGAAATTAAACATTTAACAGAAGATTATTCACACACATTAGTAGAATCAGTACTGCCTTACTCAAAAGAAGATGAATCAGAAATAGGATTCGGCGAATATGAAACGTTAACATTTGATATAGACATACCCATATTTATGCTAGGAGAGTATAAAATATATGTTACAGCGAATCAAGACGATAGAACAACAACAAGAGGATGGTATGGAGACTCGAGAAATTCAGGGGTTGTACGCATATTAACAGAAGATCAAATTAGAGAAGAATCAGCAGTAGAATTCGATTTAGATAGAGTTCTAGAAAGCGCAAATAGAAAAATAATGAACGAAGAACTAACACTGTTTCAAGAAGAAAAATTAGAAAATTCAGTAGCGAACTTCCTAAACGCATATTATAAATTCGTACACGCAAATGATTTTAATTCATTTTATAGCTCAATTACAGATTTATTTGAAGTACTTGCAGAAATAGGAGAAGGAGAAGTTGCAGCAAAGCACATCGTGCTAAGTCTGAATGATCTCAATCAACATCAAAAACAAGCAATAGCAACTGATGTGCACCAATTCATTTCAGACATCATATTAGTAAATAATATGGCGATATATAGCGACACATTAGGCGCTATAGATTTGGCATCAAATACGATATATGGAAAAACTGACGATCCTGATACTTTCTGGAGCGGAGTTAGAGAATATTTTTCTTTAACAATTAAAAGACCGTTAAGTTTTGGTATGAATGCACCAATTCAACAATCACTAGAAGTCGTAAGCGAACTAGCAGTAAAACAAGGATCTTATCTATATGAAACATCTAGAAAACCACTAATACACACTAGATTAAATGAACTTGCAACAAGTTCAAATTTGAATAAAGAAGCGTCAAATACAATTTTAAAAACAAAACTAGAAGATTATACTCAAATACACGAATTATTGAATAATGCATACTTCACGCCTGCGGTACTTCATGATTCATTCACTTATCTTAGTGCTATAGACTCATTATTTTTATGCAGGATGCAACTAGTATCAAAAGATCATTATGACGCCTGCGAAGCAATATATGCTGAAAAAATCAACAAATTTTACATATATGATGATAACTTTAAAGGAGGATATTCTAATTTAGATGCATTTTTTAATCATGCATCGAACTCGCTGAGAACTCAACTGGATTTTTTAGGAACGCAACAAAGGCGATTAAATATAAGAGGATACTTCGACCTTACAGGACAAATAGTCGTCGGTGTCGCTTTAAGTTATTATGCAATCCCGTATTTGCTGAGCGGTCTTGCTGCAAAAATAGCCTCAAGCAGTTTTGCAATATTTGCCCGTTCAACTATGGTAAAACCAATACTTGCAACATTAGGAATATCTGCATTAATAGGTTTTGGCGGATTAGAATTATATCAACATAGACTTTGTTTTGCTGAGACAAGATATTCTAAAGAAGATTTATACAGAGAATATGATGAGTACGACTTACGCACAAATACTGACACATTAGATAGATGCGTTGAATCATTAATTTTTTCTGTAGCGATGTATGCAGGAGGATTTACAGGTTTTTATAAAGGCGCAGCAGATAAAACTGCCAGATTTACCTCAAAGAATTTTGGTAAAAAATTCGCAGAGTATTTTCGTAAATCAGAAAAAGCATCTTCAAGAATTGCCTCAGCAACAAAATCAACAACAAGAGGAACTGCGGGCGCTAGAATAAGAATGACAGCGCCTAATAGTAAAAAACAGCCCTTTATGAGTAATTATTGGAAATCATATGATCAAAGATCAAGCCACGTGTTTGATAACGTATTTGGACAGGCGATGCAAGGGGGCCAACACTGGGGCTGGAGAGGAACATTCACAAAAAAAGTGGATGATATGTATGTGATGGCAAGTTCAGGTCTTAGTAAAGTTGATGCGAGTATGAGAGGTGCAAAAGAAATAACACCTGCGATGAGCAAAAAACTAAGACAAAGATTCCTGCCACAACTTGAACAACAATACAAATCAGCAAGAGCTTTTGCGGTACAAACAAAACAACAAATACTAATAGATTATGTTGACCAAGAATATAAATATATTTTGAACATAGTTGAAGATGTACTCCCAGTTAATAATGCGCGCGCAGCGAGTGCGACAGCGACAGGACAAGCAACAAAACAAAAAGCAACAGCTGCAAAAGAAAACATAAATAACAGAAGATCAACAATAAATCCTGAACCAAAAAAGACAACGACAAAACCAAACCCTGCTGCGAGCACAAAAAAACAGCCAACAGAAACAGTCGACATAGGTAGAGGTAAAGTCTCTCAAAGAATAGTTTCAGGTCATGGTGGCGTGGTTCAAGACGCAGTTTATGTGAATCCTACAGCAAAATCATTTGTTGTTGCAGATGGTGTTAGCGGCGCAGGAAGTAAAGCCGCAGATTCTGCGAGAATTCTCGTTAGAGGAGATAATAACATAGAAGGCTTAGCAGATAAAATGGCAAGTCTATACTCGCAACATAAAGGAAAACCTGACGCTTATAGTAAAATACATGAAGAATTAAATATTCATTTAAAACAATTAGACGATTACATAAAAAGAACAACTGAGGGTGCAACATCAACATTTAACGTTGGAATTATAACAGATGATAAGCGTTTGTTGATGTTCACATTAGGTGATGCCGAAGCAAGAATAGTTAGAAATAATAAGTTGTTTCATGTAGAACAATTTAAATGGGGCGGTCAGGCAGGCGAAGGCACATTATTTGATGGGGCTAGAATATTATCTGAGACAAATCCAAGTACTGTTATTTATACAGGTGGAAGTAAAACGCAAGCTGTAATGCCAAATCTTCCTTATCAAATAGGTGATGGTGCTGTTAGCTCAGGTTCATTTCAACCGCACTTCGGCGTTTATCAATTAAAACCTAAAGACAAAATAATGTTTTCATCAGATGGTTTGAGTAAAGTATCTCATAATAATCCTATAAGACGGGAAAGAGATTTTGAGACTATTTTAAGAAATGCGGCTAATCCTCTTGAAGCAGAACAAAATATTTTCAAATACGTGGATGAAGCGATGTTTATACATGGTCATCGTCAAGATGATATAGGTATAATATCCATATTCGTAGATTAAAAGGTGATTTAGTGTTAAATAAAAAAGGACAAGTAACAATTTTTGTAATACTAGGTATAGTCTTATTAGCCACAACAATAATAGTGCTGAGCACAACAAAAAAAACAGACCAACTGAATTCAAATTCGCCCATATTAGATCAAGTAAATTATGTGGTAAATACTTGTTTTGATGATCTTACAAGAACAAATATGACTGAAATTATAAATCAAGGAGGATTTATAGAAGAAAATATATATCCTCAAAATGTGCTTATATATCAAAACCAAATTTTTTTAACAACATATGATAGATATGGTGACTCGACACATATAACATCTAATACAAAATTAAATTTCGCAAATAGTATCCTGGAGTTACTTAGAAACGAATTTCAATACTGTGCTACATCAACATTATCATTAATAAATGAAAGATATAAAGAAAACTTAGAAGAATTTACAATAGACTTTTTTTCAATTCACTTAGATCAAGATGTGTTTTTAATTGATTACGAATATACAACAATAATAGACGGACAAGAATTCGTATATACAAATTTTTATAGATTGAATTCAGAAAAATTTAAAATATTGGAACACGCAGATCAATTTACAGAACAATTTTTCAAATCCTATGACGAACCAGACATATATTTTAATTTAGATAAGTGTGAAGAATTATTCCTTTTAAAAGGCATTAAACCAAGGTACCCTTTAGATTTCTTAAAATTCTATGAAGACTACGGCGTAACTGCGATTGTATTGGAAGAAGATTTCTTTATAATAAAGACCTATTACGATGGTCTTGAGTTTAATTACGCCATAAGGCCTGAATTAATACCTGCAATATGCTAAGAATTATTCATTTGAGCTCATCATTTTTTTTACGCTTAGAATCGCTAGAGTGAACACTCTCAAAACTCTTACTAGTCTTATCAGACCAAAAACTAGGCAAAGAAACATCTACAAAACCAATAAACTTATCAGCATAAATTAAAGACAACCCCTTTTTTAATTTAAATTTTTCAAAACCAGACTCGTACTCTTCATAGAGCTTCGCAATAATTTTACGTTCAAAATTCTTTTGAAGCAAAGAATGCTTCTTTAAAATCAAAACATCGGCCTGACGCAAAGTATTAATCTCCAAATTAGACGAATTTTGAGAAATAAAAATAATACTAATATTCTTATGACGAGAAATCATCAAAAGATCAGATAAAAGCTTATTTGCACTAGACATAGTCTCTCTTGACGAAAATAAAATTCCTCCTTCATCAACTAAAACAAGAGAATCATTTTTAATTTTAGAAATATCTTCCACAAGAAAAATCCAATCTGGAAGTGCATCACGAGAAAAACCCATAGCAAAATAATTTTTTTTAGACCCACGAAGCTTCTCCATAAAAGATAGCGACGTCGCAGTTTTCCCAGCGCCACGAGCACCAATAGTAATCGCAATAAAAGAATCATTCTTTTTAATATAAGAAACAAAATCTTTAAACTCACCCTTTAAAGAATCAAGAACATCAAAAGAAACATTTTTAGAAATGTCTTCAGAACTTGATTTAATTTTACCTTTAACAAAAGCAATATCGCTCGCACTTGGAACCTTAGTCTTACAACACAAAGACTTAACTAAAAGATAAACATATATTATAACAAAATAAGGAATTCTCAAAATAAACCAAAACGCCCTGCCAAGACTAATTAAAAACCAAATAAAAAAACCTTTTCTCTTATCAGAACCTCTTTTTTTATCCTTACTCATAAAAACAAAAGAAAATAACAAAATATAAAAAACTTCCCAAATTAACAAATAAAAGGTGATATGAATAATGATAAATGACTTATTTTCCCCATTAAACACAATAAAACATGAAAAAAAAACAAAATCAATTCAAAATCAAATAATAACTCTCACAATAGCATCAATACTATTTGCAATAGCAACAATTATTTTAATAATAAAAATAAATTCGCCTGTAAATATAATAATTGCCGCAATAACTTCAACCATGACCTATTTCATTCTAGCACCAATAGGAGCACTAATTTATTATATTATATTAAAATCAATGACTGGTAAAGGCAAATACAAAGATTCATTAGTCTCAGTAGTACAAACAGCACTAATAATATCAACAGGATTATTAATTACCTCATTAGCAATACTACTTCCTCAGATAGGATATATGTTAGGCCTTATAACGCTTTTATTTACAATAATGATAGCACTTGCAATATTTATAAGAGCAATGATTGAACTTACAGGCGCAAATACTGTTCAAATAATTACAATGCTAATAATATTTGCACTATCATTAATTATAGCAGTACAATTAATGGCTATAGTACAATTAATGAGTACGCCAATAACACAAAACCTTGGAGCATTACCTTCAGAAACTTTCGCAATGAATATGAGTAAATAAAAAATTTAAACAAAAAACAAAAAAACACCTAAATTAAGAGTGCCAACATTGTTTAAAAAATACTTGTAAAAATTAAATTAATAAAAATTACACAAAAGTACATAAAAGTACTTAGTTAATATTTTAAGAGGATGTAATAAAAATGAATAAATATGACCAATTAATAATGGTGGTAAAAACAAAAGTACTACTAGGACAAAACACATTTCAAGGATTTAAACCACAAAACCAAGAAGACTTCGAGACAAAAATTCTAAAAAACTACGAATTCATAAAAAGAGGTATTGCAGAAGAAGACCCAAATTACAAACAACCTATAGCCTACGCAATAATACTAAATCCTCAAACAAAAAAAATATTCACATTTCAAAGAGCCAAAAAAGATAAAAATTATACGGAGAAAAGACTACAAGGAAAATGGGCTTTAGGCGTCGGAGGACATATAGAAAAAATAGATGATGACTCAAAAAACCCAATTTACGCTAGTATGCTTCGCGAAATAAATGAAGAAGTAAACATACACGGAAAAATAACGCCAAAAATAATAGGCTATATAAACGATGATTCAAACAGCGTAGGAAAAGTACACTTCGGAATAATATATATAATACAAACAGATGCAGAAATAATCACTCCAAAAGACGCAGAAATGGAAAGTGGAAAATTAATAACTATGAATGAACTTGAACAATTAGTATTATCAAGAGACGAACAAATAGAAGAATGGACAAAGATAGCATTAAACCCCCTAAAAAAATACTTCAATAATAACAACTAATATTTACAACTAATTTTTAAATAACCAGTCAATAAATATGGCGCTCACAAAATTAACTATTTCTTCTTTTTATTATACTCAAATAAAACATTACGAAAAAAACCAATAACCGAAAAAAGCTCCCTACGAGTTAAAAAACTCTTGCCCAAAATCCTACGCCAAACAACTCTCTGCGTATCCCTATCACTCTCAGATTTAAAAGACATAACGCCAACAACATCATCAACAATTCTAACAGCTTCATCACGCTCACGACTACTCGCAATAACATGATTTTCACGAACAAATCCTGAAACAGAAGAATTCAACTTAAAAAACTCATAAAAAACAATACTCGCAGCATGACTCAAATTCAAAACAGAATAATTAACACTAGTAGGAATATGCAAAGTAAAATCACACAAAAGCAAATGCTCATTACTAAGACCTGTAGCCTCAGACCCAAAAACTAAAGCAACACGCCCACTAAAATCTTTCAATTCACAAGAGGTTTCACATAAAGTTAAAGGACTTCTAGGAATGTTATAATCAGTACCAATAATCCCCGTTGTTCCAATAATTAAATCAAAATCATTTTTTAACAAATCAAAAGACTCACAAAAAGAAACATTATCAAGAATACTATTTGCATGTTTCGCCCGACACCTAGCCTCATCACCAATAGAGAAATCACCAACAATAATTAGCTCAGATAAATCAAAATTCGCCATGGATCTAGCAATAGCACCAACATTACCTTGATACAAAGGATTTATTAAAACAACACTTATATTCATACTATTTAGAAATTCAATAGTTATATTTATATATTCTCATAACTTCATAAAACTAATGAATCTTCCAACAATAAAACATTTTAATATAAAAAACAAAAAAATACTTCTAAGAACAGATTACAACGTACCAGTAAACGATAAAGGAGACATACTAGACGATTTTAGAATAAGAGCAAGTCTACCAACAATAAAAAAATTAATCAGAGAAGGCGCCGCACAAATAATAATTGCAACACACCTAGGAAGACCAAAAAAAACAGAAGAAAAATACAAAACACAAAAAATTGCCGAAAAAATATACAAACTAACAGGAAGACGAGTAATAAAACTAGATGACTCAACAGATATACAAGAATTTCCAAAACCCAAAGATGCAAAAATAGTCATACTTGAAAACCTAAGATTTAGAGAAGAAGAAAAACAAAATGATAACGAATTTGCAAAAAAACTTGCAAAACACGCTGACATATATATAAACGACGCATTCGGAGTTTGCCACAGAGAACACGCATCAGTACATGCAATCACGAAATACATCCCTTCAGGAATAGGACTACTTGTAGAAAAAGAACTTAAAATATTTGAAGACACATTAACAAACCCAAAAAAACCAGTAACAGCAATACTTGGAGGAGCAAAACTCGAAACAAAACTACCACTAATAATGAACCTACTACACAAAGTAGATAACATTTTACTTGGAGGTGCAATGATATTCACATTCTACAAAGCAAAAGGATACAGCATAGGGAAAAGCCTCCTAGATAAAGAATACTTAATGAATGCAAAAATGCTCGCAAATAACGAAAAAGTAATACTGCCAAAAGATATAATTGTAGCAGATGATGCGGATAATCCTTCTACAATAATAAACATGAAACCAAATAATATCCCTTCTTACTTACTAGGACTTGACATAGGCAAAGAGACAACAAAAGAATTCAAAAAAATAATTTCACAAAGCAAAACAATAATTTGGAACGGACCCCTAGGATATTACGAAAAAGAAGAATTTGCCAAAAGCACAAAAAAAATACTGCAATACCTGGCCAAACAAAAAGATATAAAAGTAATAATAGGAGGAGGCGACACAGCAAGCATCGCAGAAAAACTAAAATTACACCAAGAATTCTACCACGTATCAACAGGAGGTGGCGCAAGCCTAAAACTTCTTGAAGGAAAAACCCTGCCTGCAATAGATGCAATAATAAAAAGCCCAAAAAACAAAAAGAAATAACGCTGCTTGTAGACAAAAGAACACAAATAATTTATTACATGCATAAAAAATAAAAATTAAACTCTAATAACATAACAAATTATTTCTCTCGTCTAAGAAAATCACCTCTATCTTTAAGATTCCTCATAATCTTTTTACCTTTGTGCTTAGATATAACGCCATAACCAAGATTTTCATCAAAACTATTTTGAACTAAACAAATTGCGCTGCTAGCATTATTTTTTTCTATGCTACTCATAAATGCATCTCGTCCACACAAAAAAAGCCACGCCGCTTCATCATTTAAAAAAACCTTATTCTTCGAGTATTTAGATAAATACTCAAGCAAAAACAAACTAGGCTCAAAAAATTTATCATCTCTACCAAGAAATCCGCCTTGAGATACAGGTCTTAAACTAGAATTACTTAAAAATAAATTAAAATCATCATTATCTAAAAAATAATCACGCCCAACTTTAACATAACTAAAAGAAGGTTTAAGTAAAAACAAATTTAAAAATTCATCAATTGTTTTAATCATCATATCAACTCAGTATATTCATCAATCTCTTTAATCAAATCACGCATTTTCTGTTTAATAAGCCTAGGATTATTACGCTCAATAATATTTTCAAGTTCTTCTATCTCACGTTCAATATCTAAAATATTTTGCTCAACACTACTCTTACGACCCTCAAGCTCCATTAAATTAAGTTTAAAAGAATGATTTTTAAATCTATTAGAAATATCAACTAAATCCTGACGCTTAGACAATATATCTTTTCTCAATTTTTTCAAATCAGCATTTTGTATTGCCTCAACTTCAGCTTCAAATTTATTTAACTTAGAATCTTTCAAATCAAGCGAATCTTTAATTTTTATAGCGGACTCTAAAACTTTAAAAATTTCAAAACCAGAATCATTAACTAAAGCGGAAACAGCATTATCAGAATATGCACTTGCAACTTCATTCTTTTTCTTTTTTGAAAACTTCTTCAAAACAGAACTAATGCCTGAAAATAAATTAATAAGCGAATATTCAAGAACCTTAATTTCTTCTTCAAGAACTTTTTTCCTTGATTCAATACTAAAAAACTCATCGTGGTGCTTAGATTTTTTTAACAACTCTATCTTCGAAGTAATACTTTCAAGTCTATCTAATTCACCAACTTTAGCTTTTAAAACACCCTCAAGCATCTTAGAGTCATCTTCAAGTTTTAAAACAGTATCATTATATGTACTTATTAATTCTTTTAATTTGCTAAACTTTCCAAGAGCACTTTTTTCAATAGATGAACGTATGGAACTAATTAAAACATCAAGCTCTTTTAATTTACTTGCAACTATGCGAACATCATCTTCAACAAATTCTTTAATAATAAAAAAATTTTTATTAGTGTCATGAGCAAGAGATTCCAAATCTTCAGATAATTTTTCAAGAAAAGACTCAATTTCCGAAATATCATTTGGAAAATCAATCTTATCAAGAAATAAAGAAATCTTCTGAATATATGATTTTTTATTACCTTCAAACATGTTTTTCGCACGTTCAGGAATAACCGATTCATCTTTGATACGGCTCTCATCGAGATCTGCCAACAATTCTTTTAATTTAACTCGTTTAGAGTTTAATTCACGTTTGAAAATACCTATTTTTAACCCCAAATTCTTGCTTTCAATTGTTTTTTGAATCCACGAATCTATGTCTTTTAAATTAATTTTTACAATTTCCCTTTTCTTTTTAAATAAGTGAAAAATCATTTTTAGCTCAAAAACACCTCGATATCAAAATAGTTAAACAGTCAATACTTTTAATTCTTTTGCTAAGATTAAAATCTAAATCTGGCACTTGTCAAATTAATTGCCTGTATTTTGAGTATGTATTTATGAATACGGCCTATAAATAGTTAAGGCTTGCTTTGCTGTCCCAACTAATAAGAAAATCCATGCTTGCGTAAACAAATTAACATTTAATTGTATTCAAATATGATTATGATGAATTACTGAATTCAATATTAACTGTGAGAACTGTACGTAAATTAATAAGTGGTATGAATAAAATAACTATCTTTATCAGAATCTTATGCTCAAAACTTATTAATGCTGCTAGGAGGATTATATTTTAAACAAGCTTCATGACTGACTTCATATTTGCCGAAATCTAAGTGATACATTTCGCTTAGGCTTTATAAAATTTTTATGTCACAGGCTAAATTATGGACAAATTTAAATAAATTATGCGTCTCACTGTGCTTTTATGGGCGAAATTCGGCAGAATATTAAAATTAATCCAAAACAATCCAAACAGGACACTTTTAAAAAAAAACAAATATCTAATAGATCTAAAAAGAAATCTTTCCAAAGTAAGGCACAATCTCGCATTAATGAATTGTTCTGTGTTGCCGATGACTTTTTGAAAATAGATAAAAAATATGCTAATAATTGCATGAGGCTTGCAAGAAAGATATCGCTTAGATATAAAGTTTCATTTACTCGAGAACAAAAAATGAAATACTGTAAACGATGCAATAGCTATTTATCTGCAGGAAATACTGCTAGAGTTAGAGTTTCAAGAGGTAAAGTTGTTGTTCTTTGTTTTAACTGCAAAACAATAGCCAGATATTTGTATAAATAATTATGCTAAAAAAACTTTGTTTTTTTATGTGTAAAAACTAACTGTTCATCCATATCCTTAAAAGTTTCCTTTTAAGAAAGTATGTAATATTGCGTCTTCTTTTTGATTGGGGCTTGACACTTTCGCGAGATTTGCATGATTTTCTTGGTTAGGAGAGGGAGGTTCTTGAAGTTATTGTGCTAAAAATCTTGTCCTAGATTGATGAAACTTTAAAAAAGGTTCAAATGTTGCTAATCTTCATTTTCAGGGGGGTTATTATTGGATTAATATTTTCAGGTTTAAATAGGAGTCATGGTATTGGATAAATTTTTCTAATTTTCTCCGAATTGATTTTTCTTAATATTGTAGTTCAAAAAAGACGAGGTTTTTTTGTTTTATCGTCGACAATATTTCTGCCAATAATTTCAATAAAATTTATAAAGGCGAGGTACTCTTTATACCTTCCAAGCATTTATTTAAGGGGGTTTTATAGATGTTTGTTTTGAACCAAACAAATAATTTATTTTTTACTTATTAGTGGTAATAAAACAAAAAGTTTATATAGTTCAAAGAATATTTAACTATTAAACAAAAAAGTAAAGGAGGTAAAAAAATGGAAGATTTAGACTTAGAAAATTTAGAAGATGAACGTCAACTTGAAAAAATAAGGGGCGAAGGGATTAAAAAACCAAAAATGAACATCCTAAACCAAAAAAGATTGAGTAAATGGGAAATGGATGAATTGTTTTTAGATGAACAAGAAGATCATTATGATGAAGAGTTTTAAATACGCTGCTTCGTCAATCTTCTTTCAAATCAAGCGTTAATTATTTATTACTTTTCCAATCTTTTTCGTAGCAATCATCATTCTCAAAACAGTAGCTTCCTCAGAATATATTTTTTAATGTCATTCGCAGTTATTTGTTTTTTTGAATTTCCCTAAGCATTTAGTAAACAGAGTGATACTTTGCGCGGAGTTTATGAATTGTCAATACAACATATTGGAACGATGTATCTATTAAATAATGGTTACAGAACAGAAAAATTTATATATCTTTATAACTCTTCCAAAGTAGAAACAAATAAAAAAGAGTTAAAAAAACAAAAAATCTATCAAAAAAACAAAATATTAACATGATAGATATAACTCAATAAAAAAATAATCAAACTCACCTCTTTTTCCCGGGAAGACTGTCGTACGCAAGTTCTTTGGTCTTCCTGGGTTTATATTCTCTAAATAAAAGTTAAGAACTTAAAGTATAATCTTAATAAAAGAAAAAATGAAGAAAATAAAACTTATACAAAAAAATAAAACAAGCATAGCCAAATATACAAGTTACTAGGTTAAAAAGCTATGTTTTTAACTTTGATTACATGCAAAACTTACAAATTTTTGAGCTTTGAAAGTAATTTTTAAAGAATTTTAAAAAATAATTATTTAATTTTGTGCGTTATATAAATGCTTTAGTGAATATATTATATAACATTAACATAAAAAAAGAATAAAAAACTATTTCTTACTTTTCTGTCTATACTTCCCACGCTTCTTAAATCTCATTAAACGATAAACTAAGACAGATAAAATTAACGCCACAGCGCAAATGACGAGTCCAACAAAAAAACCACTAATAAAACCTTTAAAAGATCCTACCAGCAAACGCCAAGGAACTTGTCTATCGGAAGGAAAATACATCTCAAGATTACTAAATTCTGAAGCATACTCCGCAAAAATAATACTTAATTGAGGGTTGACCTCTTTTAAAGTAGATGCATAATTATAATAACTATACCCTAAAATAGGAAAATTTTCTCCTTGTTTATTAATTTGCATTCTTGAAAACATTAATTGATCACTGATTAACTCGCTTGATCTCTCACGACTCAAAGACATAGATAAAATAATTGCATTAGCCTCTGCTTTAATCTTAGATGCCTTAAAAATACAAAATGCATAATCTTCAGATTCATGAAACATCTTAGTCTCAAGCAAATCAGACCTGTCGAATGGCGAACCAGTTAAAAAACTGATATAACTAAGACGCTCTTCTGCTTCTGAAATCTTCGCAATACAAGCATTCGCTAAAAAAACATCATCTAAAACCACGGATCTATCATCTCTAAATTCAAAAAAAGAAGACCACGCAATAGCACTATAACGACGCTCTAAAATATAACCTAAATTACTCAAATAATTATCTTCCTCAAGCAGACCTTTCGCTTCAAGCAAACGCTCTTTAACAATCATATAAGTCTCCAAATCAGAAATAGTCTTTAAAACCTTATTATCGAGATCATCTAAAGAATCATCTATGCTAACAGATAATTGAGTTGCAATATTTTCTAAACTAACATTATCATAAGAGCTAAATTCAATTTCACGAAGAGCAGTATTTGCAGTAAAACAAAAACTCGCCGCACTATAATAATCCGAAGTTAAACTCGCATTAAAACCACGTTCTAAAGATTCATTAATCTGATTAATGGACTCACTATTATTTTCAAGGTCATCATCAGATATTAAATTCAAAATTTCCTCGCTGCGACTACACAATTGATTAGCAACCTCAGACATAATAACATTATAACTTTCAGGAACACTAATTTCAAAAGAAAAATCAGGATAACGCGCACCTGTAAACTCAAATAATACTTCTTCAAGAGTCGACACAGGAACAATCTCAATACCTGAAACACTCAACGAATCAGCATAAAAAATAGTCAAATTAATATCATCAGAAGACAAATTAACATCAGAATTATTCAAATTTTCAAAAGTCTTATTAACTAAAACAGCATTTTTTGGAACCAAAATCTTAGAAAAACCAGCATCTCTAGCAGCAACAGCTTTTTCTTCAAGACCAGACACGGGTCCTATGATGCCTCCAGAATTAATAGTACCTGTCACAACAACATCATCACGTAAGTTTTCACCACTAAGCACGCCAATAGTTAACGCAGCAATAGCTGCACCTGCACTAGGACCTCCAACAGAAGAAGATGCAACATCAAGAGAATAAAAAAAATCAAGCTTAGAACAATCAATCTCTAAAAAATTACAAGCAAAATTCATTGCAAAACGAACAGAAACTTGAGTGTCTTCTCTTGTAAAAGGAAATGAATTAATAAATACGCGTCCAGAACCCGGACTTACATCAAGCAAAATATTGGCAGTACTTCCTTTTCTCGCACCATCAACACTTTCAGCAACAGTAAGAAGAGTAATCTCTCCACTAGCACCAAGAGCAAAAGAACTAAACAAAATAAAGAAAAACAAAACCAACCCTAAAATTTTAACATATTTCATAAAAAACACCCACTAATAATTTAATATTTTTGCTTATTTCTACCACGAAGCTCAACAACTCCGAGCCTTTTTAACACAGCAGACTTATTTTTATAAGCATAACCTTCAACAAACTTATCCCAAATAATTTTTTCAAACAAAAAATGCTTACTTGAAATGGCTTCTCGAAATAAATGCAAATCAACAGCTTTATCCTCAATTTTAT
Organism: Candidatus Woesearchaeota archaeon; assembly: GCA_046543095.1. Lineage (GTDB taxonomy): Archaea > Nanobdellota > Nanobdellia > Woesearchaeales > 21-14-0-10-32-9 > 21-14-0-10-32-9. The sequence goes on along the minus strand of JBKHAC010000014.1, from coordinate 16,600 downwards.
CAGATATAAAAGAGAGGCCAAAATCAATAAGTTGAACTTTATTGGAATTAGTCAAAATCATATTACTTGTAGTTAAATCACCATGAACAATATTTAAATCATGAAGAGAGCCAACAACAAAACCAACTTGTTTTGCAAGAGATACATCATTATCAAGAACATGTTTTAATAAAGGACCCTTCAAAAAACCCATCCTAATCTCATCAACATCATTACTACTAATAAAACCAGGACCTATAACGCCAATCTTTTTTAAAATTCTCGCCTCAGACCTAGTTCTTTTTTTTCTAAGAGACAAATCAAGTTCAGGCAATCTATATGATTTAGATGATCGAATCTTTTTAACAATCTCACCATCAAAAAAAATATCAGCCTCCGCACCCTTACCAATTAAATCCATAATAAAAGATAGGAAAAAATAATTATTTAATAATTCTTCTAAAAAATTACAAACATGAAGCATGCGAGCAAAAAAAATTATTTCGTGTTCGAAAACAAATCTAGCACACTCACGTTTATAAACGCATAACTTGTTTAAGTACTAGCTATGCACTTACTAAAAAAAATTCAAATAATAAACAATAATGCTTTTAATAAGAAATAACACACATCTAACAAATTTAAACTGCTAATTAAATAACTGAAACAAGAAAAAACAACTTTAACGACCTTTTTTTTTCAAAACATTTATATTAACAGCATTTTTTCTTATTTAAACCTAATAAAAAATTACAAAAGCGAAAAAACGCTTAAAGGAGGGGAATAAAAAAATGGCAAATAAAAAAGGAATACCTTTAGCGGCAATGGAAAGATTACTAAAAGATGCAGGAGCAACAAGAGTATCAGAATCAGCAAAACAAGCACTTAAAGAAGCACTAGAAGACTACGCATTTAGAATAGGTGAAAGCGCGTCAAAATACTCAGTTCATGCAGGCAGAAAAACAGTAAAAGCAGAAGATATAAAACTTGCAACAAAACTATAAAAACAAATTTAAAATACCTACTTAATATACTTTTAAAAACTCAAATAAAATAAAAATGTTTTATTATAAAAGGAGGAAAAAATAAAATGGCAACAGCATGGATAATTTTAGGAGTAGTGCTATTATTATTAATAATAATAGTAAGCATATATAACGGACTTATAAGACTCAAAAACCAAGTCAAAAATGCGTGGGCACAAATAGACGTCCAATTAAAAAGAAGAAACGATTTAATACCAAACCTTGTTGAAACAGTAAAAGGATATGCAAAACACGAAAAAGAAGTATTCGAAAATGTAACAAAAGCAAGATCAGCAGTAATGAGTGCAGGAGGAGTAGAAGAAAAAGCACAAGCATCAAACCAACTCTCAGACACACTAAAATCATTATTTGCAGTAGCAGAAAATTACCCTCAACTAAAAGCAAACGAAAATTTCCTACAACTACAAGAAGAACTCACAGGCACAGAAAACAAAATAGCATACTCAAGACAACACTACAATGACATGGTTATGAGATTTAATACAAAAATAGAATTATTCCCAAATAACATATTTGCAGGAGTTCTAAATTTTAAACAAGAAGAAATGTTTAAAGCACTTGAAGAAGAAAAGAAAAACGTAAAAGTAGAATTCTAAAAAATTTTTATTTTTTTATTTTTAGTATTTATTAAATAAAATTAAAATATAAAACGGTGCAAACAATGACAAATAAGAGAATAACATTCGATGAAATAAGAAACAATAATATAAAATCAATATTCTTATTCTTTGTATTCTTACTCATAATAATAGGACTTGGCGCAATAATAGGATTAATATGGGGAGATTTATACTTAGGCTTAATACTTGCAGGAATATTCGGACTTGCATATTCACTAATAGCATATTATGCAGGAAAAAACATGCTACTCTCATTTGCAAATGCAAAACCAGTAACCAAAAAAGATGAACCACACCTATATCATACAGTAGAGGGACTTGCAATAGCTGCAGGCATACCAACACCAAAAGCATATATAATAGAAGATGCAGCACCGAACGCATTTGCAACAGGAAGAAACCCACAAAACTCAGCAATAGTAGTCACACGAGGACTTATGCAAAAATTAAACAGACAAGAACTTGAAGGAGTAATTGCACACGAAATGGCACATATACGAAACTACGATATAAGAGCAATGATGATAGCATCAGTAATGGTGGGAGTTATAATGCTACTAAGTCACTTCTTACTTAGAAGCTTTCTTTTCAGCGGAGGAAATAATAGAGGGAAAGGAGGAAACGCACAACTCATATTCATACTCATAGGAATAGCACTCGCAATACTCTCCCCACTAATAGGAAAATTAATACAACTATCAATAAGCAGAAAAAGAGAGTACGCCGCAGATGCTGGTGGTGCAGAACTTACAAGATACCCCGAAGGACTTGCAAGCGCACTTGAAAAAATAACAAAAGATACAAGTCAACTCAAAACAGAAAACAAAGCAATGGCACATCTATATATAAGTAACCCTTCAAAGAAAAAAAACTTCTTTTCAAACCTCTTCAGCACACACCCTCCTGCAGATGAGAGAATACGAAGACTTAGAGCAATGTAATCTTATACTGACAAATTTGATTCTTGTCTCATTATTCTTTTTTTCATATTATTTACTTACCATCTTCTTAATATTAATAACTAACTTTTAAAATTAACAATAAAAAATACGCACCCTAAAAAATACAAAACATCGTAGAAACATTTAAATATATAATAAACAAATTCAAAAATATGACTTGTTTATATTCAAGTTAAAAAAAATTAATTAATTAATAATCCAAAGGAAGAGGTGAAAAAATAAAATGGCAACATACGGACTTGAAGTAGTAATACTTGCAATAATACTTGGAACACTATTTGCAATAGTATATAGTTTAAGAGTACTAGTTTTAATGGAGAGAAGAATCGCAAGAATAGATATGCATATAGAATCGCTAGTAACACAAGTACTTGCAGAAGAACATAAAATAGAAGATGAAGAAAATAAAATCGAAAGAATGCTACAAGAAATACAAGGACTAAAAAAAGAGACAACAAAACTTGCAGATTCACATGAAAAACAATTAATGTTACTGCCTGCACAAACAACAAAAAAAACAATAACCACAAAGAAAACAACTAAAAAACCAGTAAAAAAAACAACAAAGAAGAAGAAATAAACTCTTTTTTTATTTTTTTATGTTATATAAAGTATATTCGCGGTAGCACTTAGTATAACACATAAAAATCAAGCAATCAATAAAAAAAATTTAATAAAACTGGTTTAATTTTCTTGAACAAACAATTTATTCTACACAACAACAATGCTTTTAAATAAAAAAAATATCTAAAAAATAATGCTAATAACAAAATCACTCCCTCATGGAATAAAATATCACTACAGAATACACAAAAACAAACTAGAACAATTTTGTCAAACAAACTTTCAAGACCTAAAAAAATTTATGATGCACGCATTCACAAATTGTCCAAACCATCACTTTCTCAGCGGACCTAGAAGCTCAATTTTAAGATTCCCAATAACAAACAATCCTATATATAAACAAAATCATGAAGTAGCGTTACTTGCAAGAATGGGACTTGAAAGCAATTATTATGAAGATGCACATACAAATGTCCAAATGTTCATGTTATCTTATGATGAAAAAACAATAGCTATGGAAATACCAATATGGATTCACCCAGAAGAATTTCAACACTTTAAAGAACTATTCAAAGATAAAATGCCTCTAACAGGGCATATAGACTTATTAAGAATTGAAAATAATAAAATATGGGTATGGGACTATAAACCAAACGCGCACCGCGAAAAATACGCAACCACACAAACATACTTCTACGCATACATGCTAAGCAAAAGAACCGGGATTCCTCTAACAGAATTTATGTGCGGATATTTTGACGATAAAAACACATACATATTCAATCCGTCTAAAATAAAGTTAGCCGATGCAATCAAAAACCACGAGTCAATTCATCAAAAGAGAGTCCTCGCCGCTCACATAAAGACCTAGACGCACTAAAACCTTTAGGAGTCTCAATTAAATCTTCAAGACTTAAAAAAAGCCACAATAAACCCTTAAATTTAATCGCGACCCAAGACTCAGCACCAAAACGACTGGCAAAATCACGAAGCTCAAAAATCTCTTTCTTAGAAAAATACTGCGACGCACCAGAACAAGTCTTAGTCTCAATAGCAAATTTACGAAGATTATTCCCTGCAAGCAAATCAGGACTCGGATACTTAGAACTACCACTACCAGCAACCCTAATACACGCCCAACCAATCTCCCAAAAACGATGAACCAAATCACGCTCAGCATTAATACCGCGACTCTTTAAAGACATAACAAAAATAAAAATAAAAACAATATATAAACCTATCTTTAAAAAAAAGATTAAAAATTATGCAGTTTAAACAAATAAAAAAAAACAAGTATAAAAAAATTAAAAAAGTTAGATGGCACAGCCCTCTAAATGATTAACCCTATGCTAAATTTTTAGCTAACGCTAAGAAACAAGGATTTTTCCACTCTAACTTTAGTAAATTAGCGAGGAAAAAAATATTTGACGCCTAAAGACGACATTTTTTTGCCCCGCACAAAAAATTGAGGATTTCTTCTGCTCATAAGTTAATTCAAGCCAAAAAAGTACATAAATTAATATTGCGCTAGAGCTTATAATAAGTACTTTGAGTTCTTAAAACAGTTCAATATAATTTTTTGTAAACTTATACTTAAAGTATTACTCTAAGCAGTTTAATGTTCAAACTAAAACATAATTAAATTTAAATAAACAGACCATAAATAAATAATAAACTAAAAAATAGGTGAATTAAACAATGCTAAATGAAGAAATAAAAAAAGCACTACGAACGCAGCCTTCATGGGTAATTGAACGCGCAATAGAAAATATAAAAAAATACCAAGAAGGACGATTAATAACAAAATACGAATTAAAAGAAATTGAACCCATCAAAGATGAAGAAATAATACACTTAAACAAATTCAAACCCGCAGAACTCGATAAATTAATCGCACTAGGACAAAAACACCTCGAAGAATCAAAATTCGCATACTTCACAATGGCAGGAGGAATATCAACATCAATGGGGGGCTGCTCAAAAGCAATACTCAAAGCCAAAAAAAACTTAACTTTTCTTGAAATAAAACTAAATCATATAAGATACACGCAAAAAAAATATGACTGTAAAATACCCTTCATACTAATGACTAACGAAGAAACAGACAAATCAATTACGAATTTCCTTGAAAAAGAAAACAGATTACAAGACATAGAATTAATAAAAATAGTACAACCAATAACAATAAGATTTGAAGAAAAAAACATAAACGGAAAAAAAGAACTAAAAATTGCCAAATTAAACAACGAATCAACAAGCTACGCGCCAGGAGGACATTACGATGCATTCATATTGCTAAAAGAAATAAGACAAGAACTAAAAAACAAAGGAATACAAACAATATACATAAATAATATAGATAACCTCGGCGCCACAATAGACCCAACAATACTTGGAATTCACATAAAAGAAAACTCAACATTCACGCCAGAGATAGCAGAGAAATACGAAAATGATAAAGGAGGAACCTTCTCAAAAATATCAGGAAAACTAAAACTACTAGAAGGACCAATGGTGCCTGAGGATTACAAAAAACAATTTAATGATACAAAAATAAACAAATATTTTAACACTAATTTAATATACATGAGCATAACATTACTCGACGATTTTGATGAAATAAATTCGCAAATACCAACCTTCATAAACAAAAAAATTATAGATGAAAAAGAAATGATAGGATTTGAAGCAGCAATAGGACTTATATTCGGACTTAAAAAATCAATATTAATAAATGTCAATAGACAAAAAAGATTCATCCCAATAAAATTTCTCTCAGATCTATGGCTACTTAGAAGCAACTATATGCCACTAAACGAAGAAACCTGGGCAGTCACGCAAATAACACAACACAAACCACAAATAACAATAAATAAAAAATTCATATCCAACCTAGACGAATTCGAAGAAAAAATAGCAGATGGAGGCGAGACAACAAATTTCAAAGAACTACAAAGCCTAAATTGGCTAGCAGCAGAGGGCAGAGTAGGATCAAATGTAACATTTATAGGAAATATAACAATAACAGAAGAAAACTCAAATATAAAAAATAATGAGATAATAAAAAAAATATAAAAACTAACAAATATAATAAACGCATTAAACATAAAAAACAAATATAAAAAATGAGTGCGCGAACTAACTTATTCGTGCTCAAACAAAAAACAAAACGTTTATATAGATATAATCACGTTTAAAAAATATGACGCGCATACTATTGAACAAAAAACAAGCACAAGCAGGAAACTCAGCTGCAATACTTGTAATAATAATCGCAGTTCTCCTAATATTATTCATACTCGCAATATCTCCTGAAGAGAGAGATGAACTATTAGACGGAACAGAACCAAACACCGGAACTGATCCTGCATTTCCTAACTCAATCACACTATTTAGAGCAAATCCAGGAAATATAAAATACATGCCACAAAATGAAAGATTACACGAATTCGCACCATTCAATATAAAAGCAGATAGACAAGGAGGAATAATACACACCCAAAACGCATTATATTTAAAAACATCATCATTTGAACGAATAACCGAAACTATAACTTTCCAAACAACACCAAATCTTACAAATAATGTATTACTAAATTTCAATATTGAACGCGCATCAGGGTCACTTCTTATAAAATTAAATGGAGAGACAATATTCAACGCACCCCTGCAACAAGGAAACGCACCACCAATAAGCATCGCAGCATCAAATCTAAAACCACAAAACAAATTAACATTTGAAGTATCAGGTCCAGGAGCAGCATTCTGGCGATACAACCAATACTCAATAAAAGATATTAATATATACGGCGACGTACTAGATCTTACACAAAGCAAAGCAACACAAGTATTTAACATAGACAGGCAAGAAATAAACGAACTTGAAACATCAACACTAAGATACTTACCTGCATGCAGAGCAGGAAACATAAAAGAGGTACGTATAGAATTAAACAACTTCCAAATATTTAACGGAATACCTGATTGCGAAATATTCAACACAATACCCATACCAACAAATTATTTAATTGAAGGAGTAAACGATATATCTTTCCAAATAAGAGAAGGACAAATACTAGTGGATAGAGCAAGAATACTAAACACACTCGATGAACCAGATATAACGACATATTACTTTGAGGTTCGAGATAGATATTTTACATTAAACGAAGACGAATACGAATTAAGCCCAATGTATGAAGCCATGCTAGATATGACGTTCCCAAATACTAATCAAAAAAGATTCGAACTCATAATTAACGGTAAACCAATAAACTTTAATACGGCAAGACAAAGAGAGACAAGAAATCTTCAATTATTCCTAGAACCCGGAACAAACTCAATAGAAATACATCCAAAATCACCAATTTCAATAACAGAGATAAAAGTTAGAATACGCGAAAAATAACAATATTAACTATTAAACATATTAGTTATTTAGAAAAATAATTGAATGAAAAAAAGCACAAGAAAAATATTTCTTAAAGATAAAAAAGAAGATAAAAAATGGAAGAAAATAAAACAGAAGCTCAAAACATAAATACAAACCAAACAAGTGACACTACACAAGAAGAGCCAAGATTTAATCAAGAACCCGAAGTCACATTTAATCAAGAACCTGAAGAAACAGTTAATCAAGAACCTAAAAAAAAGAAAACCAACTTCTTCAAAAAAATAAAACAAAAAATATCAAATCTAAAAAATCAAAGATCACAAAGAAACAGATACGAATATCAAAGAACGCCTTACGAACCAGACTCAGTAGCTGGAACCCCTTACTCAAACAATAACGCTCAACAAACAAACCACGCAGATAAACCAACAAGCAAAATGATGTCAGAGATATTAATGCTAGTTGCACTCGCACTCCACTTATTTGATGTACTGTATTTAGGTGCATCAATAGACCCAGGCCCATTAGGAATAAGAGCAGGATTATACATAGCTTTAATAATAACTACAATAGTAGTACTTGAAGAATACACAGAAGTTTTAAACGCATTTCGAAAATATGCACTAGTAGCAATGTGGCCCGTAATAATAATACCTGGAATAGGCTACATTATAAGAATATTCGGCGCATCAAAAGACATATCAGATATGATCGCAGGATTCGTGCTACTCGCACCAATATACGCATTCTACTTATTTTCAAAATCAAATCTAAATTACACACTATTTGGAGATACAACACTCCAAAAAATAATACTCGCACCATTTCAACCATCAGGCTGGTTTAGAGCATATCTAATCATAATAGTATTTGTTGTAAGCATATCACTAATAACAGCAACAGCAACAACAGCAGAGGCAGGAGCAAATGCCCTAGGAATAACAGACTCAGGATTCCACTCAAAGGAAGTAATAGATGGCGCAATGAAAGTATTGGTGACGCCTCTAACTAGTTTTAAAGACTGGATAGAGGGAGTCGGACCCAAAGTAAACAGTACTTATTGGGATTTATACAACGAAACAATAGGAATAGAATATGTCGCGCAAGTAGAAGAAAATAAAGAAAACACAGGTGTATTTATAAGAGATTTTAGTCCTATAAGCACACTTTACGAATCACAACCCATAGACTTAGTCGCAACAATGCAAATGAGAAGCTTCGTAGACGATATAAATATGACAACAAGATGCTATGCAATAGATCCAAGAAATCAAACAAACAAAATAAACGGAACAACAAATCCTCAAATAATTCAAAATCTCCAAGGAGATGATTATAGAACTATAGGTTGCAGATTTGAACAAGGACAACTAACAAAAGGAAATTACGCAGTTCATTTCGAGGCAGAATTCAACTTTGAAACATGGGTATATAATAGATTAACATTAATGGATTCAGAATATTATGCAAGCATAAAATCAAGACAAGAAGTACTCTCAAGATATTCAATAACGCCTGTGGTAAGACCAATTACAACAAGCGGACCAATAGCACTTGAAATGAACCAAAACATGGAAATGCCCATAAGACTAATAACTCAAGGAGACTCTCCAAATTATGTAAACATTGCATTAAACATAAATCAAATACCAACATCAGGATCAAGAGGACAAATAACAAAAGTACACTCATTTGAATTAAGAGCACAAAACGAATTCCAAATCACACAAAACAGATGTATAGTGCCTGGAGATGTACAAATGCAAACAAGACCTGGCGAAGTACAAGGATACACAATATATTCATTTGATATGACAAGTGTTCGAGGAATGCCAACTAAACTGACTTGCAACGCAATAATACCTCCTGCAAATGCAAGACAATTACTAGCAGACCCAACAGGAAAAAAAGAAACAACAATAGTTGGATCAGTAATATATGATTATGTTTTAACACGTAATACAAATATACGCATAAACCCATAAATAAAAATAATAAGTAAATTAAATAAGGATACACAAAATGAACCCTAAAAAAAACAAATGGATATTAATAATCATTTTAATCATAAGCCTATTTTTAATACAAGGCTGCGACAATAATCGCCCAGGAGAGCCTATAAATTTTTATAGAGGTTCAGACGGACTCACAATAAAATTCTTAAATAATGCACCACCTGATAGAGTAATAGAAAACACACAAACAACTGTGATGATGGAACTTGCAAATAGAGGCGCACACACTGTGCCAAGAGGAGACGCAATAGTTTATTTAAGATATAATACTATGCACTTTAGCACAGATGTTACAGATCAAGGATTTGAACTTTCAAGAAACCCAACGGGAATAATGGGACAGATATCAGGAAAATCAGAAACCTGGCCACAAGGAGAATTCACAATATTTCCTCTAGCAAAATTAAATGTGCAAAAAATTATAGGCACAATGGAAGCACCAAAAACAGACATAGAATTAATAACTTGCTACAAATACAAAACTTATCTTACAGAAATGATATGCCTAGATACAGATATTTACGAGGTAGATAGCAACCCTATATGCCGAAATAGAGGCAAATTTTCATACTCAAATCAAGGCGCACCAATAGCAATAACACAACTAGAAGTAGATATGCTGCCAATGGGATTTGTTGATGTAACACCTGGATCGCCTGCAAATGTACCAATAATAAACGAAACAGGCGAATTAATAGGCATCGCACCAAGAACTACAACAGAAAGCTTAATACTACTCGAACCAGTAATTAGAATACACTCAAGAAATGTAGGACGAGGATCAGTATTCTTATCAAAAAACCCCGAACTTACAACACCTTATGTATGTGCATTCAACCAACAATCACAATACACAGAACTTGCAGCATTAAACCAAGATTTTAATAAAGTAAAACTTTCAAATGCAACACTTGATGGCTTTGAAATGAACTGCGATAAAAACACACTTAACTTAGCAAATCCAAATGACTTCATATCTTGCAGACTAAACCCTGAACAAGTAGGATACCTAAGACAAAACTTCGAAGTCCCACTAAGCATAGAACTCGAATATTATTATAGACAATCACAAACAAAAACAATAGAAATACAAAGGACAAGATAAAAACTAAACCACTAACTCCAACAGATAAAAAATCAAGTTTTAAAATATAATATTTATAAATAAATTATTCAAATAAACTTATAACTTGTCCAAAAGTTATAATATACTTAAACAATAATAAAAAGCAATATTTATATATTAAACATATACAATAAGCAAATAAGAGAGTGAATATACGTGAAACAAGAACTTGCAAAAAAAATAACATTAATAATAATCCTACTAACCATGCTATCAATAACTGCTTGTGCAGGATTTAGAAGCGGAAATGAAAGATGCACAGAAGGCGATTTCTGCTCATATTATACGGGCTCTAGAGGAGTAATAACTATGCTAGATAACCCTCCCCAATTCTTAAATTACAGATCATCCGATATAGGAGATGCTGATTCAAACTTCGTAGAATTTAACGTACGAGTTAGAAATGATGGACCCTCAGATTCATACGGCGCAGTATTTTTTACAGGAGTCGGCTCAGAAAACTTTCAAATATACAATGTAGATGACAAAGGCACAGTACCTGTACTTATACCAAAAACAAGACAAGCCTGCGCAATAGACTTATTTAATATAGGTGATTTATCACAATTATCAACTTGGAATTTTATGGTAAACTGCTTCGGAGTAGACTACGCACAATTTGGAGATAGAACAAACGTAAATATAGGCTTTGGATATCTCGCAGAACAGTTTGGAGAACAATTACCTTGGCTACAAAGACTTGCAGATAGAGGAGTAAATTTAGGATTCCAATTAATGGATGGCGAGATGACACAATTAAATCTAGGCGCAGACTTCGGACTAATAAGATTCGGACGATCATTAATGATAATAATTTCAGGATTAAACTTTGAAGCATTTGGAGGAATGTCATTTTATCTTCAAGGAGACAACCCAGATTTCCCAGGAGGAGATTTTGATTTCAAAACATTCAGATTGCAATTAGTTGGACACTGGCCCGCAGGACAAGATTATTATATGTTACCATATCAAATAAGATCTTGTTATGCCTACACAACATTCGTAAGTCCAATGATATGCATAGATCCAGATCCATTTTCAGAAGAATCAAAAGTATGCAACGATCACACATATACGTGGTCAGGAAGCCAAGGGGCGCCAGTAGCAGTCACAAAACTCGAATCCTACAATACAGGAAAAGAAGTAATAATTACAGCAACAATTAAAAACATAGGAATAGGGGATGTGTGGGATGTAGGATACCTAGAATATTGCAGTCCCTATTTTCCTGCGACAATAAGGCCCTCAATGAAAAACGTAGTATACATAGGACATATGCAACTTGAAAACAAAATGCTTGACTGCTCAAGTAGCTTCAAAATAAACCTTGATCCACGAACAAAAGAAGGAAGACTCACCTGCAGATATGACCTCGCAGGAACAGACTACGTGGGAAGCGCAAGATCAGCACCACTTAGAATGGAACTATGGTACGGATATGAAGAAAATATAAGAGGACAAATAACAGTCAGACGATTTAATTAAAAAAACAACTCGATAAAACGAGGAGGTAAGATGAAAAATGAAAATAATGAACAAAAAAATATTACTAATAACTCTAGTCATACTCGCACTAGGTATTGCAGCATGTGAGAGAGACGATACACAAGATCCTGGAGGAGATACAGGCTTTGTTGGCGGAACAAAAGGAGTAGATATATCTTTTGCAACAAATGCACCACCAGAAAGAGTAGCAGACCAAGGAAATGATGAATTTTTCGTACAAGTAGATTTATCCAATGAAGGAGAACACGAAATACTAAAAGAAAATGTATTTGTACAACTCGAAGGATTCTCAACAAGCGCATTCGGAATACCTGATAGTGAATTAACCAATAATAAATGGATATTACACCCAGAAGATGACTTGCTCGCAGTAAGAAAAAGCCCAGACGGCTCAGTAATATCTTCACCTACAATACCTGTAATATTTGAAGGATTAAGCTATCAAGGAGACGCTCCTGCAAATCTTCCATTCACAATAAGAGCAAAAGCCTGCTACCAATACCAAACAACAGCACTCTCAGATATTTGCGTTAAAGAAAATTTCAACGACGATAGACCAGGAGATATCTGTCAAGTTAGTAGTGTGAGAAAAGTATCAAACTCAGGAGCACCAGTTCAAATTACAAATGTAAAACAATCACCCTACGGAAGAGATAGAACCATGGTGACATTCTCACTACAACAAAGAGATACAAATCCAACAGGAAAAGTATCAAGACTTGAAAGTGAATGCAGTACTGAACAATCAAACGAAAACAGAGTATTCGTAAATGTAGCAGGACTAGAAGAGAGCACAGAAGATATCGTGAGCTGTATAGGTCTTTCAGGAGGAACATCAGGCTTTGTAACATTAAATAAAGACGAAGCAAGAGATATATCTTGTACTGTGACGCTACAAAACAAAAACTCAAGAGTACAACCATTTAGAGTAACAGTTAATTATGATTACTCAGCACATATTGATAAAAATATAGTAGTAGTGTACACACCAGAGTGAACCTTTTTTCTTTTTCTTTTTTTTCTTTTCTTAACAAAAAACTATATAAAAACAAGAATCCTCCTATAAGTTTATGGATATAAAACTAAACGAACACAGCATTTGGACAGAAAAGTATCGCCCAAAAGAATTCTCAGATATAAAAGGACAAGATCCCATAGTTAAAAGAGTAGAATCATTCATAAAAACCGGCAACATGCCACATATATTATTCTCAGGCCCAGCAGGTGTTGGAAAAACAACACTTGCACTAGTCATAGTAAAAAAACTATTCGGAGAAGTTTGGAGAGAAAATTTCCTAGAATTAAACGCATCAGATGAGCGAGGAATCGACGTAGTCCGACAAAAAGTAAAAGATTTCGCAAGAACAAAAAGCATAGGTGATGTACCTTTCAAAATAATATACTTAGACGAATCAGATGCACTCACAAAAGAAGCACAACAAGCGCTTAGACGAACAATGGAGAACTACACCCAAACAACAAGATTTATACTCTCTTGCAACTATAGCAGCAAAATACTCGACCCAATACAGAGCAGATGCGCAGTATTCAAATTTAAACCAATACCAAAAGAAGAAATATTTGAAATAATAGATAAAATAGCAAAAAGAGAAGCATTAAACATAACAATTGATGCAAAAGAAGCACTATACCAAGTATCAGGAGGCGATTGCAGAAAACTAGAAAACATTATGCAAAGCACAGCCTCACTCACAAAAGAAATAACGGAAGATAGCATATACTCAGTGGCAAGCTTCGCAGAACCAAAAGATATACAAAAAATACTAGAACTATGCACTGAACAAAAATTTCTAGACGCAAGAAAATTACTACTCGAAACAATGATAAAACAAGGACTATCAGGAATCGACGTCATAAAACAAATACAAAAAGAAACATGGAACTCGAAAATCTCAGATAAATCAAAACTAGAAATGATAAAAGAATGCGGAGAAGCAGAATTCCGCATGATTGAAGGAAGTGATGAATACATACAACTCGAAGCACTCCTAGCAAAATTTATACTACTAAAATAATTATAAAGAACGCATCATTTCAAAGACGCACCACACATATGACAAAATCTACTATTGCTATAATGCTTAGTTAAACAGCGAGAACACTCAACAATACTCTTCTCAGAAGAACTATTGCCAAAATTAGTTCCTTCGATTCCACTTTGTCTTGCAAGATATCTCTCCTTCTCAGATTTCACACGATCCAACTCAGACATTCTATTATTTGTTTTAATATTCGAAGTCTTATTATTTAAAGAAGAATCTTTAAACAAATACTGAGTTATAATACGAAAAATACCAAAAACAACAAAACCAATACCAATCCAAAAAAACAAAGATAAACTACTCTTCTGAACCTTACTTTGAATAAACCTAGAATACAAAGACATCAAAATGCCTAAAATAACATAAACAACGCCCGGAATCTTCATAAAAACAAAAATGAAACAAGTCTTATTTATACTTTACTAATACTCAGCCTCATAGAAATCCTTTTCGAACCAATAAAATCTTAATGATGCTATGCTCCGTTTCCATATTATTTAGACATTTGAACCGAGTCTCACACACCACAGATGTTTGATCTATGACTGCGCAAGATAGCATCATTATTAAATTACAAGTGGAAGAAATCCTCAATTTTTTTGCGTTAAGCAAAAAAATGTCGCCTTTAGGCTTCAGATGTTTTCCCTCGCTAATTTGCTAAAGTTAGAGTGGAAGAATCCTCGCTTTTTAGCGTTAGCTAAAAAGTTAACCGAAGGTTAACCCTTTAGGGCGGGGAAGTGCCCTCTAACTTTTTCAAAATTTTAATAGGATTTCTATAAGGCCTAATACTCAAAATAAGTAAAAACATTTTTATAATATAAAACATTAACAAATAAAATGTTCGATATAAAATTAATACGAGAAAAACCTGAAGAAGTACTCCAAAATCTTGAGAGAAGAAAAAATCCTAAAAAAATAGAACTTTTCCACAAAATAATAAAATTAGATGAATCTTGGCGAAAAATAAAATTCGAAGAAGACCAACTCCGAAGTAAAAGAAACAATTTAAGCAAACTAATAGCTGATGCAAAGAAAAAAGGAGAAAACCCAGAAACAATACTTCTCGATGCAAAAAAAATACCAACAGAACTCAAAGAACTAGACGAGAGACGAACAAACCTTGAACAAGAATTAAACAATTCATTAAAAGAACTACCAAATATGCTACATGAATCAGTACCCTACGGAAAAGACGATACTGAAAATATAGAATTAAAAAAAGTAGGCGAACCCAAAAAAATAGATTTCGAACTAAAACCACACCAAGAAATCGCAGAAAACTTGAATGTTGCAGATTTTGATAGAAGCGCAAAAATATCAGGACACGGATTCTACTTCCTCAAAGGAGACCTCGCACTACTAAATCAAGCAATCATAAGATTTGCAGTAGACGAACTAATCAACAAAGGATACACATACATAGAACCTCCCTTAATGCTAAAAAGAGAAGCATACGAGACAGGTGTATCAATGGAAGAATTCGAGAACGTCATGTACAAAATAGAAGGCGAGGACACATACCTAATCGCCACATCAGAACACCCACTACTCGCACAATACATGAACGAAACAATAAAAGAAGAAGACCTGCCAATAAAATTAATAGGCTACAGTATGTGCTTCAGACGAGAAGTAGGAAGCAGAGGAATAGATACTAAAGGACTTTTTCGAACACACCAATTTAACAAAGTAGAACAAATAATAATAAGCAAACCAGAAGACTCATGGAAACTACACGAAGAATTACAAAAAAACGCAGAAGAACTATGCGAAAAACTAGGACTGCCTTATAGAGTCGTTAATATATGTACAGGGGATATAGGAAATTTCGCAGCAAAAAAATATGACATAGAAACCTGGATGCCAAGACAAAACGCATACAAAGAAACAGGATCTAATTCAAATTATATAGACTACCACGCAAGGCGCGCAAACATAAAATACCACAAAAAACAAGACAACACATATCCCTACGTGCACACATTAAACAACACCGCACTCGCAACATCAAGAATAATGGTTGCGATACTTGAAAACTACCAAAACGCAGACGGAACCATAACAATCCCTGACGCACTTAAACCCTACATGTACGGAAAAACAAAAATAGATATCAACAAATAAAATAATTAATAACTCCAAGCACTAAGCGTAACCCCTTTTATTTTTATTAAACCATTATTTATTTTATGTGAATCATAAGCCCAAACTACAAATTTTCAATTTATACCAATACAAAATAAGGTCCTTATTAAAACATAAAATGATATTCTTATTAAAACATAAAATGATATTCTTATTAAAACATAAAATGATATTCTTATTA
>JBKHAC010000036.1:0-7656 GCA_046543095.1 Candidatus Woesearchaeota archaeon | reverse complement strand
TTCTTTGTTTGTTTTGTTCTTTGTTTGTTTTGTTCTTTGTTTGTTTTTTTCTTTGTTTGTTTTTTTCTTTGTTTGTTTTGTTCTTTATTTGTTTTGTTCTTTGTTTTATATTTTGTTCGGGATTTTTGGGTTTTTATTTTAGACCTTGTCCAGAATGTCTATATTTTGTATACTGCCTAGCAAACCACTCAAATTAAACAAGGGATTTGATAGACTCGGTTCAACATACAATTCAGTTTCGATTGGTTTGCGCAGTATACATATTTGTATTATTCTGGAAAAACCTTATTTTAGAAAATTATTTAATTTGAAGAGGTTTATTCTTATTTTAAAAGGTGATTTTTTAATGGCTTTAAAAAAAAATAATGTTGCTAAAAATAAAGAAGTTAGCACTAAGAAAAATAATATTTCAAATAAAAACAAAATTGTAAGTACTGCGGATAATAGTTCTGGGGCTGATATTGTTGTAAGAAGTGAGTCTGGTAAAAAACTGCGCGTTGAGGCAAAAGATAGGACTTTGCAAATATTAACTCATGCAATAGGTATTATTGCATATATCTTTGGAGCGTTATTTATTTATATTTTAACAAAGGATTTAGATGTTAAGCGTCATGCAAGAAACGCATTAAATTGGCAAATTAGTCTTGCAATCTATAATGTTGCTCTTTTAACGCTCTCAAGTATTTCCGCGTTAATTATGGCTGTAACTCAGGGAGTTTATATTTTATTTCCGTTCTCGCTTGCACTCGGAGTTTTAGCTATTTTAAACATGATTTTTAGCATAGTTGCAGCTATTAAAGCAAATGAGGGTGAGCTTTGGGTGTATCCTTTATCAATTAATTTCATTGAGCGTATTGGTGAGCGTGATATTGATAGGGGTATTAGGCGTGGTAAGCGTGAAGTCAATAAAGTTATTCGAAATTTGAAAAAAGAATTTAAGTAAGTTTCAATTAATTTTTTTCTTTTTTTTGAAATTTTTTTTTGAAATTTAATAGGGTGCAGCACCAAGCGAGCACTAAGATTGCAAATGATAACACTAGACTCGGTAAAACGTCGTAGTTAAACGTCGTTTGCGAGCGTGCACGGTAATGGTTTCTATCTTTTTTATTTAGTTAATATTTATTTATAATCTAAGGTCATTTTAAGGTGTTTTTTATCGAAATGTTTTTAATGGCTTTTTCTTTTCTCCCCTTGGTAGGTGGTATTTAATGAGTGATGATAATAAATCTTCGGGTCAGGCGTTAATTGATGAGCGTTTAAAAAAAATTGATGAACTTCGTGCGTTAGGTATTAATCCGTATCCGTACAGTTTTGATGTTTCTGCTTCAGCTAGGTTTATTAAAGAAAAATATTCGTCTATATCTTCTGAGGAGAAAGTTGATGATGTTGTATCTGTTGCGGGCCGAATTGTTTTATTTAGGCGTATGGGCAAGGCGTGTTTTATGACTATCCGTGATGACTCAGGTGATGTACAATTATATATTAGGAGTAATGATGTTGGTGAGGATAATTATGAATTAATCAAGAAATTTGATCTTGGTGATTTTATTGGTGCTAGCGGGTCTATTTTTAAGACGCGTATGGGTGAGGTTAGTGTTTATGTTAAGACATTTAGTATGTTATCGAAGGCAATTAGGCCTCTTCCGGACAAATATCATGGCATTCAAGACCAGGAGCTTAGGTATAGGAAAAGGCATCTTGATTTAATTATGAGTCCTACATCTAAAGATGTTTTAACAAAGCGTATGCTTATTTTAAAATATATTCGTGAATTTTTGGATAATAGGGGGTTTCTTGAAGTTGAAACTCCTGTGCTTCACACGCTTTATGGGGGGGCTGCAGCTAAGCCTTTTAAGACTCATCACAATGTTTTAAACATGGAGCTTTTTTTAAGGATTAGTCCTGAGCTTTATTTGAAGCGATTAATTGTTGGTGGTTACTCTAAAGTATATGATATTAATAAGAACTTTAGAAATGAGGGTATTGATACAACTCACAACCCTGAGTTTACTATGCTTGAATTATATGAGGCTTATGCTGATTATAATGATATGATGAAATTAACTGAGGATCTTTATGAATTTTTAGCTCTAAAAATTAATGGTACGACTAAATCCACATTTAAAGGTAATGAAATTGATTTGAAGGCGCCTTGGCCTCGCGTGAAAATGCTTGATTCTGTAAAGGAGCACGCGGGTATTGATGCCTCTAATGCAAGTGTTGATGAACTTGTAGATTTCATCAAAGAGAATGGTGTGGAATTTGATGGTGAGGCTAATTGGGGTAGTATGGTTTGTGCTATATTTGAGCATTTTTGTGAGGATAAATACATAAATCCTACGTTCATAATAGATCATCCTGAAGAATCTACTCCTCTCTGTAAGAGACATAAAGATGATCCTCGTTTAATTGAGCGTTTTGAGCCTTTTTGTTCTGGTATGGAGCTTGCAAATGCGTACTCTGAATTAAATGATCCTATTCATCAGCGTAAATTACTTGAAGATCAGGCTCGTCAATTAAAAGAGGGTAATGCTGAGGCCAATCCCCTTGATGAAGATTTTCTTGAGGCTATTGAGCAGGGTATGCCTCCTACAGGTGGTCTTGGTATTGGTGTTGATAGGCTTGCTATGCTTATTTTAGGTCAAGAATCGATTAGGGATATATTATTTTTTCCGACGATGAAGCCTGAGGTTAAAGACAAAAAAGAAAATACAAATTAATTTTTTTATTTTTTTTCTCAATTTTTCTTGTGTTATATAAATTATATTTGTGAAAGCGTTTATATAACGCGCAAAAATAAAACAACTATTTAAAAAATTCTTTGAAATTTAATTTAAAAGCTCGAAAATTTATAATTTTAGCATGTAATAAGAATTTGTTTGATTTTTCTTGTATTATTTGTGTTTCATTATCTAGTTTTAAGAAAATATTATATACTTGCAAATTAATAATTATATTTATGCGCTCAATTTTATTAAAAATACTTGCCTTAGTGTCTTTTCTTGGTGTTGTTGTTGTAAATTTTCTTGCAAATTTTCTTCCGATAAATAATGTTGCGACGGGTGCGGTGTCTGATTCGTATCCTAATTTGTTTGCGCCTATTGGTTTGACGTTCTCTATTTGGGGTGTGATTTATTTGGCGCTCTTTTTTTTTATTTTATACTCGTTTAATGTTTTTGGTGAGGTCAAGCGCAAGGATTTAGTTGATAAAATTAATATTTACTTCATTATCTCCTCAGTTGCAAACATTGTGTGGATTTTTCTTTGGCATTATGATTTAATAGGTTTATCAATAATCGCGATGATTACTATTCTTGTTTGTTTAATTTTAATTGTTAATTTAATTGTATTTGAAAAGAAGCCTTTATCGTATGGTGAATATTTTTTATTAAGATTTCCGTTTAGTATTTATTTTGGTTGGATAACTGTTGCAACTATTGCAAATATTACAACTTTCCTTGTGAGTATTAATTGGCAAGGTTTTGGGGTATCTGATGTTATTTGGACAATAATAATTTTACTTGTTGGTGCTATTATAGGTGTTATTGTTAGTATTAGAAATAGTGATTCGGCGTATGTCTTGGTTTTGCTTTGGGCGTATTTTGGTATTTTACTAAAACATATCTCGATTGATGGTTTTAACTTAGAGTATTCCTCGATTATTTCAGCAGTGATATTTTGTATGGCTGTTTTCGTATTAGTTTTAGGTTATTTATTAAAAAAGTATTTTTTGCCTGAGCGTGTTAGGTAGTTTTTTTATGGTGTTCTTGCTAGTCTTTGATTTGTTTTTTGCTCTATGTAAAATATCTTCGCATTTTGTGTTATTTTGTAGTGGTTTGGTTTGTTTAATACTAGGTGTAAATTTTCAAGTGACATCTCTATTCTGGGAATTGTATTTATGTTGAAATTTGTTGAGCGGGTTTTTTTTGGGTTTTATTCGCCTATATCTTCGAGCCATATTGTTTTATTTTCTTGTATGTATTTGCTCATTATACTCTTGCATTCTTTTAAATTTAAATTAATTAAGTTAATTCCTCTTTTCTTCAAGTAAGTTTCTGGTCCTTTAAAATTTTCATTCTCGCCTGTAACTATGGTTGGTATTTTATATAATAGTGTTGCGCCTGTGCACATATCGCAAGGGGAGAGTGTTGTGTAGAGTGTACATTGTTTGTATTCTTTTGCGCTTAATCGTCCTGCGTTTTTTATTGCCATCATCTCTGCGTGTGCGATTGGATTTCCATCTTGTATTCGCATATTGTGGCCTCGTCCAATAATTTTTTCGTTTAATACTAGGACTGAGCCTATGGGTTCGCCTCCTTCTTTAAGTCCGCGTTTTGCTTCTTTAATTGCGTGTTTCATAAAAAACAAATGATTTTTGGTGTTGATTTCTAAGTTCTCATTCAAATTAGTTTTTTTAGTATTTTTTTGTGTTTTCATAGTTGAGAATTATTTGTGTATTTATTCTTTAAAAACGTTTTGGCTTATATTTTTAAAATTATGGTGTGTTTATTTGTTCTTATCGCCAAATGCCTTCTTTTATTACGTGGTTGTTTGGTTTTCTATCGAATACAAAGGTTTTAACTTGTGCGCCGTCAATTGTAACTATTGTTTCTTTAAATCCTGCATCTTCTTCCATTCTCTTTATTGCTCTCTCGCAGTCGCTATCGAAGTATTCGTAGATTTCGCCTACGACTATGTCTCGTTTATCTTTTGTCTCTACTATACAGGGTTTTCCTCCGAGGTTATACATGAGGTATCCTTCCAGAATTGCGTTTTTTATGAATTTGGTTTTCATATTAAATCCATATTTGGTGTGGTTAAAGAAGTTTTTTTTCAATTTGCCGTATACAAATATTTTATTCATTTTAATCCTCGCTCTAACTTATTTGTTTAACTTGAAGGTTCTTTTTTATAAGTTATATATCTTTATTGTATATTCGAATATATAAACTTTGTCAATTATGTTATGGTTTAGCTTTTAAGTTATGTTAAATTACAAGCAAAAAAATGTCGCCTTTAGGCTTCAGCTGTTTTCCCTCGCTAATTTGCTAAATTTGGAGTGGAAGAATCCTTAGATTTTTAGCGTTAGCTAAAAAGTTAACCGAAAGTTAACCCTTTAGGGTGGGGGGAGTGCACTCTAACTTTTTCAAATTAATCATTTTTCTTAAGTTTTATATATTGAATCTTGATTCTATGTGTGTATGGAGTATTTATCGGGTTTTGATGAGAAAAAGGCATTAGAATATATTGCTGAGGCTGTAACTGTTGCAAGGGGTGCTACTTGCTTAAGGTCGAAGTGTGGGTCTGTAATTGTTTATTCAGATGAAATTATTGGTAGGGGTTTTAACAGTCCTCCGCGGGATGTTGAGGGTCAGAGAAGGTGTTCTTATTCTAAAGATGTTTATGATATTAAAGTGACTGATAAGACTTGTTGTGTTCATGCTGAGCAAAGAGCTATAATGGATGCGCTCAAAAATAATCCTGAAAAATTAGTTGGTTCAAGATTATATTTTATTCGTCTTGATGATTCGGATGAGCCATCAAGAGCGGGTGCGCCGTATTGTACTATTTGTAGTAAGATGGCACTTGATGTTGGGATTTCAGAATTTGTTTTGTTTCATGATAAGGGTGTTTGTGTTTATGACACAAAAGAATATAATGATTTCTCCTTCAATTTTAATTCGGGTATGGGGATGTCTGCTGGTAAATGATGTGGTGTGTGGGTTACAGTTAGTCTACAATTTCGCGGGGTATTGTCTCTGATATTCTCGTTAAAACTTCGTAATTGAGCAGGCTTTTTCTATCGCTAAATGATGCAAAATTTATTTTTTTATCTCCGCTTGCGCCTATAAGTATTACTTCATCACCTATATTTACATTATCGAAGTGGGTTAGATCTATTTGAAATAAATTCATATTGATGACGCCTATAACTTCTGTAAGTTCGCCGCAAACAACAGTCCAGGAATTATTGCTAAGGGATCTGCTATAGCCTTGGGCGTAGCCTACGGGTACTGTTCCTATTTTCATATCTTCTTTTGCAAGGTAATAATTGGCATATCCTATGTACTCTCCTGCTTTAACATTCTTGATGCTCATAATCTCGCTTTTCCATGTTAGTATCGGGCTCAAGGGGTTTATTTTTCTTTTTTTATTTACGAGATAATACATCTTAGTTTCATCGCTTGGCCAAAATCCGTATTGCATAATTCCTATGCGAACAAGATCCATTCTACTCTTTGGCATCGTGATGGCTGCAGCGGAGCAGGCAGTATGTAGTAATTCGTATTCTATTCCTTCTTTTTTGAACGCGTCAACGTATTTATTGAATCTTTTCATTTGTCTTTGTATTCTGTGGTAGTTTGCAACGCTCTCAGCGCCTGCGAAATGTGTGCATAATCCTTTAACTATTATGTGTTCTTTATTTTCATTTAGTATTTCAAATAGTTTGGGTAATTCGTGTTCGGAGAATCCTGTTCTGTTAAGACCTGTTTCGAATTCGATGTGTATTTTTATTTTTTTATTGTATTTCTTTGCAACTTTTAGTGCTGCAAGTATTCTTTTATAATTAAATGCGAAGAATTCGACATCGTTATCTATTACCCATTTTATTTTTTCAAGTGATACGACACCCATAATCATTATTGTCGGGTTTTTTTTGCTGTATTTTTTAACTTGTCTTGCTTCATCTTGGCTAAATACTGAGAAATGATTAATTCCGCACATCTCTGCCATTGGAACGAATTCTTTTATTCCATGACCATACGCGTTTCCTTTTACAACTGATGAGAAGATTGGCTTTACACCTATGATTTTTTTAATAAAATCAACATTTTTTTGATACTCTGTTTTACTCAGATATATTTTTGAGGAATTCATAAGTTTAAGTTTATTCTTAAATTATTATAAGTGTTTGGGTTTGTTTAATAAAAAAATTGGTTTTTTATTGTCTTTTTGCATAAATAACTTTTATAAATCGTTTCTGTTTTCTTATTTATTGGTAATATTTAGGTTGAAATAAATAAAATGGTTGTAATTAAAATAAAAACACATGAAATAAATGTTCGTAAGATTAAAGATTCTCATTTAAGGCGTGCTACTCAGTTTAAAAATAACATAGAATTCGCTCTTCAAAGTGTAGGGGTTCCTGAGGATGATATAGATGTGCACATGGAAGTTGTTGCAATAAGAAATTTGCCTGCGTCTGTAACTTGGTATTTGGGTGGTCGTCGCATATTTTATAGTTTTGCTTCGGCGAGTAATTTTGCGGAGAATTTATTTGTTGTTCAAAGTGTAATTGAGGGTGAGGTGCTTCTTTTAGCTGGTGGTGATAAAACTTTGGATGAATTCATTAGTGAATTTAGCGAGGAGGATGATGTTTTACTTAAAAGAAAAGAGGCTAGGGTGTGTTTGGGTTTATCTGAGGATGAGCGAGACATGAAGATTATAAATAAGGCATACAAAGATCTTGCAAAAGAGCATCATCCTGATAAAGAATCGGGTTCAATTGATAAGTTTAAAGAAATAAATAATGCTCATAAAATTTTAAAGCGTGAGTTAACATAATTTTTTTTAAAGTCTATAATTTTTTAAAGTCTATAATACTAAGTATGAATAAGATACTAAGTATGAATAAGATACTAAGTATGAATAAGA
>JBKHAC010000013.1:0-34155 GCA_046543095.1 Candidatus Woesearchaeota archaeon | reverse complement strand
GTAAACCTTGGCGCAAACAAAGCACAAGTAATAAAAGCACTAAAAGAAGCAGAAGCATACAACGGGCCAAGCATAATAATTGCATACGCGCCATGCATCGCACACGGATACAACATGAACGATAGAGAAACACACGCAAAATGCGCAACCACAACAGGATACTGGCCACTATACAGATACAACCCAGAAACAGAAGAACTCATATGGGATGCCGCGCCAAAAACAAAAGATTTTAAAGAACATATACTGACTGAAAACAGATACAGAACACTCATGATGACACACCCGCAAGAGGCACAAAAACTATTTAGCGAAGCTGAAAAAGATAACGAATACAGAGAAAAACAATACAAGCAACTACAAAAACAAACAGAAAAGAAAGAATAAAAAAATAAAGAATAAAAAAATAAATCAGAGGAAAAAAATAAAATGCCAAAAGTAAAAATAGACCCAGAAAAATGCATAGGCTGCGGAGCCTGCATAGACACATGCCCCTCAGGAGTATTCGAAATGAAAGATGGAAAAGCAATCGTCAAAGACGAAAACTCATGCATAGCATGCCATGCATGCATAGATGCATGCCCGACAGAAGCAATAACGGTGGAAGACGAATAAATATAGATAATTAATAATTACTAAATAAACAGTAAACACAGTTAACAGTTCTTTAAGACTCTAATTTAAATCGTACAAGTTAATTTTAAAAAGTTTTAAGACTTGAGAAAAACAAAAAAAGACACAATAAAGCTTATAAATAAACTGATGTTTCTATAATACAAATAAAAATTATAAAAATAACAAAAAAAATTAAAAATAACAAAAAAATAACATGTTTTGGAGGAAAAATAAATGATAAAACAACCAGACTCAAAATTCATCAAAGTAAGATGCGTGAAATGTAAAAATGAACAAGTAATATTCGGAAAATCAGCATCAAAAGTATCTTGCCTTGTATGCGGAAAAGAATTAGGTGCACCAACAGGTGGAAAAACAAAAGTAAAAGCAAGAGTCCTTGAAGTTTTAGAATAAATTCAAGGCATAAGAGGCGAATAAATAAATGTATTATAAAAAAACAGGCTACCCCGAAGAAGGAGACTTAGTCTTTGCAACAGTTACAAACGTTCAATATAATTCTGTATTCGTAAAAATAGAAGAATACGACAGGCAAGGCCTAATACATATATCGGAAGTTAGCCCTGGAAGAATAAGAAATATACGCGACTTTGTCAAAGAAGGCAAAATGGTCGTATGTAAAGTAATAAAAATAGATGAAGGCAAAGGACACATAGATTTATCACTTAGACGCGTCACAGAAATGCAAAAAAGAGGAAAAACAGACGAGAGAAAACAAGAACAAAAAGCAGAAAATATAATAGAAATGCTCGCCTCAAAAACAAAAGAAAAACCACAAGAAGTATACAAAGAAATTTCAAAAGCACTACTTCCAAAATATGAATTATTACAATACGCATTTGAAGACGTAATAGAGAATAATGCCGACCTCAAAAAAGAAGGCATCAGCGACAAATATGCTAAAATACTTGAAGAACTTGTTCGAGAAAAAATAAAACCAAAAAAAGTACTAATAACAGGAACAATAACAATTAAAAGTTACGAAGAAGACGGCGCGGAACTTGTAAAATCAACACTAATAAAAGCAAGAGATATAGCGCCTCAAATATCAATAAAATGCTTAGGTGCAGGAAACTACACACTAGAGATAGAAGCAAAAGACTACAAAGAAGCAGAAACAAAATTAAAAAACATGCAAGATACAATAAAAAACTCAATACAAGATAGCAAACTTACAACATTTAATTTTAAAAAGAAAGAAAAAGATTAAACATAAAAAAATGCACATCTTAAAATGCAAAAAATGCGGCCAATACGCCCTAAATGATAAATGTTCTACATGTAATATTACAACAGAGAGAATAATACCTGTAAAATACAGTCCCGAAGACAAATACGCTGAATACAGAAGAGAAGCAAAAAAAGAGGAAAAATGACAATCAAAATAATAAAAGACTGGGAAATTACAACAATAAAAAAAATAAAAATAAACAAACCTATTCTACTAGAAGGACTACCTGGAATCGGAAATGTAGGAAAAATAGTTGCAGACTACCTAATAGAAGAACTTGATGCAAAAAAAATAACAACCTTCTTCTCATATGACTTACCTAACTCAGTATTCGTTAATGAAAATAACTTGGTAGAACTACCAAAAATAGAATTATATCATAAAAAAATAAAAAACCAAGACTACTTATTCCTCGCAGGAGATGTACAACCAACAACAGACAAATCAAGCTACATATTCACAGAGATAATACTTAACATGATGCAAGAGTGCGGATGCAAAGAAATAATAACCCTTGGAGGAATAGGCCTTGGAGATGCACCAGACAAACCAGAAGTCTTTTGCGCAGGAAACAATGAAGACTTTGTGAAAAGATTCTTAAAAAAAGGAGCAAAAAACGACGTATACGGCCTAGTAGGACCCATAATAGGAATCTCAGGACTGCTTGTAGGAATGAGCACAAAACAAAAAATAAAATCAACAGCAATACTCGCAGAAACACTAGGACACCCAATGTATCTAGGACTTAAAGGCGCAAGATCAACCATAAAACTACTAAACAAAGTATACGGATTCGACGTAAAACTCACAAGTCTTAATAAAGAAATAAAACTCATGGATGCAGAAGATGAAGCACAAAACTCAGATTCAGCATCACTACAAAAAATAAAAAAACTTAAAGAAATAAATTACATAGGATGATTTAAAACAGTAAAGCACATTTTCTCTTCCTAAAAAATTAACCTTATGATAACTTTTTAAATGATACTAAACAAAGGGGATTTTTCAAATATAGTTGTATCAATTAATACTATTGCTTGGTTAGAGATTACTACTCTTTAATTTGAAACTATTTAAAGCAAAAATTAATAAACTATACAAAAAAATAAAAAAATATGGCTTTATACTTTAAAAAAATAAACAAACCAAAAAAAATAATAACAAACAAAACAATTCACAGAACAAGCCTATTAAGCAAAGCAACAGGACTCATGCTTCATAAAAAAATACTAAATGAAGCACACATATTCTACTTCAAAAAACCAATAAAAATAGAAATCACGATGCTATTCGTATTTTTCCCAATAGATATAATATTCTTAAATAAAAATAAAATAATTGAAATAAAAGAAAACCTAAAACCCTTCAGACACTACAAAGCAAAAAATCAAGCAAACACATTCATAGAACTACCACGAGGGCATATAAAAAAACACAACCTAGAAATAAACGACGAAATAATAATAAACTAAAAATATATATGCATAAAAAAAATTTTAAAAATAGGCTCTGTCCCAAATAACAATGAAGTGTATGCTGCGCAAACCGAACAATGTTCACTAGATTTTAAATCCGAGTCCATAAAAACCAATGTTTATTTTGAGTGGTTTGCTCGGCAGTATACAAAAAACAACTATTTGGGACAAAGCCTAAAAATAACAAAAAACTAATTCTTTCAAGAATAATCACGCCAAGTATGACTGCACTTCGTACACTTTAAAAACTTAGTCTCAGGCTCATCACCTGCTCTTGTCTGAACAAGCCAAAAAAAAGCCTTTTTATTACCACATTTCTCACACTCAGCATCAGTCTCAGGCAAAGTTTCATCATTAGCATCAACAATATTAATAACATCATCAGCTTTACGCTTAACTTCCTCTTTAACTTCCATGTTACCTGACTTTAAAACATAACCACAAGAACAACCAATAAAAGTCTTATCTTTATCTTTTCTCTGAGTCAGAATCGAACCACATTTAGGACAAAACATCATAAAAAAACAATAACAACCTTTTATTTAAAAAACTTTCTCGAATTTAGTGACATAATCAAATAAAACCAAGCAATAAAACAAGCAAAATACCTGCAATAAAACTAAAAATAGTGCTATGATTAGTCAATTTAAAACTACTAGCAGGAATAAGTTCATCAACACAAATATAAATCATAATCCCCGCAGTAGCCGCGACAATAATACTTAAAGCAACCATAGAAATATTCTGAAAAATAAAATAAGAAATAACAAAGCCAACAGCAATAGGAATCGCGGTCGCAGAACTAATCCAAAACGCTTTCCACCTCTTCCCAGTAGCTTTATAATACGGCGCAGAAGTTAAAATACCTTCAGGAATATTATGCATAGCAAGACCAATAGCCACAGCAATACTTAAATTAATATTAGTTACAGTACCAACAGCCATAGCAATACCTTCAGGAAAATTATGCAAAAAAATACCCCAAAACAAAAAAAGCGCACTTTTTTTCAAATTTCCACCCTGCTCTTGATCCAGCGTCGCAGGATGTAAATGAGGAATTAACCTATCAAACAAATACATGACTCCAACACCAATAACAAGACCAATAATTGCAAAAGATAAAGAACCATACTCAATAGCCTCAGGGATAAGCTCCAAGAAAGAAATAGACAACATAATTGCGGCTGCAAAAGCAAGCATATTATACATAGCAATATTAGAAGGCATACGAATAATACCCATCGCACTACCAATAACAGGACTTAAAATAGATAAAACAACAATGACAATTAAAGACAAATCCATAAAAAAATAAGAATTACAAAACTATATAAACTTAACTAAAAAATAGTTAGCGACAAAAGTATTGTATGATGCAATGAGTATCGTTTTTTAATTTGTATTTAATACATGGTCTAGTGAAGTTTTATTTGTAAATCGAAAACTCGTTTAGGCATTATACTTTATTAATGTCGCGAACTAAAATCAAGACAAAAATCATAAAAGATTAAAAACGCCGAATACGAAACCATCTAAACCTAGTCTCTTTAGTTAAAAAATAAATACCTAACGCAATTAATAAAATAGCAACAGTGATTTTTAAAAACGCAAAAATATAAGGAATTAATAAAATTAAAGCAAGTAAAATAAATAAAACACCTAAAATCTTATGAATTATATTACTTTTATCCCTATCAATTTTAATCGATTGAACTCTATTCATAATAAATCACCCCTCATCAATCAAACCTTGTGTAAACAACAGGTTCTTTTAAAACAATAACTGAATGTTCAGCTTGACTTACAAATCCCTTACCTTTATCAACTAAAGGCGGATGCTCATCAAGCATGCCTAATTGTTTCATTTCACGCAAAGCAAACAAAACTTTTGCCTTCCCAAAAATTTTAAATAAACCAGTAGATGAAAAAGGCAAACCATTATATTTTTTAATCTCATCAAGAACCTTTCTAGAATCAGGACGACGCAGAGGCTTCTCACCAACTAAATTAAAAATAGTGCCTCTACCAGATTCATAAACAATACCTGCGCCATCAGTTGCAAATGGCTCAATAGCAACAACCATGCCTTCCTCTAAAGTAACGTCGCTGTCAACTTCAAAATTAGGAATTGAAGGATTTGTATGAACTTTAAAACGTGCAAGACCATGACCTGATAAATTACGAATAGGAGAAAAACCACGATTCGAAATAACTTCTTGAATTCTCGCACCAATCTCACCTACACGAACACCTGGACGAATAAGTTTTAAAGCCTCATCAAGAGCCATGCTTGACGCCTCAATTAACAATTTATGTTTATTATTACTGCTAAGATCAACAGTTAAAGCGTTATCTGCAATAAAACCATCAACACTAACACCTACATCAAGTTTAGCTAAATCATTTTCTTTAAAAAAATAAGATTCCTCAGGACAAAAATGAGCAGCAACACTATTTAAAGAAATTTGAGGCGGAAAAGCAGGAAAAGCACCTTCTTTGATAATAAATTCCTCTATTTTTTCAAGTACAACAAGCATATCTTCTCCGGGCTTAATTAACTGAGTGCCAAGCTTCAAAGAGAGATTTGCAATCCGTCCAGCTTCTTTATATTTATTTAAAATAACTTCATCCATAATAAATCACACACTAAACAAAAAACAACAAATAATATATAAACATTAGTATAAAAAAAGTATAAAAAAATAATAAATCAACTAATGAAAAACTAAGATAAAATAGTTCCATCAGAGCAAAAATCTAATTTCTTAAACAAAACATAACCACAACTCAAACATTCTTGTTTTTTATAACAACTAAAATGATCAAACTCTGCTTGCCAATTAGATTCATGCTTTTTTTTACACACTGGACAAATTTCATCCAAATGATCCTCGATTGTTTTAAAGTCTATTATTTTAAAAATAAAAATCTCCTCGAATAATTATAATTAATATTATTAACAAAAAAATAATTATTGAATTAGTTATAAACTTTTCTTTTAATTTCAGAGGAGAAACTCAAAAAAATAAGAAATTTAAATAGTATGATTCAACTTTAAAAAGTAATTTCAGGTTAACTCTTTAGAATATATAAAATCTGATGATTTGATATGCTTTTAATAAAGAAAAAATAACTGCTAAATTTAAAAAATATATTAAGAAAAATTTTGAAAAATAAAAAAATTATATTAATTCAATCTTTTTAACTCTGACGCCTTTAGATTGAACACTTGTTTTTTTACATTCAGGGCAAGTATATCTAAGATCTGTTTTCTTAGTAGTTTTTTTACCTGTACTTTTCCAATTTTTAATTGGAGGTTTTGAAAACTTACCTTGATTACCTGCGCCTCTTTTAAGACCTCTATCTAGCAATCTTCTAAGACCGAAACGTGATAATGGATTGGCTTTACTTCTACCTCTACTTTTAGCCTCAGCCACTTTATGCTCTGTATGTTTTTTACAATGTGAACAGTATCTCTTCATTAATTTAGGTTTTTTCATGAACTTCAAGAAATAGTAATTGGTTTATAAAACTTTTGGGTTTTTAGACTAAATTTACTCGCGGAGCGTATTAAGTTGCAAGTAGATGATAAATTCTTAGATTTTTAGCAATTATTAAAAATTTGACTAAATATAATTGTTTAATCATAAAAAATGGGGTTTAAATTTTTCAATTTTAATAAACAAAGTCTATAAAAAATAAAAAAATAACTAAACAATAAAAAAAACAATAAAAAACAAAAAAATAAAAAAACTACAAAAAATAGCTTATTTTTTACTAATTAATAGTAACATTTATATATTTGTTTTGTTTAACAATAATATGATCATAGCAATTACAGGCAAAGTATGCTCAGGAAAAGACGCAGTAGCAAACATACTGCAAAAAAAAGGCTTCACACACATATCACTCTCAGATATACTTAGAGAAGACCTTAAAAGACAAAAAAAAGAAATAACGCGCGAAAATCTCATAGTAGCAGGAACAAATATAAGAAAAACACTAGGTCCTGCAATTCTTGCAGAACGAGCAATAGCAAAAATAAATGAAAACAAAAAATATGTGCTAACATCAATAGGTAGAAGCGAAGAAGCATTATTTCTAAAGAATAAAAAAATAAAAATAATATATGTTGATGCAACAGACAAAAAAAGATTCGAGAGAATGAGACAAAGAAAAAGAGAACAAGACCCACAAACACTCAAAGAATTCTTAAAACTTGAAAAACTCGAATCAAAAGGCACAAATTTTGCACGAAATTTAGATGAAATAAAAAAAATATCAGACATAATCCTCACAAATAACTCAACACTCAAAATACTAGAAGAAAAAATATATAAAATAACAAAATACGAACGACCAGACTGGGACTCATATTTTTTTGAAATAATGGAAACAGTCGCAAAAAGAGCAACATGTGGACGAGGAAGATGCGGCGCAGTAATAGTAAAAAATAACAATATACTAGCAACAGGATATGTCGGATCACCACCAGGAATGCCACATTGCGACGATGTAGGACACCTAATGATAACAACAAAATACCCGGATGGAATAGAGAGAGAACACTGCATTAGAACAACACACGCAGAACAAAACGCAATCGCACAAGCAGCAAAACACGGCATTTCACTTGATGGCTCAAAAATTTATATAAAAATGGAACCTTGCTTCTCATGTGCAAAACAAATAATGAGTGTAGGAATTAAAAAAATTATTTGCCAAAAAAAATATCACGCAGGCGCTGAGACAAGAAAAATGCTAAAACAAGCAGGCATAAAATTAATCGTGAAAGAAAATAAAAATCAAGAATACGAAAAATAAATATACAAAAAAAGAGAACAAAATGAATAAAGAATACGCTGATGAGAGGCCAATAATAATACTATATAGTCATAATAAGTTCACAGCCCACAAAAAAAACTTAAAAGAAGGCATAATAGATAAAAATTCCTTAGACCAAACAACAGATCAATTAATAAATGAGATAAAAGAAAAATCAAAGGGTAACTACTTAGTTATGGAAAGTCACAACTTATTTGGCACAGATGCAAAACTAGTTGAAGCCTTCAAAGATAATAAATTAATAAAATATGACAAATTAACCTTTGAAGATATAATAAACAGAATCCCTGATTCACAATTAAGCTTAGATGTATTAACACAAAAATATGATACAAACAAACAAGAAGAAATACCGGAACACGTAAAAAAAAGAATAAATGGCAGAGAAGAAAAATCACAAAGCTACGCAAGAGCAAATAATTTATTTACAGAACAAAAGATTTATGGAATGATGCAAGGATACGCATTTAGGGCACTACACCCGTCAAAAAAATGATGAAAAAATGAAACTCGACGATTACTTATTATTAATAAAAAAAGACAATTTCAAAATAGCACAAATAAACAGCTTATTTGAAGACTATAAGTCACACTTAAAATCAGAAATAGGAAACGCACCAAAAAATGCAGCACAAAATGATTTAAATAACGCAATAGACTTATACATACACCAAATACTGCCCTATTTTAATACAACCCAAGATTTAGCATTTGCTTTAATAACACCAAAAAAAGCAATAAAAACATTTGAAACAATAAAAAAAATAACACCTACAGAACTTAACGGTAATATACAAGAAGAACAAAGAATTAAGGTAATAGAAAATATAAGAATCATCGACATAAACCAAATAGACCTTCATGGAGCCTACAAACATATAACGCAATTAAACTCCTCAAATATTATGGCTCTAGACTCTAAAGACATAAAACAAACATTACAAGCATATTCAAGAAAAAAATTAAACGACGAACACACAGGAGCACTAAAAATATCATACGCCGTTAAAAATATGTGGGACATTCAAGATTCATTATACAATATGAGAGAATAACCCATACAATAAAAAAACACTTAATATTTAAATAAAAAAATAGTTTTCTTATAAATTAAGATGAATGACTGGCCAATATATTTTTCAGACAATTTGCATTTGAGCAACCCAGAATCCGAAACAGGAATACTATGCCTTTGGACAAAAAAAGAGAGACTTATAAAAAAATTAAACCCTGACGCCTATAGCTTCATAGGCCAACTCTACTCCAAAGATTACGGAATAATGATTCTCATCCGAAACCTACTTGCAAAAAACAACCTTAGAAATCTAGTAATAACAGGATTCGACATAAATAATTCAGGAGATACACTCATAAAATTATTCAAACACGGAATCGACTCAACAAAAAAAATAAACCAAACAGAAACATACCTTGATGATGCAATAACGCAAAAACACATAGATTTACTGAGAAAAAGAATAAACATAATAGACCTTCGAGAACTAACAAATTTCAACGAAATAAACAACCACTTAAACATAAACAAAAAAGGCCCACAAGGCGAAAACATAATACTAGAACTACCAAAACTTACACCACCAAAAAGACTTCCAACAGATTTCTCAGGATTTAAAGCAAGAGGCATAGATTTCACAACAGCATACAAAACACTCATAAATTTTATACTAAAATTCGGCGTATACGACTATAACGCCAAAAAACTAAAAGCATGGAACATCACATTTGTCGCAAAAACAATAACAAAACAAGATGAACAAATACTAAAAAACACAAAAAAAACACAAAAAAAACCAGATGCAAAAAGAACAGACAATTACTACCAATCATACTTCTTTAAAGAACTAAACGCATGGAGCGACCTACAAAACCTCGCAAATCACCACGGAAACAAAACAGCACTCAACATAATGAGCTTCGAGATGTACATAAACGAAAAAGACCTAGAGGCAGCATACGAAATGACAGGCAC
This sequence comes from Candidatus Woesearchaeota archaeon, assembly GCA_046543095.1. Taxonomy (GTDB): domain Archaea; phylum Nanobdellota; class Nanobdellia; order Woesearchaeales; family 21-14-0-10-32-9; genus 21-14-0-10-32-9. The sequence goes on along the minus strand of JBKHAC010000013.1, from coordinate 23,981 downwards.
AATACCTGACACCCAAAAATGGGACACAGACCCCCACGGAAACCTAATTATACGAGTTGAAAACAATTTAATAAAACTAACACACCTCGCCCCAACAGGCGAAGTAATAGAAGAATGCATGGCAGATAACGCAAAAACACTATACAAAAAAATCACCAACGATAATAAAATATCACTACTATACCATGCACTAGATATAGGTGGCGAGATAAAACGCGCAGAAAACGCACTAAAAAAACGAGAAAAATACATCCAAGATAAAAAAGAATAAAAAAAGCCTCTCCCTAATCAAGTTTATAGAAAATACAAAAAAAAGAAATCTCACAAACATAATTCAACATCATAAACAACAAAACACAAGGAATATATATAAATGACACAATATTAACTAAAAATACTTATGAGATTTACACGCATCACAATTATAAAAACAACCGAACCAGCAAATAATAATGTAAATGAATTATTACAATGGTTCGGAGGAACACTAGGCCTATTTAATATACGCGATAAAGATAGAAGCTGCTTTAGAATATTTATAACACTACTTGACGCAATAAAACAACAAAGAGGCCTCTCAAGCGACGAAATAGCACAAAAAACAACATTAACAAGAGGCACAGTAGTATACCACTTAAATAAATTGATGGAAGTTGGACTCGTAAACGAAGTAAATAACAGATATTATTTAAAATATGAATCACTAGAAGATATATCAGAAAATTTAAGAAATGAAATAAATGACGCATTTGACTCATTAAGCCACATAGGACGAAACCTAGATAAAAAATTAGGACATAAAAAATAAAAAAAAGAAGAGTAAAGAAAAAAATGAAATTATCATTTGAAACAAGAGAATACAAAATTCTAACAAAAACCCAATCAGAAACAAACCCTGCCTATGGAAAAAAACCTGAACAAAGATCAACAAAAGATTTGCTAGAATCAGGAATAATAGTTTTAAACAAACCTTCAGGCCCAACAAGTCACCAAGCAGTAGACTACTTAAAAAAAATAATAAAAATAAATAAAGCAGGACATTCAGGAACACTCGACCCAGGAGTTACAGGGGTACTACCCATCGCACTCAGTAAAGCAACCAGAATAACACACAGCCTTCTTATCGCAGGAAAAGAATACGTATGCCTTATGCAACTACACAGCAAAATAAGCACAGATGAAATAAAACAAACATTCAAAAATCATTTCACAGGAAAAATAAAACAACTACCACCAGTGAAATCAGCAGTAAAAAGACAACTTAGAACAAGAACAATATACTATACAGAAATCATAGATATAAAAGACAAATTCGTACTATTCAAAGTAGGATGCGAAGCAGGAACATACATTAGAAAATTAGTACATGACTTCGGAGAAAAAATAGGAACAGGAGCACACATGGCCCAACTTATTCGAACAAAAGCAGGACCATTTAAAGAATCAGAAATGAAAACACTACAAGATATAGCAGACGCATACCACTACTACACAAAAGGCAATGATGAAGAATTAAAAAAAATAATAAAACCAATAGAGCGAGGCTGCGAGCACCTAAAAAAAATATATGTACATGACGGAGCAATAGACACATTATGCAACGGAGCTTTTCTAAAAGTACCAGGCATATCAAAACTCGACTCAGACATAAACAAAGGCGACTCTGTTGCAATAATGTCACTAAAATCAGAACTAATACTCACAGGAACAGCACTAATGAACTCAAATAACTTAATGAAACTTGCAAAAGGAATCGCCGTACAAACACAACAAGTATTCATGAAACCCGGAACATACCCAAAAAACACACAAATATAAAATTTAACATCGCAGCTTAACAAACTGCAACTTGTTGAAACTGGATGAGTCATATAAGGCAAAAATGTGGCAAAACTTTTAATGTGCTGTTAGGCTACGATTCTCTCCTCCAAGCATTCGCAAAGCAAACCACAAAGTTAAGCAGTACATTTTTATTATTTTCTTATTATTTCAGATTTAAAGAAATATTCTTGAAATTCTGTTAACGCCCTTATTTGTTCATCAGAATAATCTTTATCTTTTGGAACAACAATTAATTTATCATCATTATCATTAGTTCTATGAATTATCGCAATACATATTCCCGTAAATTCCTCTTTAGGTTCAAAAATACCTAAAACATACGCATCCAATTCATCACCATCTGGTGCTTTAGTATTAGGAACAAATCCATAATTTACAGGATAAATGAAATTCCATTTAGGGTGTTTGCTCCCCATGGGGCGATCCATTTTAACAGTGATTTCTTGTCCCAAATACTTTGTTGAATAATCCATAACAAATAAGACATTTTAATTGATAATAAATGTTTCGGCAAAATGTAGACCTTAATTTCATTTAACATCTCAGATTTAGAACCTCTCAGATTTAGAGATTTTTTGATTGCAATGAGAAATTTGGGTGTGAAAAACTGCAAGTTTCTGAAAAATATAAATTCTTGTATCTTATTTTTAATGTAACAAATAATAGAAGAATTCAATAAGACTCAAACCATTTCAGTTTTAGCCAAAACTAAAATTTCAACTAACAAGAATTAACATAAGTGCTAATATCATTAAAAACGCCAACATTATAATTACTCAATTCTTCACTTAAAACAGATGTAAATAAATGATGCTTATCCCTAGTTAAAATACTAGAACCTGACTTAATAGCTGCAACAACTAAAACGGCATCACTAGGATCATGAATTAACTTAAGCAAATCAGAACTAAAACTACTAACAAAATTACGCTCACCTAAAAAATCCCCTGGCCTCACAGGAACATCAACAATATTCAACCTCGCACGCTTTAAAAAATCACGAATAAGACGCTTATCATGACCCATATTCTTAGAAACATGATTTAACTCATCAAGCGTAAAACTAATCAAAATAACCTTATTATTATTACAAAAATCAAGCAAACGATTCTCCTTTTGCAATTTAAGCTCATAAATAATAAAACAAGTATCTAAAATAACACTTTTCTCAGATCTAAAATCTTCAAGCAAAACCATCAATTATCATCCACAGTAAACAAAACACTATCTTTCACAAGAAAAAAACCCGCACGAGCACCAGCATCAAGCCAACCATGAGCATAATTAATAGCACCATACGCCAAAACATAATCTCCTCTGCCCCTAAAGAATTTAGCATCCTCAAAATATCTAGATGCCATATCAAAAAAATCCTTAGCTAAAGCGAGAAACTCATCATTAAATGCAACCTCTGCTTTTTTTAAAGCACGACTAGTAACATCAAAATACTTATCTAATTTCACATCAGTGATTTCTTTTTCCATAATAACATGTGAGAAAATACATAAAGTATATAAACATTTTTAACCTACAACAAAAAAGGGTGGTTTAAATGCAATCAACAAATCAAGATTTTCCTCAAGATTACACACAATACGATTCTCAAAACTATGAACAATACATAAAAGGATATTCAGAAGACCTCAGAACATCATATAACAGATCACTAAAAACAATAACAAACACCCTGAAATTTGACGGAAAAATAATAATAACGGGCTCATCTTGGAGCCTTAATGCAGCAAAAATAACAACAGACTACCTAAAAAAACAAATAAACATAATGTACGCTCAAAGCTTTGATGAAACAATACAACTAACAGAGAAAGACATACTAATAGCAATATCTTATTCAGGAAACTCAGAGGAAGCTGCAACTTGGCTAAAATATGCAAGACGCACAGGCACACAAATAATAATCATAACTGCAGGAGAAAAACTCCAAGAAGAAACATACGGAGGAAAAATAATAGATTTAACAAAGAACTTACCTTCAAGATGCTCAACATTTACAATAATCGGCACCCTATTGAGATTATTTGAAGATGCAAATCTAATAGAAAAACAAATAGATGAAGTACAAAAAACAGTCAACTACATAAGAGAACAAAACATAAAACAAATAACACAAGAAATATCACAAAAAATACTGGGAAAAATACCATTAATCTATGCAACCACGCCAATAAAAAATGCAGCACATAAATTAAAAAGACTAATAAATGCAAACGCAAAAACAACAGCATTCTTTAACGAAATACCAGGCGCGGAATATTATGAACTTGAAGGATACAAAACAAAAAACGCGCAATTCCACGCAATAATAATATCAAGCACACAAGATTTATCAAGACTTAGAAAAAAAACAACAATACTAAAAAATAATCTACAAAATCAAGGAATAGATGTAACTGAATTAAACATAAAAGCAGAAAACTTAGTAAAACAAGCAACCACAATATTACTAGGAGAATACATATCATACTACTTGGCACTACGATATAAACAAGACCCATTAAATGATGAAATAACACAAAAAATAAAAAAAGAAACAGGAATATTTATTTAAAAAAAGAACAACACCCCCGAGTTACAATAAAAAAAATACAAAGAACAAAGAGGTTAAAAAAATATGAACTTTAAAAAAACAACCCCTATTCTAACAATGATGCTCTTATTAACAACACTGACAACCGCATTTTCAATGTCACCTGGAAGCTACAGATTTGAATATGATGAAATAAATGGTTTAGATGAAGAATTCGGATTTCAACTAAGATCTTCATCAAATGAACCAATATTAATAGATGTATTAGTCTTAAATTCACTAAAAGAATATCTAGAAATATCAAATGAAACAAGAACAATAAACCCAAATGGTGCCGAAATTATTAATGTGAGATTAAAATTACCTCCAAATCTAGATTTAGTAGGACAACAAGAAGCACAAATAGCATTCACAAAAAGACTGCCCGAAAGTCAAAAAGGAGGCTTTATGGGATTTACAACAGAATATAGAGCACGAATAATAGTTACTTTCGCATACCCAGGAGAATACATAAATATAATAAGCTTAAATCCCACTAATGTTAATGAAGGAGAAAATACAGAAATTAATTTTGAAGTACAAGCAAGAGGAATGAACATCACGAGTGTGATAAACAAATTACAAATAAAAAATACTACAAACCAAACAATATACCAAAAAGAATACCCAATAAAATATTTATCAAGAAATGAAAGATATAAAGAAAAAGAAATCATAAACTCCCAAGACTATAAACCTGGAGAATACACAGTAATATTAACAGCAACAACAGCAAACAATACAGATGAACTTCAAAAAACTCTAAGAATAGGCGAGGAGAATATAGAATTAATAAAATTTAATCCAACAAATTTCACAACAGGACAAATAATGGAATATTCAGTCCTACTTGAAAATCAATGGAATGACGAATTCAAAAATGTTTATGCAACATTAACAATAAATGACACAACAACAACAACAAAATCAATAACACTCAAACCTTTTGAGCAAAAAGAAATAAATAACCAATACATAAATATAGCCCACTTAGATGAAGGAAACCATGATGCACAATTAATAATACATTTTGATGAACACTCAAAAATATTCGACTTAAATTTAATAGGTATTAAACCCGAAAAACAAAATAATACTACTCAAAAACTAATAATAAGTCTTACAGCAACATTTTTAATACTAATAATACTAGCACTTAGCTTCATATTCATAAAACAAAATAAAAAATAGTTAGCGTCAAAAGTATTGTATAATGCAACGAGTATCGTTTTTTAATTTGTATTTAATACCGAGTCTAGTGAAGTTTTATTTGTAAAACGAAAACTCGTTTAGGCATTATACTTTATTAATGTCGCGAACTAAAACATAAACAGATATAAAAAATAAAAATGAAGAAAAAAAAAGACAAAAAATATTTAAGAAAATATTTAATTTTAACACTTTTAATAATGATAATTATATTCTTCACTATTAAAACATACGCAACATTCACAATTCAAAATATAAACCAATTAAACTACACACTAAATATATCAGATTATGTTGGAGTAAACCTAGACACAGACAAACTAAATTTCGGCACAACAACACAAGGTGGCGAATCAACTAGAGGACTTACAATAAAAACAGAAATTCCAGGCTATATTTACTTCACAACTAATGAAGAATCATATATTCACGTAAACAGCCAAGGAAAAAAAATAAATCCTGGAGAACCTACTCAATTCACATTCAAAGCAATAATACCTCAAGACACACCCTCAAAAGACATAGAAAATACAATAAATATTTATATACTAACAACTAAAAACTCATGGCCTTTAATATTTCAAAAACAAAAATTACTAAACGAGATACCAGAATTAACAAAAAAACCAACAATAACTTTAGACCTAACAAATAAAACCAATATAAATACAACAATTTAAATAAAATGAGTCTAAATAGTTAATATAATATTTAATAAATTCAAAAAGATTTTTAAAAAAAACAAGAGTACAAATAAAAAATGAAACAATCAACAAAAAAAGAACAAAAAAGAAAAAGAAGAAACCTTATCGCGGGACTTGTAATGCTATTTTTAATGGTATTTAGCATACTCGCAATAGCTCTAGATAACACAGGAAGAATGCAAACATCATTCGAATTTAATAACCACACAATAAATCAAAAAGTAGAATATAACGATATATTTCAACAAGATATATTAAAATATTACACAACAATAAACGAACAAGAAATAGAATTCTACTTTCCTCCAGGTACAATGAATCAAATAAATATAAATGCAACTAATATAAACACAATCAAAACAGCTCAAACAATACAATTTACAAGAGAGCCCATGCATGATGAACTAGATTATACTGCAAACGTATTTTTCTTTGAATTACTAAAACAAGAATACAATATATATAGCTCTAAAATAATAACATCAGGAATAACAAATACATCAACTCTAGAAATGGAACAACCCATAATAACTTGCAAAGATGCAACAAATACTGCACCAGTAATAAAACTTTCAAATACAACAGGACCTCTAAAAATAACAGAAATAGAAACATATTGCTTCGAGATAGAAGGCACAAATGATAATTTGCTTATGATTTCAGATTATTTATTATACAAAACACATGACGTGATATAAATGATAGAAAAAAAACAAGAGCGAGAAAAAACAAAAAAAAAATTAACAAATAAAAAAACAAAATTAAAAGAAAAAACAAAAAAAATAAAAACAATAATTGCACTAAGCACATTAATTTTAATAATAGCAATAGTACTACTAATACAAATACCAAAACAAGAACAAATAATAGAAGGCAACACATACGAAGTATACAATGGATTTGAATTCAGACCTATATCTCAAGCAGATAACATCTGGGAAACAACAGTAAAAATAGGCACAACAGATCAAAGATTAGAATTTAGATATCACCCATTAGACCTAGAAAAATACACATATAATGATGAAATAAACCAATATTTCTTTATAACACAAATGCAACAAGGAAAAATAATAATATCTTACTCTGATGAAATAAACCAAATACAATCAGGACATTTATCAATGGCAGGATATGACCTTGCAAGAATACTCAGAAGCTTCCTAGGATATACAGTTCAAGTCTCAATAGAAAATAATGACGAATATACCTGGTTTGACTGCGAGGATGCAAACCCCAAAAATTTAGTTATAAAACTAATGAAAGGCGACCCACGAATAGAAGCAAACGACTTCTGCATACAAATATATTTTGAAGAACCACAAGAAGCAGTACAATTAGTATCTTTACTAAATTATAACTTACTTGGAGTAATGGAATGAACATATTAAGTTTTAGAACACAACAAAAATATTACATACTACAAAGAGTTCTTTTTTCAATTCGTATTTAAGTCAAAGTATGGCAAAGTAAGGAATATAACTTAAAAACTAGTTTAGATATTGTGCTTTTTTAATGTCGCAAATTATTTTAACGGCGCCATAGAAATCCTTTTCGAACCAATAAAATCTTAATGATGCTATGCTCCGTTTCCATATTATTTAGACATTTGAACCGAGCCCTACACGCCACAGATGTTTGATATATGGCTTAGGCAAGATAGAATCATTATTAAAATTTTAATAGGATTTCTATAAGGCCATTTTAACAAAAACTATTTAAATAAAAACAAATAGTAAATTAAGTAAAGAGAGGGGTGATGTAATTAATGCAATCAGAAATTTCACAAAAAGAACTAGATAAAAAAGTATCAATATACCAACAAAAACTTGTACAAATAAGAAAAGAAGTATCAAAAATATTTGTAGGACAACAAAATGTAGTAAATGGCTTAATAGAAGCACTAATGTGCGACGGACACGTACTACTCGAAGGAATACCTGGAGTTGGAAAAACACTCGTAATTAGAACACTTGCAAAAATTACAGGTTGCTCATTTTCAAGAATACAATTCACACCTGACTTGCTCCCAACAGACATACTAGGAATTACAACATATGAGGAAGGAAAAGGATTTTACACAGTGAAAGGACCAGTATTTGCAAACTTCGTCCTCGGAGATGAAATAAACAGAAGTCCTCCAAAGGTACAATCCGCTCTACTAGAAGCGATGCAAGAAAAACAAGTGACTATAGGAAAAGAAACATTCGTCCTACCCTACCCTTTCTTTGTTATGGCAACACAAAACCCCTTAGAACAACTAGGAACATATAAATTACCTGAAGCACAACTAGACCGATTTTTCTTCAAACTCGTAATGGACTACCCAACAAATGAAGATGAATTAAAGATTCTTACAACAAACATAACAACAAGCAAATTTGAAGATTACGATTTAGATCCAATACTAGATTCAGAACAAATAATAGAAATACAAAAACTTGTAAAATACATAAAAATAGACCAAAAAATGGCAGAATATGTCATTAGACTAATAGACTCAACAAGACACCCTGAAAAATACGATTTAAAAATAGCAAAAAATATAGGCACAGGTGCATCTCCGCGAGCGAGTATAGCTCTATTTTTAGCAGCAAAAGCAAGAGCACTAATGAATAATAAAACACAAGTAACACCTGAAGAAATCAGAGGAGTTGCAAAAAACGTACTACGACATAGAATAATAATTAACTTCGAAGGGCAAGCAGAAGGAATAACACCTGAGGCAGTGATAGATGAAATAATTTCAAAAGTTAGAATACTATAACTAAAATGCGCCCACAAGAACTAAACATAAATATAAAATCAAGATTAAATAAAGTAGATTTAAATTCAAGAAGAGACATATTATCTAGAACACTACAAGGAGAATGGTCCACGACATTTAAAGGACACGGAATGGAATTTGCAGGATTTAGAGAATACGAATACGGAGACGATGCAAGCCTAATAGATTGGAGAGCTAGCCTAAGATCAAAATCAACACTTGTACGAGAATTTGAAGACTATAAAAATTTTAGCGTATTCTTTTTATTTGATGTAAGCAATTCAATGTTCTTTTCAAGCCACGGCACACTAAAATGCGAATTCGCCGCGGAAGTAATATATGTCCTTGCAGACGCCATAAATAAAGCAGGAGATGCTATAGGCATTGCTATGGCAACAGACAAATTCAAAATAAAAGTAAAACCAAACATAGGCCTTGAAGCAATAAACAGAATAAAAAAAGCACTAATAGACATAAATAATTATGGAGGCGTATTTGATTTCAAAAAAGCACTACTTACAGCAAAATCTTTCCTAGGAGAAAAAGCAGTAATAATAATAGTCTCTGATTTTTTTTCAATAACAAAATCCTGGGAAAAATATGTCCGAATGTTATCAAATGAATATGAACTAATTGCACTACTAATACGAGATCCAAGAGATAGACACATACCAAAAAATGCAGGTCAAATATTATTAAAAGACCCTGACACAGGAGACAACATATATGTAGATACAAAAAAAATAAGTGATGACTACAATACAGAAATTAAACAACAAGAAAAATATATAGAAAACGTGTTTAGGCAAAGCAAAGGAGATTATTTAATTCTTCAAACAGATGAACCATATTTAATGAAACTTGTACAATTCTTTCAGAGAAGAGGCAAAAGACAAACATAAACACATACTAATTAAAAATCAGTAATTTTCTTCTCCACAATCGTAGTGTTTCCACCCGCACCTGTGCTTCTAGTAGTACTCACAAATTTAGCATCCTCAAGCTTCGCAATTTTACGTTGAAAAGTCTTGTAAGAAGAACCACCACCACGAGATTGATACTCGCGAAATAAATCACCAATCTTACTACCTGATTTCTTTTTAACAAGCTCATAAATAAGCTGAGTTTCCTCTTCGAGCAAATCAATATTTTTAATGGTAAAATCATCAATTTTACTCAACGCCTGCATTACATGTGCCTCAGTTATTAATTTACTAGAGCTCTCCTCAGCAATAAGCGCAGATTCACGAAGAATAAAAAGTCCAGTACGAATATCTTTTGCAACATATGCCTTATCATAAACTAATTTAAAGCTATCCTCAGTCCAAACACCCTCAAAGAACGCATAATTAATACGTTCGCGCAAAATCTCACGAGTCTCATTTAAATTATACTCTTTAAACTCTAATAGCTCAGGAGTAAGCCTTGACTTAATACGCTCATCTAAATCAATCATCCAAGATTTATAATTAGTAATCAAAAAAACAGCTTTACGATACACCTCTTCTAAAACAAAATACAAAAAATCAAGATCCTCAACCTTATCAATCTCATCAAAAACAAAAACAGCACTTTTCTTATTTAAAATAGAAGAAATAACCTTAAACAATTCAGTAGTCTTCTTATTCTGAGTAAACCTATAACCAATCAAATCACAAATCTCAAGCAAAACCTTATAAGTAGTATTTTTCTGCCAACAATTAACAAAAATAACTTCAATATCATCAGTCTCCTCCTCAAGATCACGAAGAACATGCTTAGTAGCTGCAGTCTTACCAATACCTGGCGCACCATGAATTAATAAATTACGACCAGAACGATTCGCAAACAAAGGCTTAATACACGTCGCCAAATACTTCTGCTCAGACTCCCTAAAAGGTAAAAGTTTAGGTAAAAACTCATAACTTAAAGCATCATCATTACGAATTAAAGTCTGATCAGATCTTAGAACATTATCAAATAAACCCATAACAGAAAAAAAACACTTAATCATTTAAAAACTTTACTTCAAAAAAACCAAAAAAACAAACCTCTAAAAAAAACTAAAAAACAATATCATGATTAACTTTCGCGCCACAATACGGACAATCAATAGGCTTTTTAGTCTCAACATTATATTTAAATTTATAATTACACTTCACGCAAGGATATAAAACTTTACTATCAGACACTCTTTTTACACGAACACTATTGGCCCGACGCTCTTCAATGTGTGCTTTTTTACGCTCAACAGCTTTTTCAAGATACACATCATCCTCATCAAAAATTTTACTTTTGCGAATTTCATAAGGAGAAGAATCATCACTCTTTTCAATTTTAGGCATATCAGGAACATTCATAGTACTAGAATTCACCACAACACTTTTTTTAGGCAAATTTTTCTCACGCTCAGTATAACAAACACGACAAACAGCGAGCTTATAAACATGATCAATCTTAAACTCATCAGCAGGAGCCTTCCTACCACACCGCCTACATAAAACCTCGATTTTAACCATAATATAAACCCAATAGTGAACATAATATTTAATCTTTTTGTTTTTTCAAAACAAATTAGTAGAATATTTTAAAAAAAAACAAAGAATCCTAGTAAGAATGCCAGTAATAGAAAAAAACACAGTCAAAGAAATAAAACTTACGCAAAAACAAAAAGAACTAGTTGCAAAAGCAAAAAAAATACACGAAGAAAACAATGGACTCGACGCATGGTTCGGCAGATGCGTATTCCTTAGCTGGTACTGCTCAAGAGGCACATGCGACTTCTGCTTTAGAAGTACACAAAAACACAAAATAAACTTCTCAGAAAACGCACGCAGATCAAAACCATCAATATACTCAGAGGCATTAATTAGCAAAAAACTAGGATGGAAACTCGAATTCCTCACAGGAGGATACGATGTATACTCATTTGAAGAAATACTAGAATTCTCAAAAATATGCACAGAAATATTCAAAGAAAAAATATGGGTAAACTTAGGTGCAATAAATAAAGAAGATCTAATCGCCTTAAGTCCTTACCTTGAGGGTGTAGTGGCAAGCCTCGAGACAGTAAATCCAATATTGCATAAAAAAACATGCCCGGATAAACCACTCGAGCCATACTATGAAATGATGCGCGATGCAAAAAAACTCGGTCTTAAAAGAGGAATCACTATAGTGCTTGGACTAGGTGAGACCATAGATGATTATGAACTTACACGACGAATAATAGAAGAATATGAAATAGAGCGAATAACATACTACGCACTCCGCCCCGTAATGAACACACCTTACACTAAAGGTCCAGAACCAGAAGATGTAGTTGAATGGATAGCTCGAACAAGAATAGACTTTCCAAAAATAGAAATAATGGCAGGGACTGCTGCGAGCAGACTTCCAGAGATAAAACACTTCTTAGATGCAGGCGCAAACGGATTTACAAAGCTACCAGCGACAAAGATATTTGGCTCAAAACTTGCAAAAGAAATACACAAACAAGTCGAGAGCGCAGGACGCAAATTTAAAAGCGAATTTGTAAATTTAAATGAACCAAACTGGTCAAATGATGTGGAAGAATTATCTTTAAACGATGAAGATAAAAAAAATTTACTTGCAAAACTAGACGATTACGAAACAAAAACACTCCTCAAAGACAAAACATTCTAATCTAATTCTCAAACCAAAACACATATGTTGTGACTACTAATTAGTAATTAAGAATACAAAGATTTATAAAATAAGACTTATTAACTAAAAAAATGTCAAAATTACAAAACATAGCAGGAAAAAAATACACCGGTACTCAAAACAATAAAATAATAAGCCTCGCAGAAACAAAAAATGATGTACTAAACAACGTACTTAATGTTACAATAACCTCAACTGCGAACCTAGATGGAATAATCCAATATAAAGGTGCAATCGCTGATGTGGATGCAATAAAAGGAATAAGAGATACAGAGCCCAACATAAGATTTATACTTGACGAGATAATATACACAAATAAGTCAATAGACTTAAAAACAATAGAAAAAGAAATAAAAACACAAAACCAAATAAACACTCAAGAACACCAACTCTTTAAAGAAATAAAAACACAAGACGAAAACGAAATAACATATGAAGGATACATCCAACAAACAAACACAAAAACAGGAGTTAAAATACAAAAAATAACACTCGAAACACCAAAAACAATAACAGAATTCGACATCGCAAGCCTCGAGGACGTCACAAAAAAAGCATTCACAAAACTACTCAAATCAAACCCAAAAGATAAAACAAAAACAATAAAAGAGACAAACTACGAACCCTCAAACAAACATAAAAGCCAAAGCGTAACTACAGGAATATACGACGGACAAATAGAAGAAGATGCACCTATAATGCAAAAATACAAAACAGGAATAACAAGAACATCAAGCATAAAATCAGAACACATAAGAGATGGCTTTAAAAAAACAAGACTACTCAAAGCAGGATACATAAAAGAGACCGCTATTGCACCAACAGTAATACACTTAAATGATTACACAGCAGATAATTTAAAAGATGCATGCTTCGGACCAAAAGGAGAACCCACACAAGAAGCACTAATCCTATACAGAGGCAAATTACAAGATACTGATTTAACAGCACTACAAAAAACAAATAATTTTAAGACAATGGAAGAGACATATGGCGTTATGACAATAGGCATAGACTATGCTAAAATGAACAAATTATTTAATCCAACTAACTAAATAAAACGAAAATCCTAAAATTCGCTATCTCGCGCAGCAGAGCCGCGGAGTATTGATGCGAATTTTCGAGACGAATTTTCTGTCATTACAAATCGAGTCTGAAGTCACTGCGAAGCAGCAGGGTATTAAACTCAATTTGTAATAAAAATTGAAAAAGTCAAAAATCACCTCACCTCGCAATTTAACTAAAAAATAACATTAAACTAACAAAAAATAAAGCAAAATACAAAAACAAATAAAAACGATGCGAGTTACCAAAAACCTATACTAATAACAAAATCTTTATAACTATTTAAACATTATAACTAAATTAGGGGTTGCAAAAAATTAATCAAACAACAAGATTAATTAAAAGCAAAAAAACACAAAATGAATCCAAACGATTTTGATGACCTACTTAGAATACAGCGAATGATGGCATCAAAAATAATGAACGAATCAACAGTAGATTCAAAAATAAAACTCATGGAACTGCTCAGAGAGATGACGGGCTCAAAAAACAAACGATTACAAGTAGAAGAAGTAATAATCGAAGCCCAAGCAAACGGCTTTAGCGAAAACGAAACACTAAGAATCCTCGAAGAATTACTAAAAGATAAATTCATAAACTCACCTGAAGACGGATACATCAAAATAATGTAAAAAAACAACAAATAAAAAAAAAATACTAGCTATAAAATAACAACTACCAATCACCAAGAGTTCTCTGCTGACTACCCGCAATAACATCATCAAAACTAGAATTAAAAAAACAAAGAACACTATCAGCCAAAGGCTTAATTTGTTTATCAATATAATGATCATAATCAATCTTATTCTTCTGATTAGATACAGGCTCAGGGCCTTCAACAGTTAAAACATACTCAATAATATTACTAGAAATTTTATCAAGAAGACGAGCAGCCTTTACGTGAGGAGGCGTCGTCTTAGTATAATCATCAACCCCTTTCCTGAGTGCCTTTCGATACACAAGCAAAGAATCATACTTTCCTGATTTAAGATTATTAACAAAAGATTTAATAAACTCATCAACAGGCTCACCTTTAAACACACGCTCAAGAAGCTCTAATTGAAACTTCTTACTAACCTCAGTCCAATCACGACGAACAAACTCAAGACCCGTAAAATCAATAACTTCCGCGCCATCTTTTACAAGCAAACCAGCATAACGCTTCTTCGCACCCTCATCACTACCACGCATTCTCGGCAAAAAAAACTTTCTAAAAGTTTTTTCAAACTCCATCTCAATGCGACTTTCAACACTGTATTTATCTTTAATGAACTTCTTAAAAAAATTATTAACTAAAGATTCAATTTCTACGCCAAGCTTTTTAGCATCAGCAACATCTTTAGCATTAACCGAAACAAAAACACTATCAGTATCACCATAAATAACACTAAAACCCCTCTCCTCGACGATTTCTTTAGTTTTTTTAAGCAATAAATGACCAAAATGAGTAATAGCATTAGCCATAGCAACACTATAAAAACGACAATTAGGACTAGCAAGAACACCATACATACTATTCATAGAAATCTTAATAGCCTGACGAGTCAAAGCATCACCCCTCACGCGAGCACGCTCACGCTCAGCCCATAAATCCTCAAGAATCATAGGCAAAATACCCTTCTCACGCTTAAAACACGCACCATTAGGCGCTTTAATCAAATCAGCCTCTTTACAATCAGATGAAAACATTAAAGGATCAATATTAAACGTACGCATAATACTAGGATACAGACTTTTAAAGTCACAAACAAGAACAAAATCATAAATACCAGAACTTGACTCCATCACGAAACCACCCGTAGTCCTAACATCCCTGGACTTAAAAGAAGATGAAGGCGCAACAAAACCCCTACTATGAAGCGCACGAATATACAAAGAATCAAAACTTGCAATACTCGCACGAACCCTATCAAGAAGCATACCAGTTAGACGAGATCTCAAAATAGTCAAATCAAAAACACCAGAATTCCTCAAAATATCAATAACAAGCCTTGAATCAAGCAAATTATAATCAACCAACTTCTGAGGATTAGACAAATAAGCCTCCTCAATTTCCTCACCCTTATTCTCATCACCAATAAGCTTACTTGACTTAGTAAATTTCTTTGCAGCAGTACCAAGCTTATAATCATCAAGACGAACAAAACTCGTCTTAAGCAAATGAATACCGTCAAGAACAACTCTGCCTTCACAACTAGCCTTAGAATCCATCATGAATGACTCAACAATCTTAAGCTTGATATCTCCTTTAGTTCTAGAAATCGCAAAATCAAGCTTATGCTCTTTTAACTTTTCTGCAATAACCTTCAAATCAAAATCAATCAAATTCCAACCAACAATAACATCAGGATCAAACTTTAAAACAAAATCAATAAACTTCAAAAGCAAATCACGCTCATCAGCGCAATAAACAGCATTTTTAAGACCCTTACGCCCCACAATAAAAACAAAGCCATCACCTTTATTTGTTACAACAGACAAACTAAAAATAGAGGACGCTTGCATATCAGTCTCAATATCAAAAGATAAAATAGATAAATCATCAAATGACGGCGTCCAATCACTTTTTAATAAATCAGGCTCATCAAAATACAAATCAACACCATCACCCTTAATATACTTACCTTTAACAAAAACAGAACCTAAAATATCAAAATCCAAAATAAAACGCTGCTCAGGACGAATATCTGCTTCAAAAGTTTCAACATTATTCTCCTCGAGCAATTTCCTTGAATTTATAAGCTCATCTTGAGTATTAAAAACAATCTTCGAAACAGCATTATTTGAAAAAGACTTAAAAGAACAATCCTCAAATGCAACAACACCTAGTTTCTTAATTTTATCTAAATCAGATATATTTACAAAAAAATAAGGCTTAAAAATCTTCTTTAAAGAAAAACTCTCACCGCTCTTGAACCTACCATACAGAAAAATAAAAGACTTACCATCAACAACTTTATACAAAGAATCAATAATAAAACCTTCAAACGAACCTGAACCCATAACATACAAGAAATAACCAAACACTAATAAAACTTATCAAAAATTACCTTCAAAAAAACCCAAACAAGAAAAGAAACCACCAACACATAGTAAAAATAACAAAATATTTATATACTTGGTTGAAAAAACAAAACTATGAATTTACAACAATACAAACAAAACATACAAACTCACAATCTATGTGCACAAACACAACAAATTCTTGAACAAACAATACTAAACGCAGAAAACCACCCAAACCAAAACGCAATAACAATAATCCTTCCCGCAATGACTGAAATACTACCTTTCACGACATCACCCCTAAAATTCACTACCTCCATATTCAATAAACTCTCACATATACAAAAAGATACAAACATCCCTTGCGAGATAACAACACAATATGAAGACAAATTCTCAGAAAACATAAAAAACAAAATACAAGACATAATAACTATAAAATATAACAACCTAGATTTAATACTAAGAAAAGATTTACCTGAACACTTAAACTTATTAGGCAATAAAGACAAATATAAAGACAAATTAGAACAACTAACACAAAACCACGCACAAAAAAAAATAACATGCGAAGATATAAACCTAATAAATAAATTTAGCTTTATGACAATTCCGATACAATACAGCACAAAAGACTTAAAATATCACTTAAACGAAATTGAAGAAAAAACAAAAGACGACCTAAAATATGCAATATACTTATATGCGAATTGAGAAAACACTAAGATAAAAGTCATTTAAAACCAACATTTTATAACTAATGTGCGAAACATTTATAAAAAAAAAGCCTGTCCATAAATGATATAATTCTAAAAAACTAACCTTGCAGAAAAAACTCGCACCAGATAGAAAACCTGGTTTTTTAGAAAAAATACAAACGAGGGAAAATTTATGACAATAAAAAAAGGAGATTTCATAGAACTTGACTACACAGCAACATTAATGGAAGATAACGCAATCTTCGACACAACACAACCTGAAGATGCCGAACGCGCAGGCATGATATGCAATCACGATCACGACCACAACCAACATGGACATCAACACTTAACCAAAGATGACTTCAAACCAATCATAATATGTGTAGGTGAAGGACATGTACTACCCGGACTTGATGAGCAATTAGAAGGCCTTACAATAGGCGAACATGACATAATACTCGGCGAAGAAAACGCATTCGGAAAAAAAGATCCAAAACTCTTAAAACTCATGACAATGAATGCATTCAAAAAACAAAAAATAAACCCCTTCCCTGGCCTCACAGTAGATATGGATGGACAGAGAGGAGTTGTTCGAAGCGTAAGCGGAGGACGCATAATAGTTGATTTTAATCACCCTCTATCAGGTAAAGCAGTCAAATACAGCCTAAGCATAAAGAAAAAAATAGACGATAAAAAAGAACAAATAAAATCAATTATGAACTTAATAAGATTGCCACACGAGAGCATAACTATTGCAAACGATGAAGCCACAATAAAAATACCAATGGAACTACCAGAACACATGTTTGAAGGCATAAAAAAAGACATCGAGCGCTTAACAAAAACAAAAATAACCTTTGACATAAAAAAAACAGAAAAAGATGAAAAAACAATTAAAAATGACGAGAAAAGTTTAAATACTACGCCTGATAAAAAAGAATAAGAAAACAAGTTTATAATAAAATATGCAAGGGTGGAAAATATAATGGTCGAGACAATACATAGCGTTAAAAGAACAGATATCGAGAGAAAATCAAACGATTTAGATGCGGAACTCGAAGAATTACTCACACGCCAAAGAGCACACATAAAAGTATTTGGATGCGGAGGCGGCGGTAACAACACGATAAACAGAATTACAGAGATAGGAATACATGGAGCAGAAACAATAGCACTAAATACAGATGCACAAGACCTACTATATACATCAGCAGACAAAAAAATACTCATCGGACGAGACCTCACAAAAGGACTCGGCGCAGGAAGCATACCAAAAGTCGGCGAAGAAGCTGCAAGAGAATCAGAGAAAGAAATAAGAGGCGCAGTTGACAACGCAGATATGATATTCATCACATGTGGACTTGGAGGCGGAACAGGAACAGGAGCAGCTCCAGTAGTTGCAGAATACTCAAAAAAATCAGGTGCACTCACAGTAGGCATAGTCACAATACCATTTAAAATGGAAGGACAAAGACGATACGAAAACGCAATACATGGCCTTGAGAGTCTTAGAAAAAACGTAGACACACTAATTGTCATACCAAACGACAAATTACTTGAACTCGCACCCGACCTGCCTCTGCACACATCATTTAAAATAGCAGATGAAATACTTACAAACGCAGTAAAAGGCGTCGCAGAACTTGTCACAAAAGCAGGACTCGTAAACCTAGATTTTGCAGATATACGTGCAGTAATGGGAGATGGAGGCGTCGCACTCATAGGAGTAGGAGAGTCAGATTCAAATAATAGAGCAGAAGAAGCAGTCGATAAAGCAATAAATAACCCTTTACTTGATGTAGACATCACAGGCGCGAGCGGAGCATTAATAAATGTTGCAGGCGGAACAGACATGACTCTCGAGGAAGCGAGACGTGTCGTAGAAAAAATATCAGATAAATTAGATGAAGATGCAAGAGTTATATGGGGTGCGCAGATATCAGAAGACCTTCAAGGAAGCATAAGAGTTATGCTCGTCGTCACAGGAGTAAAATCATCACAAATAATCGGTGGTCAAATAAACAAACACCCAACTGATAGAAAAAGAGAAAAAGAATCAGAACTTGGAATTACATTTGTAGATTAAATGAGGAGAACAAAATGAGCGTAATAAACAAACTAACAAATTTTATAACAGAGAGCAAAAGAGTACTTAGAATAGCAAAAAAACCATCAAAAGAAGAATACTGGACAATAACTAAAGTATCCGGCCTCGGACTCTTACTCATAGGCTTTGCAGGATTCTTACTACATATGGCTGATATCGCATCAACATATCTTGCTGTCGGAGTAGTATTTTTGATAGTACTATATTTAATGTTCGTTAAAAAATAAAGGAAGTGAAATGAGAATGGATGAAAACATACTAAAAAAGAACAAACCAGACGAAATAGAATTACAAAAAATCAAAGAATTAGATGAGGAAACATCAAAACCTGACAGAGAAGAAGAAAAAAAACAAGGAGACATTAATACACACTTATTCGCACTCAGAGTTACAGCAAACAGAGAAGATCAAGTAATGTCATTTGTTGGAAGCAATGTTGCAAGAAAAAAAATAGAAGTATACTCAGTAATAAAACCACACGGCATGAGAGGATATATATTCGTAGAAGCAGCAACAAGAGCTGATGCTGAGCAAGCAGCATACGGCGTACCATACGCAAGAGGCATACTGCCAAATGAAATTCACTATAAAGAAATAGAACACATGCTTGAGCAAGTCAAAAAAGATGTAAACATACAGAAAAACGACATTGCAGAGATAATAAGCGGACCATTTAAGAGAGAAAAATGTAAAATTACAAGGATAGATAAAGCAAAAGAAGAAGTAGTTGTTGAATTACTCGAAGCGCCCGTACCTATCCCAATAACACTAAAAATGGACGCAATAAAAGTCATCAGACGAGATGACTAAATTTTTTTATTTTTTTTAAACACTTTCTTTTTAAAAAAAAAGATCTTGTCCAGAATAACACAAATACATATACTGCGCAAACCAATATAGCTAGAATTGTTTATTAAACCGAGTCTATTGTGTTCTATATTTGAGTCGAGTGGTTTGCTAGGCAGTATACAAAACCTAGACAGTCTAGACAAGACCAAAAAAAGAATAATACTATTTTAATAACTATTTATTTCTAATTTTATATACTTTAGGCACAATATTTAAATGTTTTAAACCATCTTGAAAATAAGTTTGTTTAACGCCTTTATTGAGAGAATTTAACATAGCAGGCGCATCTTTAAATAAATCACCTAAAAAATCTATTAAATCACCTGTAGAATTATTCTCATCAGATAAAAAGCCATCTAAAATTTTTATGTCGGGAAGACTCATTTTTGTATTAAATGATATTCTTGGCGTCGCAGAAACCTTATAATTTAAAGACAAAATAGGGCCTACATTATTTGTAATAGTCAAACCCATATTAGATGAATCATCATGATATAACTTCACTTTAGTAAATTCATCCAAGACATAACATAAATTCTGATATGATTTGACTTGTTTTATATCGAATGTTTGCTCACTTGTAAAAAACGGCCTTTTAGCATATTCTTCATCAAATAAGTCATCATCATCGTCATAATCATCATCGTCATAATCATCATCGTCATCATCACTTAAATTGTTTAAATCAAGCAATTTAGCATTTAATTCTAATTTTGAACTGTTATCAAGATCAATAGTCTCATTTAAATTAAATTCACCATATAATGGAAAATCTTTAGCAAACAATTTAGGATATAAAATAGAATCATCAATATAAAAAGAATCAATATCATATTCTATGCAAGTTTCCATGTCAAAAAAACAATAAGTGTCTTTAACTCTGGTTTTTTCACGACTTATAACATTAAAATCCCTTATTAATTTAATTAAACCATCTTCTGCATAAAATTCAGCATAAGGCACTAGTTCATCAAAAATATTTATTAAAGGAGAATTATCATTATAAAAAAAACCTGAATTATTAGTTCTAAACTCAGTAACAGGCCTAGGCAACACATCAATTTGTACCAACTCATCAAGATAATCAACAAATTCAACATTTAACTTTTTTAAATTTAATATGTTTTGAAATCTCTTAAAGTTTTTAACCATTTTAGAAGTAATTTTTTCGATGTCTTGTTCCATGATGTTTTTATTTTTAGGCAGTATAAAAATTTATTGATTTTTGTTTTGTTTTTTTTGAAAAATTTGAAAAAATATTCATTTCAAAAAATAATATTTTTGCTTAAATGTTTTAAACGTGTTTTAATGTGTATTTTAAAAAAGTTGTTTTTGTAGTATTTATTGTGAAACCAATAAGTTATTTTTTAAAAATTTACTTATATTGTGTTTGCAATATTTAAAGACGACAAAATATAATTATAATTAGCTTCATATTGTAAAACCAATAAATAAAATTTGCAATTTTTATCAAATAAAAAACACTAAAACTTTTAAGCAAATACTAAATCTTTCGAACATGAATTATGTTAAAACTTTTAAGCAAAAATTAAAAAATTTAACTACAATATTTTGTAAAAAATTTGAGCGAAAACAAAAAAGTTTAAACCAAAAAAAGAATTAACAAATAGTATGTTAATTGAATAGAATTAATAAATACATCAACTATGTTGATCAAACACATCAAACATGCAACAATTAAGTACCTAAATCAAATATAAATATATTAAAAACCCAAACTATCAAGAGGACTTTTCACCTTGCGCTTCTGCTCAGATGAGACATGAGTATAAATTTGAGTAGTTTGCAAATTACTATGGCCAAGAAGCTCCTGAATAACTCTAATATCAGTCCCAGCATCAAGCAAATGCGTCGCAAAACTATGCCTCAGAGTGTGAGGAGTTACCTTCTTATCGATGCCAGCAGTTCTCGTAGCAGTTCGAACAATCTTTTGAATATTCTTAACACCTAAAGGCCCACCATCACGACCAGGAAAAACCCACTTACCAAGAGGTATATGCTTGAGCTCTAAAACAAGCCTATCAGATAAAATAACCATCCTATCTTTTTTACCTTTACCACTACGAACCCAAGCAAATCTATTACCAAGCTCCAAATCCTCTCGCTTCAAATTAACAAGCTCAGACACCCTAAGACCAGATGAGTAGATCATCATCAAAATTAATTTACTTTTACGAGACACGCAACACTCAATTAATTTCAACACTTCTTGTTTCGATAAAACAACTGGAAGAGATGCATCAATTTTAGGAGTTTTAACTTTATTAAAGCCACGCTCAAGAACATCATTATAATAAAAAAAGATGGCTGCGCGCGCGAGATTCACACTACGTGGCGCAATACCTTTATCAGAAACTAAATATGCCAAATAATATTTAATATCTTGAATAGTAATTTCATCAGAATTTTTTTTGACATAATTTAAAAAATCTCGATTAAATTTTAAATAAGACTCAATAGTAGATTTACTTAAACCTCTAAGTTTCATCTCAGTTAATAATTCTTGCATGAAATCACCCAATTTCTAGGAAAACACATCAAAATAGTTACCATAATGTATATTATGGTAACTTACTACTATTTATATGTTTCGGTTTCTACACATACTCGACGAGAAACGATGAAAAAGTTAATAGAATACCTTATTTCGATTAAAAAGGCCGGACTATTTCATATAAATTTGCTTGGTTAAGTTTAAATGAATATATTTAATTATTATTAAACATTAGTTGCAAACATATTCCAATTTATTTTGCCATAAATTTAAACAAAAATACCCATCAGAGTGTTTTGAAACTAAATTATGTCTTATTCTTTGCACAGCATATTCTTTATCAATTAAATAAATATTAGCTTCCAAGTTATTTTTGTAAGGTTGTTCTTCAAGTGATTTAAAGAAATTCATTGTATCCACATCAATATGTTGAGTCTCTGTTAGCTCAGCAAGGGATTTGATTAATTTGTCTTGTTTATTTGAATGAATTAATATAGTTGTTAAAGGAGTTGTTGAATAATTATTATTTATGATCCATTTTTTTTCAAAATTATACAAACACGAATTAAGATATGCTGCATTTTCTTCACTACTCCAATCAACTAATAAGTTATATTGGTCTTTAGTTAAAAAAGGCATATTAAAGTTTATTTTTTTAATAGGGAATTTTCCTTCTTTTTCCAATTGTCTTGTTCCCCGAGGATTATTTCTTATTATATCATTATATTTTTGTATGTTCATTCGCGCCA
This sequence comes from Candidatus Woesearchaeota archaeon, assembly GCA_046543095.1. Classification (GTDB taxonomy): domain Archaea; phylum Nanobdellota; class Nanobdellia; order Woesearchaeales; family 21-14-0-10-32-9; genus 21-14-0-10-32-9. The sequence goes on along the minus strand of JBKHAC010000013.1, from coordinate 214 downwards.
CCTTAATCTATATTTAATAGTATGTTTGAAATGTTAATTCACTTTATAAATTTTTTCACTGCTCAATAAATACATTTAATTTAAAACACGATTTGATTTGAAATATTTAATAAATGCTTAAAAGTTTTAGTTCATATTGTTTTTGAAATATTTGCTTTTTGCTTAAAAGTTTTAGTTCATATTGTTTTTGAAATATTTGCTTTTTGCTTAAAAG
>JBKHAC010000035.1:0-7913 GCA_046543095.1 Candidatus Woesearchaeota archaeon | reverse complement strand
ACTGGGTTGAAGGTGGAATAAAAACAAACACGCCAGGACTCAAATACAAAATATATGCCTATGATTCAAGAAACCAAAAACACGACTTAACAGAGAGAATAACTCGTGAAGAAGCACCTGAGATAATGGAGAGAGAATTAGTGACCTTCGGTACGAGATTCGGCGAACCAACACATATGAGGATGGCTGAGAATTATCAAAGAATGTGCATATACTTCGATGTTGATAGACTATCAAGATACTTTGATATTGTTAGCATGAGCGGAAAAGAATTATGCCAAACCGCTATTCAAGAATAAATAAATAATTATGATTAAGGTGAGTTAAAATATGAAAAAAGGACAAATCACAATATTTGTAATAATAGGATTCATAGTATTCTTACTTGTATTGCTAGCATTTTATTATTTAAGACTCGAACCAGAAGAATTACCAGAAACAAATTATGATTCAAGACTACAACCAATAACAAGCGAAATAAACTCTTGCTTAAACACACTTGCAAAAGAAGCATTCACAGAAATAGGGCTTAGCGGAGGAAAATTAAACACACAAAACACAAGATACGACTTATTCCCTGAATACTTAAATACAGGTATAGAACTATTTGAAGATAGCGAAATCATAGTGCCCTACTGGATATATTATGAAGGAGACCCTTGGTGTACAGATTGTAACATGATAATAAATATACCTCAACTAGAAGGTACAAACTCAAATACTGTAGCATCACAAGTAGAACAATACATAGAAAATAATATACAAAATTGCATGAATGATTTTATGCACTATTCAGACTACAATGTATTGGCTGGGGTGCCAAATGCAAAAATAACTTTCAGAGAAGAAGATGTGGCAATAAGACTAGAATACCCTCTAAACGTTACATTCCACGAAGGCGCTGAAGGCTACTTATCAACATTTAGCAACGTACTTGACATAAAATTTAAACAAACATATGAATTAGCAAGAACAATGGCACTACAAATGCAATTTCTAGACGAACAACCATTTCTAGACAAATCAATGACATCAATACTAACACTTATGAGCATGCCAGGAAAAGACGCAGACATACCACCAATACTTGCAGAAACAGAACAAGGAACACACTCAAATAAAATGTGGCTAAAAACACAAACAAAAAACATACTGCAAGATGTAATACAAGAAACAATACCTCATTTCCAAGTAACAGGCTCAAAGGATTCATTTATTCCAATAACAGATAGTCCATACCTAAATCAAATATACACAGACTTCCAATTCAAATTAGAAAACATGCCAAACGAGGTACTATCAAATAAAAAAATAAGATTCAATTACTTCAAAGACTGGTCACTATACCTTAATATTTTTCCCAGTAGAGGCGAATTAATAATGCCAACAAAACAATCCGCAGCACACAGAATACCTCTAATGGGTGATATAGGAACAACAACATATGAATTTTCATACGACATGGTGGTCCCAATACTCATAACAATAGAAGAAGAAGAATCATATGGTGGTGAAGGATACTATTTCCAATTCGCACTAACATCTAATCTTCAAGGAAACCGGCCAAGAAGCCCGGAATTTAACGGAACAAGATTCGACCCAGCAGATTATGAGGACTACGAATCAGGATTTGCCGCATTAGATCAGAGAACAGTACCAATAAACCTAATGATTTTAAACGCATACACATCTGAAACTATAAGAAATGTGCCATTATACTACAGTTGCGGAGATTACGGTATGTACCTAGAACCAATAACAAACGAAGACGAACACTCACTAAAAACAAAAATACCTCCGTGTATAGGTGGAACCTTATCTTTAGATGATCACAGATACTTGCTTGAACCAATAACAGATGACTTCCTAGTTGGCGCAGGAGAGAAACAAATACTCGCAGAATTATACCCTGCAAAAGAACTAGCTTTAGAACTCACAACACTTGTAGCAAAACCATCAAGGTATTTGTTTAATTATAGTCAACTAGAAAATCATCCTGAAGAACTAACAGAAGAAGAACTAGAAAACGCAGTATTCGACCCAGAGAACGCCTATCACCACCACGAAGACTTCCCTCACTTATTTGGAGTCCCTAATTACCCGAGACTACCAAAACCAGACACAACAAGGGACTGGATATTACCTCAAGTAGAAGCAGGACAAGGCAATATGCCTGACAATGACGAAACAATACTAATAACAATGCAAAGAATAAAAAACCACCCACTAGAACCAGAATTCTTCGAAATAGTATCAATAGAAAACCCGCGTGAAGAACACAAAATAAACCTAGTTCCAGGAGATTACGACGTAATAGTATTCAGCAGTATGAAAATACCAAATAATTTAACAATAAGAAACCAAACATACGAAGTCGAAGGAGAAACAATAATATTTGACGAAATACAATTCAACGAAACAATAATTAGAGGATTCATGGAACTTAAAGAAGAAAACACACTAAAAATATCAAAACAAGAAATACAAACAACAAACGAACTACAATTAGTATACCCGACATACGATGTTAGCCAACTACTATTTCACCAAGACCTCGAAGTACTAGAAATAGTAATGAACGCATCAAACACACACCCACATATATTTAGATATTACTTAAGATAATTATGACATTCAGGGATGTGTGAGCGCGAGACATATGTGTTTTAGTTTAACTTATTTCTTTTTAATTCAACATTTTAGTTTTAAGCAAGTTAAACAATAACAAATAATTCAAGAATTTATGATGATAAACATAAAACTAAGTTGCATATATTAATTGAGGAATATTAATACAAATAAAGTGCTGTGAAGAAAAATCTTAATAAAAAATTATAATAAAAATAAAAAAACATTCAAGCTAAGTATTTGTTTATGTTTATTTGTCCTTTTGTTTGTTTTTCATATGTTTGAGCAATATTTTTAACAAAACTAACATCAGGTGTATCTTCTCGGGCATAATCTAAAATACTTCTAAGAAGAGGTCTTGCTTCCACTGATTCTTTTAGGGACGGGAGTAATTCTTTTTTAAAAGCACCTTTTAATTTATATTGGTCTAAATAATCTTCTAAGTGGGTTTTTGTATCAATGTGATCGTCAGCATATTGGTCTAAATCTTGCTTCCACTTACTTAAATAGCTGTTTGTTAATTCTAATATTTTATTTGCTCCTAAATCTTTTTTGTTTTCTTCTAAAAATTCATACATTTGTTTTTTATTTATTTTCATAAAAGCTTCATAAAAATTTTTTGAAGCAGGAGACTCGCTTAATTTAGGAAGATCTATGTTGTACATCTTTTTAAATGCTGGAGATGCTGATTTTATTATGGTGTTTAACAAATCATCTGTTAAATCATGTATGATTTTCCCGCCTTCTTTAATCTTTTTAAAATCATATTTTGAATCTCCTAGGAGAGAACCAATACTTTTTGCATTACTGGCTTCCAATTCTTTAATGAACACCTCATTTGCATCTACATGTTTTTTATATGTTTCAAAATGTTCCTCGTGAGGCTTGAGTTTTTTTTCTTTTTTATCGCTCATATTATATCACCTATGTTTAGTTTATAAAAGTATATTGTTGGGTGTTGTTTAAATTAAAACAAAAATAATTTTTACAATTACTAAGTAGTCTTTGTAGTTTTTAATCTTTTCGGTATATTTGAGCAAATTTTGCTCAAATGATTATAATACTTAAGAAGATAGTTCGACTGATTATTAGATAAATTTAGTTGTTGGCCAAATAATTGCTATGCGATGCAGGTGCTGAGTCATTAAATAAATCATGTACTCCTCGTTTCTCTGCAAGAACTTTCTTAGCATACGCTCTACCTTCAAAAGGAATTATGTACTGTCCTCTCTCTTTTTCAATTTCATGATTTACAGGATATTTTTGATTCAAAAAACCATGAATGCTCCGATTACCCTCACTTCGAGCAATATTAATCGATCTATTTAAAGTTGGCTCACCTTGATTGTAGGCAGTTAAAGCTAAAATGTTGTTTGAATCATTGAATCTGCTATATTTATTATTTACTAAATTACCTAAAAACTCAGCGGCCAGGTAAATGTTGTGCTTGCCATTAAAAGGAGATTCATTTTCGCGATAAAGCCAACTAGCAATCTGACCTATGCCTATTGGTCCTGTGGGAGATATTGCAAAACTTGAAAAACCACTCTCATGCTTTAAAACACTTGCAAATAATTCAGGAGATATGTTATTTTTCTCAGCTGCAGCAACTATGTCTTCTTTATATAAGTTAAAATAAGCCTTAAGTTTATCAGGATTATGCTCAGCAACACCTATCTGGACTCCGAGAGTACTTGCAAGATTTCTTAGTGATGCTTGAGATCTTCCTCTGCCTGCAGATTCAAACCTTAATTTCTCAACATCACGCCCAGAATAAGTTAAAACTCTAAGTCTGTTTAATGCATAAGTGTCCTTATTTCCAGGTTCAATCTCTAAAGATATGTTGTTTTTATTGAAATAACCAATTAACACGTCTTTCTCAACAAATTTTGCAACAGAATCAATAACTATGTTGCTTTCTTGAACATCTGATTTGCTTGCTCGCTCAATTAATTGATATTGGTCATTTAAACTATTAATTGATTTTAAAAAAGAAAAATCTTGGCTAGTTTTGCTGGAGCTGACAATATTCTCCAAATTGTTATTTTTAGTAGAAATAAGGTTATTTTGGCTTTTAATTTCATAATTATTAGGAAAAACAGTCATTAAACTAATTAAAGCTCCAGTTTGAATCATATTTTTTATTTTTCCGTTCATTTTAGCCATCTCTTTTTTTAATCAGAAGATTAATGTTGTTTTTTTAACTAACTAGGGAACTTTTTTTTATTTATAATGGTTTCTATTTTTTATAATATAGTTCTGATGTTTAAAAAGAGGTTAAAAAAGACTTGTTTTGTTTAAAATATCGTTATAATGACTTACTTATAAGTTTAATATTCAGCGTTTTACTAGCTTAAATCAAAATTAAACAATTATCATTAACATTTTAACACAAAATTAAAACAAGACAATAAACTTAGTTTAAACAACCACACATAATAAAAACAAAACTTTATAAACAAAATTTCTTTACCTCGTCAAAGTAGAAGAAGAATGGAGCGAGGGGTTAGTTCTTCCAGGTGATTAATATGAGACGAATAAAAGGTCTTATGCCTAGCCTTAAAGAAAAAAAAAGGTACATGCATATCGAAATGATAACAATAGAAAAAAACACTAATTTTATAGGACGACCACTAACAGAACTAGTTCAAAAAATAAATCAAAATCTGGGAATAATTGACGCTGCAGGAGCAGGAATAATACCTATTGATCTTAAAAATAATCATGCACTAATAAGAGTATCAGCAAAATACCTTGATAGAATAAAAACAACATTACTTTTTATAAATGAAATAAGTGCACAAAAAATAATACTCAAAACAAAAAAAGTCTCAGGCTCAATAAACAAAGCAAGACTTGAACCAAGAGACATATAGGGAGGTAAAAAGACAATGGAACCAGTACAACACCAAATGATGGGATATGATAGAGCAATAACAATGTTTAGTCCAGACGGAAGATTATTACAAGTAGAATATGCAAAAAGAACAGTCCGCCTAGGAAACACAGCAATAGGAATGGTCTGTAAAGACGGCGTAATCCTCGTCACAGACAAAAGACTAGTAGATAAACTAGTAGTACCAGACACAATAGAGAAAATATTCAAAATAGATGATCATATAATGTCAACTGCTGCAGGAATACTATCAGATGCAAGAGTGCTAGTTGAACGTGCTCAAGTAAAAGCACAACAACATAAAGTAGAATACGATAATCCAATAGACAATCTTGCAGTTGTTAAAGATATGTGCAACTTAAAACAATTATGCACACAATCAGGAGGACTTAGACCCTTCGGCGTATCCTTACTTGTCGCAGGAATCGATTCAAACGGAATATCTTTATTCGAAACAGATCCAACAGGACTCTACTACCAATACAGAGCAACAGTCATAGGTGAAGGAGAACAAGAAATGGAAGAAATGCTCCACGCAGAATACAAAGAAACAATGACTATGGATGAAGGATTACAACTAGCAATAAAAATGCTAAAAAAAGCATTAAACGAAAACTTTAAAGCAGAAAGACTAGATGCAGCAGTAATACCAATAACAACAAAAAGAATGGAAAAAGTGGCAAAAGATAAACTTGAAAAGTTTTGCAAATAAAATAAACTAAATGAGGTGCAATTAAATGAGGGTAGGCGAAAAAATATTTTCACATGAAAAAGTACAATTCAACCTAGTCAGGTATCAAAAGTATGGAAAAACATTTGAAATAGTCGTAGACCCAGACCTCGCCATACAATTTAAAAACAAAAAATCTGATTCAACAGAAGAACTTACAGAACTCTTAAAATCTGAGCAAATATTCTCTGATGCAAAAAAAGGACAAATAGCTGCTGTTGAAGATGTAGAACAAGTATTTCTCACAACAGATTTTTACAAAGCAGCATTAAAATTAATACAAGAAGGAGACATACAACTCACAACAGAATACCGAGAAAAACTCAGAGAAGAAAAACGCAGAAAAATAATACACAAAATACACAAACTTGCAGTAGATCCAAAAACAAACCTACCACACCCAGAAACTCGAATAGAAGCTGCAATAGACGAAGCCAAAGTAAAAATAGATGAATATAAAAAAGCCGAAGACCAAATACAAGAAATAATATCAAAACTAAAACCAATCTTGCCAATTAGAGTAGAAGAAAAAATATTACAAATAAGAGTGCCAGTACAATTTGCAGCAAAACTACAAGGCTACCTTAGAGCTCAAGGAAAAATAGAATCAGAAGACTGGCTTAGCGACGGATCATTCGTGTGCAAAATGAAAGTACCTGCAGGAACATATGCTGATCTTGCAGATGATTTAAACACAAAAACAAAAGGTTCAACTGAAATAAACATAATAAACAAATAAAAAAAATTAAAGAAACAGACAAATATAATAGGTGAAAAAACAAAATGGGAGAATTATTAGCAAAAGACAAAGAAGTAGTAGTTCCAGGACAAATACTTGCAAAAGGACTTGATTTCTTGCCAAGCAACGGAACATACAGACTAAATGAAGAAATACTAGCAAACAGACTAGGCCTTCTCGCAATTGAAGGAAAAGTACTAAGAACTTTGCCAATGGCAGGAAGATACATGCCACAAAAAAACGATGTAATAATAGGAAAAGTAGACGATATACTTATGAGTGGATGGCGACTTGACATAAACTGCCCATATTCGTCAGTATTGCCACTTAAAGATGCAAGCTTTGACTTCATCGCAAAAGGAGCAGACCTTACAAGATACTTCAATTTAGAAGACTACGTAATGGTAAAAATAACAAACGTCACAAGCCAAAACTTAATAGATGTAACAGCAAAAGGACCAGGACTCAAAAAACTTAGAGGGGGCAGAATACTAAAAGTAAACCCAAGCAAAGTCCCGCGCATAATCGGAAAAAAAGGCTCAATGGTATCAATGATAAAACAAGCAACAGACTGCAAAATCATGATAGGCCAAAATGGACTAATATGGTTCGAAGGAACACCAGAAATGGAAGTTATAGTTGCTAAAACAATAAAAAAAATAGAAGCCGAGAGCCATCATCAAGGAATGACAGACAAAATAAAACAATACCTAGAAGAAAAACTAGGAAAAAAAATAGAACTAGCTGATGAAAATAACACACAAAATCAAGAAAATCAAGGTGAACAACAATGACTAAATTCGAAAGACCAAGCAAAAGAAGATTTGACGAGGCAAGACCAATTGAAGCAGAAGCCGGAGTAATTAAAAAAGCAGACGGCTCAGCAAGATTCAAAATAGGAGACACAGAAGCATACGCAG
>JBKHAC010000012.1:0-34655 GCA_046543095.1 Candidatus Woesearchaeota archaeon | reverse complement strand
AACACAAAAACACACAACACCTACAAACAATAAAACACACAAAAACACAAAAACACACAACACCTACAAACAATAAAACACACAAAAACACAAAAACAAAAAAAAAGAATAAAAACCATTACGTGCACGCTCGCAAACTACTATTAACACATAAGTTTCACCGAGTCTAGTTTAACCGCGTTTGTAATAACTAGGCTCGCTTGGTGCTGCACTCCATTAAATTACAAAGAAAAAGAATGAGAAAAAGAAAAAGAATGAGAAAAAAAGAAAAAGAAAAAGAAAAAGATAAGATAACAAAAAAATAAATAACTAAAAAAAACAAAATAACTAAAAAAAACACAAACAAGAAATATTACAACTTAAGAAACCCTAAAAAGCTTTCTCAAACCAACACTGAAAGCAATAGACAACAATATATAAGTCCAAAGCCAATTAAACCTCAAACCAAAAATACTAAGATCACCAAGAGGACGAACGACATCATTCCCAACCTCAACCCTCAAAAGCTGACTACCCTTAATATCTTTAATAGGATTCACATATTTATTAGACTCAGTAATTAAAACCTCCTTGGTTTCATTAAACGTCGGAGACGAAATAACTAAAGTATGCATGCCCTCCCTAGGCGACGATACAAGCCACTGAATCTCACGCCTCGACTCCCTACTAGGCGTGTACGCCTCATTTAATGAAGCACTACCTTCAGGCAAAATATCAAGTGAAATATTCTTCAAATCATGAATATACGAATTAGAAATACGCGCCGTGACTGCAAATTCCTCACCCGGATTAATCGGCTCATACGCAATATTCGCAGACATCCAAGAAAATAACAAAATCAAAGGAATAAAAGTGTAAAGCATCGACTTAAATGATTGCTTCATCATCTCCATATTAAGCTCCATCATCTCCTTTTGCAAAGCCATAAGCTTCTTAGAATCACCTTTAACATCTTTCTGCTTTTTACGCAAATCCTTCAAAGAAGACTTAATCTCTTTGAGACGCTTTTGATCAGTTGCAAACTTATAAATAACCGTGGTTAAAAGCGTAGCTAGAAATGATAAAATAAAAATAATCCAAAAATGCGGCAACTCCATAAACATTTGAAAAAAACTCATAAATAAACTCCCCCCTAAAATATTAATTAAATAAACTTTCTAATATAACTACATAAATAAAATAACTACATAAATAAAAAAATGAATAAAAAACTAAAATGAGATAAACTTCCTCATCGCAGGATTCATATCATATAAATGCTGCTTAGCAATATCCTCATACAACTTATAAATAATCATAACAGCAAGCAAAATACCAGTACCACTACCAATAGCCTGAGTTAAATCAGCCGCACTCGCAAGCAAACCAATCGTGATACCACCCATAATAGTTAAAGGACCAATATAACGCTTAAGCAAACGCTCAAGGACACGAGGATCACGCCTAAACCCAGGAATTTGAAGCCCAGATGAAACCATTTGCTTAGCCTGACTCGCCGCATCAAGACCAGATGTTTGAACCCAAAACACACTAAAAATAGTCGCCCCAACAACATACACTAAAACATAAGTTAAAGCCTGAGCCGCAATAAGCCAAGTCATACTATTTGAAATAACAGCCTCAAGAAAAGCAGGAGCAGTAGTCCACGAAACAATACTTGCAAGAACATCATTACCCCTGTTTTGAAGCAAACTCGCCAAAATCTGCAAATTCGCAAGAAGCGCAGCCACCAAAATAATAGGCAACACATTCGCATACAAAAAGTTCAAAGGCCACCTAACACCATGACCCGATACTTTACCAAAACTTAACGGAATCTCCACTTTCATCGCCTGAACATACACAACGAAGAAGAACACCGCCAAAGTCGCAATAACCCTTGCAAGAGGCAAAGAAACCGCACTAAGAGATGCTTCCGCACCAAATAAAGACGTAAAAATAATAGGAATCATACCAGCAGGAGCATCAAAAGGATACGGACTAAATAATTGAATAAAAATTTGCTGACTAACACCCGCCGCAATGAATAAAGATACACCAGAGCCAAACCCATATTTACTTATAATATCATCCATCAAAATAATAAACAAACCACCAAGAGTAATCTGCGCAACAAGTATTAAAGGACTAATACCCACCTCAGGCACAAGACCACCAAGTAAAACAAATATAAACGCCTCAACTACAACAAAAATAATCGCAAGCAAACGCTGAATACCCTGAAAACGACGCTTACCATCTTGCTTCGTCAAATCCATATTTAAAATACCCGCACCTTTCAAAAGCTGCAAGATAATAGAAGCAGTAACAATAGGACCAATACCCAAAGTGATTAAACTACCAAATTGAGCACCAAGAACCGTACTTAAAAATTCAAATTCAGATAAAACATTAGATTCAAGACCATAAAGCGGAATTAAACCAAGTAAAAAGTACAAAGCTATAACAATACCTGTCCACTTAAGTTTAGCATTAAAAGATAACTTTTTTTGAGTCGGAGGCTTTACCTCCGGAATATAACTGATTACTTTGTCTAAAAAACCCATTTTATCCCTGCTTTTTATTCGCTTTTAGGCAAAACAACTTTGCCACCAGCCTTCTCAATTTTTTCAACAGCTTTAGCAGACGCCATCTCAACAATAATTTCAAACTTTTTTGAAGTGAAACCAGTGCCTAAAAGCTTCCTACACCCAATGTCTTTTAAATCAATGATAATTAAGTCATTATTAAACTTTGCCTTTCCACTCTCAAGTAACGTATCAATCATAGCATCTAAATGAGAAATACCCACCTTAGATACAACATTCGGATTAATAGATGAAAAACCATTTTTACCAAAGTACTTAGCAGTTTTCCAATACCTAGGTTTTTTTGCATCACCACGCTTACCTGAACCAGCAAGACCACGACCACCTCTATGACCTGCACCCCTATGTTTCTTTTTAGCGCCCCAACCATGAGTCCACTCACCACGTTGCCTTGAATTCTTTTTTCTTAAATTATGAGTCATTTTCCATCATACCTTCAAATCATTTTTTTAATTAAATCATCAATCTTACCAGCCCTATAACCAAGAGCACCTTTAAGATTAAATGGTTTTTTAATACCCTCACGCTCAAATCCACCACGAGGAGGATGAAGAGAGAAGAATTTAGATGTTGAAGGCCTCTTCTCTTTTAAAAGAGCAACAACCTCATCAGACACTTCCCCGAACGTAATATAATTTTCACACTTTTTAAGCATACCCCTATTCACAGGATTATCAACTAAAATGACACAAGCATTCTTCTTTTGCAAATTAAGCATACGAAGAGTGTCTTTAATTTCTTGCTTCACTTCAACCAAACCCCTAACAAGGATTGCAGCCAATTTTTTATTTTCACTCATTTTGAACTACCTTCTTTGAACCTTTAATCATAGATAAAGCCTCAACATCATGCGGCCTCGTCTTCATCTTAGTTAAATCCTTTAAAGCCAACTCGCAAGCTTTAATCATATTAATCTTATTTTTAGTTTGACCAAAAGACTTAGCCCAAACATCCTGAATACCACCTAACGCAAGAATCTTAGCACATTCTTTTTCAACACAAAGACCTTTACCTTTAGGAGCAGGCATTAAAGTTAACTCAACCGAACCACACTTACCAGTAACAGCAAAAGGAATAGAATTAGGCTCTTTTGAATCAGCATCCCAACTACCACTACCACGCGCAATTTTAAAAATATTAAGTTTAGCATTCTTAATAGCTTTTTCACGAGCAGGAACAGTCTCCTTGCTTTTACCAAGACCAATACCAATATACCCATCTTTATTACCAATAACCGCCATCGTCGTAAATTTAGGCTTGTTACCTTCACGAGTTTTCTTTTGAGTCTGCCTAAAAATTCTCCTCTGACCACCACCAAATTTACCTTTAGCTTGACCAATAAGCAATAACTCAGACTCTAATTGAAGAAGAGAATCCACTATTTCAGGCTCCAAAATAGCCTGACCCGATTCTAATATTTCATCAATACTAGTAACCTCACCTGATTGAACACGCCTACCAAGCTCAGTTTTAGGAGTCCACTCAGTAGGAGGAATAACCTCTACTTTAGTTTGCTCTTCGTTAATAGGTTCTAATACAGGCAAATCCTCATCTTTTTGAGGTCTTGCTTGTTTTTTTACAAATTTTTTAGATGTTGATTTTTTTTCTGGCATAAATATCACGCTTTAATTTCTTTTTTTAATTTTTCAAAATTCTCAGTTATTGATTTGTGCTTTTCCAAATACGCCGCGACGTGAGCACCATTAATACGCTCAGCTGAGGGAAAAATTTCCTCACTAGCAGGAACTTTTAAGCCGCCATCAATTGCACCTTTGAGTGCAGCGAAAAGCTTAGACCCTTTTAGAGGAGACACTAAACCCATATCTAAAATAACACTACTAATCTTTAATTCTTTAGCTTTCTTTGCAACAAGCAAACCTGAAAGATAGGATGCAGGAATATTCTTACAAGAATGAGACCAACCCATCTTTTTTAAAGCAGAAGATGAAACAGTTAAAAGAACTTTATCACCATCAGGCTCATAACGCACAACTTGCAACACTAACCTCGTATTAGTTTTACGAATAACCAATCTATCAATTTCACCTTTAAGCAAATTCAACCGCCTTTTATAATCAGTTCGACCTTCTCTTTTTCTTCTATATTTAACCGTATATCTTGTTTTTGAACTCATAAATCATCACTTCCGAGCAATTTTTTTCTCAGATGCAGAAGATGCAGATTTAGCACCCTTTACAACTTTAACATCCTTAACATCACCATTATCAATTTTAGCAACAAATAACTTATGCTCCTCTAAATATAATTTAATATGCCTCGTGCTTCTAAAGAAACCACCCTTGCTTTTTAAATATATATCACGATAAGTTTTCAAAGAGACAAGACCTTTTTCTTTAAAATCAGATAAAAGCTTTCTCTGACTCCTAATTTTAGCCATCCACTTCTCTTTTCTTGGAAGACGAGCAGTAGCTTTACCTTGCCTTGAACCAGCACCTTTCCTAAGACCTTTAGATTTTTGAACTTTAATCCTGCGAGCCCTACCACGAGAGACACCTTTTTCTTGAACCTTCTCAATAGCCTTATCTGAAACAAGCTGACGAATATCAGTTTTAGTAATAGCCTCATTAATATCAGCTAATCTTTGATTATCAAATTTCACACGCTTAGGTGAAACCTTTAAGACTTGTCCTGCTAATCTTTTTTGTATTTTCATTTTTCATCAAACCTTATTTTTTAGTGAGTATCTTATCTTTTTCTTGCTTTTCGGCTTTAGCTTTCTTATCATCAGACAACTCATCTTCAGACCCATCAACCACTTTTTTTGAAGCAGATTTATTATCCTCTGAGTTCTTCGCATCCGCCTTCTCTTTTTCAGCTTTCTTTGCATCAACTTTATCTTTTTCAGCTTTAGCAAGCTCAGCTTCTTTTTTCTTCAAAGCCTCAAGTTTTTCTTTAGATGCCTTCGCACGCTCAGCAAAAAAATCTTCAACACCTTTTTTAAAAGCATCAACTTTTAAATTAACAATTTTTAATTTAAGTTCATCAGCTTTTTTAATCATATCAAGCTTCTTTTGCTTACCCACTCTGCCTAAAACAACACAATGAACTTTAGGATTTAAAGATAATAATTCATCAACAGTAAAAACAGTTACAATATCAAGACCATCAAAAGTATTTTTTGATTTAATATCAGAACCATAACCAGGCCTAACATTAGGCGTGTGACCTTTTCTGTTTAAACGCATCTTATTAGTAATACCTTTAGGACGTCTCCAACCGCCACCAGCGATTCTTTTTTTCTTATTTTCATCTTTTCTTGTAAATTTCTTCATAACAATCACTCTTAACTCAATTTTTTACCATCTTTCTCAACAATGTAAATACCATCTTGAAAAATCCTTTTATCAAAATTAGGTCTTTTTGTAAGCTTCTCAATACTACCAGCCATTTGACCTGCAAGCTCCTTGTTTAAAGACTCAACAACAACCTCATCACCATTAATTTTAACAGTGACACCTTGCTTAATTTTTAAAGTTCTAGGAACTTTCTCACCAATGAAATTCTTAATTTCAAATACATCACCTTTAACAGCAACATTCATAGGGAAATGACCCGAACAAATTTTAAGCTTATATGCAAAACCATCACTTACACCTTTAAACATGTTACGAATATGAGCACGAGTAGTAAAAAGCATACGCTTCTCACGCTTAGTAGCATTATTATAAGTTAAATTCAACTCAGACCCACTAAGCTCAACTACTAATCTCTTATCTGGAAGAGGTCTTGAAAGTTCCCCTTTAGAGCCTTTAACAGTCATAGCTTCCTTTGACGAAGTAAAAGTACACCCTTCAGGAACCTTGATTGTTTCTGATAATTTTTCTTGTTTCATTTTTTATAACTCCATAAAATTTTTAGTAAGCAAAACTCAATAAAGTACCACCAAGGTTTTGCTCTTTAGCTTCTTTATTAGTCATAATACCTTTGTTAGTCGAGACAATTAACGCCCCAAAATTCATAGCAGGCAAATAACTTTTTTCAAACTTAACATAATCTTCAACTTTAACTTTATGACGAGGCTTAATAACACCACACTTGTTTAAAGAACCAATTAAATGAATCTTTAACAATTTGCCACGGCCATCATCAATTTCCTCATAAGAACCAATTAAGCCCTCTTGCTGCATAACTTCAAGCACACGCCTAATTACCTTAGAGTTATTTTTTGTTAAAACTTCTTTTTTACCTAACCTTTCATAATTATTAACGAAAGATAAAACATTTGCTAATGGATCGTTTAATGACATTTTCTTTTACACCTATGAATATTTTTTAAAACCTAATTTAGTAGCATGATCCCTAAAACAATGTCTACAAATACTTAGACCATATTTTGAGATATGCCCACCTGTTCTGCCGCAAATCTTACACTTTTTAGTATTCTCACCATGCTTTCTTGGCCTTGGCACATTATACTTTTCATATTTCTTTAATTTACCTGGTTTACCACTCAATTGATTGAGCATCTTAGTATGATCTGATGTAGTCATAATTCATCACCTGTTTTAATAGAGTACGATTTTTTCATAAACTCTATAGCTTCTTTTTTTGAAATTCTATGAGACCTCGGAATTTTAGTAGACCTCAAACGTCTATCCCTAACTCTAAACCCCGGCCTTGATAGAGTAATCGATGCTTGAAGACCCATCATACCAATTGCAGGATCATATTTTGCATCTTTAATATCAACATACTCTTTAATGCCAAAACTAATATTGCCCTCATCATCAAAAAAAGACTCCGCGAGAACATTATCTTTAGCATACATTAATCGCTCAACCATCTTCAAAGCATCATCTCCTCGAAGCGTAATTTTACACCCAATAGGAAGACCAGGCCTAAGACCCCAAGACTGAATCCTCTTATAAGTTTTAGTCTTAACAGGCTTAATACCTACAATGCTCTCAATTAAAGTAGCCGCTTTATCAAGTACTTTTTGATCTTTACCTGCACCAATGTTCAAGGTGACCTTCTCAATTTTGATATTTTTCATAATATTCATTTTTATTCAAACTCAGCTAATTTTTCTTTATTAATTGCAATCAAGTAATCATCACTAGTTTCAAAAGATGAATCCCCTGATTTTATTGTAACAGTTTTTTGACTCGCACTCTCAAGCACACCAGATTTACCCGAATGTTTACCTTGATAAACAAAAACTAAAGATTGCTCTTTCAAAACAATATGATCTAAAATCTTCATAGAGCCAACCTCAACGATTAAAGAGTCACCAACAGCATATTTTTTAGCATCCGCACCCAAGACAATTAAGTTCTCACCTGCAAAAGTATTTAATTGAAATTTATCTTTACCAATAGCGAGTTTACCACTAATCTTAAGCAATCTAGACTTAGCTTTAACCTCATCAATCTCTTTAGCTCTAAGCGCACCTTTACTATCAACAGTTATTAAAAAATGCTTATTTAATGATTTAACAGACACAATATCAAGGAAACCAACTTGAGTCTTAAAATCACGTCGCCTACGATTATTAACTAATACTTCATCATTAGTTAAAACATATTTAGTTTCTTTAGTTGTATTTGTTAATTTAACAAGTTCCTTGAAAAAAGTATTAATAGCAACACCATGACCTAATTTGTGCGCCCCAGGATGTGGCTTAGTAATAAACTTAGTAGTTTTTCTAGACACATTCCAAGTTTTTGGAGCAGTAATCCTCTTCATATGATTTTTAACCATTTTTATTTATCCTCAACTTTTTTCTTTGATACAGTAAATTTTTCTTTACGCCTTTTATCATCAAGTTTCAATTCAACAATCTGAATATTAGTAGGATTTAATGGAACCTTAGCCTTTGAGCCATCACGCTTTGAGACCTCAATACCCACAACATACACCTTCAAATTAGCCAAATCAACCCTGTCAACAACACCTGTCTTAGACGCAAAATTACCTCTAAGCACCTTGATTTTGTCACCTTTCCTAATTTTAGCATTACGCGCACCATGTTTTGATCTAATATCTTTAATTAAATTCACATTTAAAAACTTCCTCTTAATATTTGAGGGAGCATTAAACCTAAACTTTCTTTGCTTACGTGGTTGAATACTTGAATTCCATGTTTTTGAAAATTGCGATTTCATCTTTTATCTCCTCATACAATAATACTTGCAACCTTAGCAATACCAGGCCATCTCTCACAAGCTTCTTTAGCAATAGGACCTTTAAAAATAGTACCTTTAGGATTTCCCTTATCATCTTTAACAACAACTGCGACGTTGCTCTCAAACTTAATCCTAGTACCATCAAGACGCCTATATTCTTTTTTTTGCCTAACAATAACAGCTAAAACAACAGTTTTACGCATATCAGGCTTACCTTTAACAACAGATGCATGAACTAAATCACCCACTCTAGCCGAAGGAGTTTTACCTTTAACAGTTTTATGACCTCTAACGGAGAAAATCTTAAGGAGCTTCGCCCCGCTATTATCACAAGTTTCAACTCTTGCCCCAGTAGGCAAGGATTTTGGTATTTTTGCTTTAATTGCTTTCATTATTAATCACTCTTGTACATTTAGTTTTTTGATTATTTTAGTCACAAGGAAATTCTTAGTCTTAGATATAGGCCTTGTCTCTTCAATTTCAACAAAATCACCTTTCTCAGCATTAATTTCCTCAGGATTGTGAGCTTTAATTCTAGTTCTTCTTTTCTCAAAACGTTCAAATTTCTTAATGAACTTTCTCCTTTCCCATTCAACAGTCACAGTTTTAGTCATCTTATCACTAATAACAATACCTGTGAATTTACGTCCTCTTGTTGCGAGTTTTTCTTTATCCATTTTATTTCTCCTTGATTTTGATTCTCTCTTCTGGTCTTTTTTGAAGCACTGCTCCAAACATTTTCGTTCCATCAATCAGGAACACATTACAACTTTTAAACACTTTTATTTCACGACCCTCCGAGAGGATTGTGAACGTGTTTTTTGATTCATCAACAATTAAACCCTCAACACCTAGTTGATGTTTCATGGTTGATGAAATTATCTTAATTTTTTTCCCAATGAACTCATCTTTTATTGAAAGCATTTTTTTACGAATCAATCGAATCAGGCGCAAAACCCTCTTTTATGAGTTCACTGCGAATCTCACGGGAATGATCACCTTGAAGCTCGATTAACCCTCCTTTAGAGGTTCCGCCACAAGCAAATTTATGCTTTAATTTTTTAGCAAGTTCCTTCACATCAACTTCGTGTTGGTTTATACCCTCAACGAGTGTGTGCTTTTTGCCAAACTTTTTCTTTATGACTTTAATCGTAATTTTTTGATTTTCCTTCGCGATGTTTTCCCAAACACCGAGTTCTTTAGGTAAGCCCGTTATTGGATCTATTTCTGGCATTAACTATAGCTCCTCCATAGCTTTTTCATTTTGAATTGTATGCATTCTTGCAATAGTTCTTTTAAGTTTACGAATCATGCCCGGATTCTTCGGCGGAGTACCCGTTTTAGCTTGACCTTCAAGGATCATAAGCTCACGCCTAGCCTCAGACATTTTCTTATCATACTCATCTTGTTTAAGTTTCCTGATTTCTTTAGGTTTCATTTCTCATCAGCATCCTTTTCTTTTTTTACTGCTTTTTTCACAGTTTTCTTAACTACTTTTTTCGCAGTTTTCTTCACAGGCTTATCCTCAGATACAGCCTCTGATTTAACTTCTACTTTTTCTTCACCAACAGATGCAACTCCCTCATCACCAACCACAGGAACATCCTGCACGATAGCAACATCCGGAACATCTTTAATCATTATTCTATCAGGTAAAATAATATTACTAGGCATAATTTTAACTTGAATACCAACAATGCCTGTTTTTAATTTGGCAGTTTGCTTAGATTCTTCTACACCCGATACAGCAACATCACCACACTTTTTTAAATAACCTTGATAAAATCTCCACGTCTTCGCACGACTACTAGGAATTTTACCCGAAATTAAAATCTCAACACCTTGAGAACCTGAATCAATAACTGAACTAATAGCTTTATGACCAACGCCTTTAAATCTAGCAGAACCAAAACGCTCAAGCGAGTTAGCAATCATCTCAGCAGTAATAGCTGCATTTCCTCTCGGATCTTTAACTTCTTCAATCTCGATTTGAGGATTTTCTAAGTCAAACCTCATTTGAAGCTCCTTAGTTAAACGAGCAATATTAGACCCGCCCTTACCTACAACAAGACCCGGCCTCGACGCAGATATTATTACTTTTTCACCTAGTGGTGTTCTTTGAAGTGCAACATCACTCAAACCAACACGACTCAATTCTTTAAATAAATAATCTTTAACTAGGAATTCTTTCATGTTTTGTGAGACAAATTTTCGCTCAATCATTTTTGTTCCTCATTTAATTCTTTTTTTTCTTTAACATCAACAACAGGCTTCACCTTAGCATCAGCTTCAGTAACAGTTTTTTTCTCTTTAGCTTCATCAGATTTTGATTCAGCTTTAACATCAGCTTTTTTTGCTTCAGCTTTAACTGATTTAGCACCCACATCCGCATCAACTTTCTTTGAAGTTACTTTTTTAGCAGGAGATTTAACAGATTTTTTAGACTCAACCTTCACAGGCTCAAATTCCTCTAAAACAATTTCTAAATGAGTTCTTTTATAAGTTCGTCTCCTCTGCCTACCATGCCTAAAAGTATTAGACCCACGCTGAGGCACTAAATGAACAATTCTCAAATCCTCAGATAAACCTTTAGCTAACGCATTAGCCTCACACTGCTTGATAATAGTGAGAAATACCTCACTAGCCTTCTCAGGAAATCTACCTGCAGCAATACCCGCACCTTTTCTATGACCTACACCATCAGTAAATCTCTTGAATGGAATAGGCTGCTTCTTCTTCAAAACGCGCTCAAGAATAACTTTAGCTTCAACAGAAGTTCTTCCACGAAGAAAATTAGCAATCTCAATAGATACTTTAGTTGAGATTTCTGCATCTTTAGTTATAGCACGCGCCATGTTCTCTTTCATTCCTTGAAATGCATATTTAGTTTTCATATTAAACAACCTTTATCTCTTAGTTGCGCCTGATGATGATCTAGTAGCACCAACGCCTGGACCAGTATGTCCAACTCTTTTTCTCGTCAAAACGAGTTCACCAAAATAACAACCAATCATCTCTTCTTGGATAATTATAGGCACAAACTCCTTTCCTGAATGAATCTTAATTGTTTTACCCACCATTTCAGGAAAAACAATCATATCCCTCAAATGAGTCTTAACACCATCTTTCACTCTAAGCTTTTGCACAAATTCTTTCTCACCATCAGATAAACCACGCAGAAGTTTACGTCTTTGTCTTGATGGAAAAAGATCAGCAAGCTCTTTCATTGAAAGAACCCTTAGTTCATCGAGTTTTTTGCCCCTATATGTGAATATTTTTTTAGCCATTTTTTATACACGCTCACTTCGTCTTTCTACCAGACCTTTTCGCTGCAATCATACCAACCTTTCTACCAGGCGGAGCATTTCTTGAAGTAGGTCTTGCTTTAGACTTTCTTGATGTCCTCTTATTACCAAACGGATGCGAAACAGCATTCATAGCTGAACCTGAAACAACCGGATAATATTGATTTTTTGATTTAGCAATATGATGCTTTTTACCTGCTTTAAGCAAAGGCTTCTCAACACGACCGCCACCCGCAGCAACGCCAACCATAGCCCTGCAATTAGGATGAAAAACTTTTTGTTTTTTAGAAGGTAAAAGAACACTAATACTAGATGCTGTTTTACCAACAACTTTAGCAAACGCGCCAGAACCACGAACAAACTTACCACCATCCCCAGGCTTAGCCTCAATGCAAAAAACACTAGTACCTTCAGGCACATCTTTTAGTGAAACAATATTGCCTGGCTTAATTTCTGTTGAAGTTAAATCAATAATATCACCAACAGAAATACCCTCTGGCGCAATTAATAAGCTAGTAGACCTATCATCATATTCTGCTTCAATTAACGGAGCACTATGCCCAGCACATCTAACTAAGTTTTTAACTTTGTAGGACGACTTATTAAGCATTTTAATCTCCCCTTTGTATCTAAAATCAGGAGCACGGAATCTACCGGATCCTTTTCCCCGTCTTTGTTGTATTAAATTTTTTCCCATTTGAATAGCACCTTTACATCAAGCCTAATTTAGTCGCAACATCTATTGCAGGCGTCTCTGGTGAAAACGTTATATAAGCTTTCTTTCTGCCTTTAGTATCAATTAAAGTTCTAACACGCGAAACTTTAACTTTAAATTCATCCTCGATAGCTTTTGCAATTTCAGGTTTTTTTGCACTAGTACCGACAATAAAAATTAATTTATTCTCCGATTCCATTAAGCGAATACTTTTCTCAGTCGCCAAAGGATATCTAATTATTGGGTGATTATTCATCTTTTATCCCCTCATCTTTTTTAGTTTTAGTAGTTGATTTCTTAACCGCCTTTTTCACAGATTTCACCGCGACTTTCTTTTGAGCCTTAGACTCAGATTCAGCTTTTACTTTTTCTTTTTTTACAGACACCACTTGTTTTGCAACATTCATAAATAAAGCCTTATCAGCGATTATTTTTAAAGCAGACTCAGTAAATAAAGTTAACCTACCAGGAACAGCGCCAGGCGCGAGAATACTCGCATTCAAATTATGCGCGCAAACAACATCACAACCAGGCAAATTATTAGCAGCCCTAGATAACTCAGAGTCAGATTTAACAACAAATAAAACACTAGTTCTAGTTTTATGTTTTCTGCCACGAACCTTACCTTTACCTGCTCTAATCTTCCTAACTTCAGCACGAGCAAGCTCGCCTTCAAAACCTAAATCAATTAAAACTTTTTTAAGCTCAGATGTTTTATTAATAGATAAAAAATCATCACTAATAGCAAAAGGAAAATTACTAGGAATAACATGACCCCTATTTTTAACTAAATCTGATACCATAGTTGCAGATAAAGCACTCCTAATAGCTTTTCTATTCTCAGCAATATTAACTTTTTGAGACCAAATCTTGCTAGCTTTCGGAGGATGAGCACGCCTACCACCAACAGTTTGAGGAGCAACCGCGCCGACCCAATTCATCCTAGTACCACTCCTAGATAAAATCTTCCTAGGTGTTCTAGACTGACCAATACCATAAGTAGTTTTATACGCGCGTCGTCTTTTAGATACATAAGCAGAAGCTCTTTTACCAGCATCCATACTCGCACCATATCTTTGCCTATTATTAGCATGAATAGCAAGAACAGCTCTTTTAACAAGATCTAATCTGACTTCTTCTTTAAACTGAACAGGCAAGTTAATCTTGCCCGCATCTTTTGCTTGTTTGTTTAAAATTTTGAGTTCCATTCCAAATCACTTATCTTCCTTGATGTGAATCAGTGCTCACATACTTTATTGTTTCAGGTGAAAAATTAATTTTCTTATTACTCCTCACAGGATCAGCCAAGAAAAGAAGTCTTTTCTTTGGACCTGGAAGAGAACCTTTAATCATAATATAAGATGATTTAACTAAACCATAATTAATAAAACCACCTTTAGGATTAACATCTTCAGGTTTATCACCTATTTTCATAATTATATTATTATGCTGAGTTCTTAAATGATACCCTGTCTGGCCTGCACGAGCAATTCTATGAGCCACATGCGCTTGACCAATCCAACTACCAAGCGAACCAGGCGCCCTTTGACCTTTTTCTGATTTATGATTTTTAAGACCAATACCAAATCGTTTTACAGGACCTTGAAAACCACGACCAGTAGTTACACCATGAACATCAATTAATTGACCTTCTTTTAAAACATCAGTAACAAGTATTTGTTTGTCAAATTTACCTTTAATAAATTCAAGTTTGTCCGCAACAGAACCCCCTAAATCAAGTTCAAATAACTCAGGAGTTTTTTTAAGACCAATTTGCTTAGGCAAAGTATAAATCTGAATAGTAATATCAGAATAATCATCAGCTTTTAACTCTTCCAAATCTTTTAGAGATGCAAGTTTATCATCACCAATTTTTAAGATTTTTCTGAAAAGCTCACGATCAGCCTTAAAGTTTAATTGCTTCGATACAACTTCAGCTGAACCTTCCTTTTTATATAATCTAATGCTCGCAATTTTAACCGGCGGACATTCAAGAATAGTCACAGCCTGAGATTCTTCAATCCCATAATTAGTTTTGTTCTTATCAGTCCCAAGTACAGCTACACGAGTCATTCCCGCCTTATACGCAGGGAAAAACAAAGGTTTAACATCTTTAACTTGAGGAACAGAT
The DNA here is from genome assembly GCA_046543095.1 of Candidatus Woesearchaeota archaeon. Classification (GTDB taxonomy): domain Archaea; phylum Nanobdellota; class Nanobdellia; order Woesearchaeales; family 21-14-0-10-32-9; genus 21-14-0-10-32-9. The sequence goes on along the minus strand of JBKHAC010000012.1, from coordinate 19,770 downwards.
CTTATTCTAGCATAGGGGCGCGCAGCTCTTTTTCTCGGCCAAACACCCATACTTCCAAATCTTGGTCTTCCTTTTTTTGCCATTTTATTTTATTCCTTTAACTTTTTTTAATTTAATGAAACTAATAAAGTTTCCATGACGCCCATATTTAAGCGACAATTGACTAAAGGGCCTATTGTTGAAGTTTTTGGATAGAAACCAACAGATGTGATTTCAAAAACCCCTTTTCAGGTCCTGATTAACGACGATAAACACACTAATCATGTTTTCTCGTGAAGTTGTAGGAATACACTTCGCTTTAAAAAGGTTTTGTTATGCACAACAAGATACGCAACAACTCAAAACAAAAGACATCCTCCCCAAAAAAAATATTTTTGAACACAAACAAATAACTAGAGGAGCACTTTTAGAATAAAAGTGCAGGGGAAGGGATTCCTCGAACGTTAGCTGAAATGTACTTAAAATTTTTTGATTTGTAGCATGCTCGAATAAGTGAAAGAGCACTTTTATAATAAAAGCACACAAGAAGATAATAAATAATAAAAATCATAGATTTTCAAAGCACCCACCCCTCATTTTTCTAAAAGAAAAAGTCCAAGAGAAGAGATTTGTACTTTTCAGGTTCGAATCTGCGCGGGATGAATTAAAATATTTATAAAAAAGAAAAATAATATAAACAATAAAGAAAAATAATTTTCATGGATCCTAAAAAAATAAATATGTTATTACACTGGGGAATAGTTGCCGCAGTATTTGCAATAGCATTTAGCACAATATTCTTTATAAATCTAAATACAACATCGCAATAACCTCAACTACATAATGAAAGTTTAAATGAGATGATGCAAAAAGAAACAAAAATATTAAACACAATTTTCACAATTTTGATTGCTCTTTTCACAATAACATCAATAACTTGTTTTACTTTATATTCACAGAGAAAAGGGAAATCAAAAAAAATAAATGATGCGATAGATTCTTGGAAAATCAAAAAACAAGATGAATTTAGGCAAGATCAAATAATATTGGGGAGGCCAAAAAGAATAGTTTTTCTAACAATAGCAACAGGATTTATTAGTACTGCACATATGCTCTTAGCAGTATTAGGAGTATATACTTTGCATATTTATACAATAAGCCTATACATAATTACAATAATAGGGCTTGTACTGTTGTGGAATTTAAAAAAAGCAAGATATTGGTTAACATTATTAGCAATAATACAAAACATAATAGTGGCGTTAATAAATTTCAATTTTAATTTTGATAATGCGATACCTTTTGCAGAGTTATTTGTTTGGACCTTTCCATTAACGCAAATAATAAACTTGAAAAAATACTACGAAAAAGAAAAAACAAAAAAAGAATAAACTCAATTTTTGATGAAAAATTTTTAATTATAGCGCACAGAGATAGTTGTTTTTTGAAAAGTTATGCACGAATCAGGCATTAAAAATCAATTATTGTTCCACAATAATTTCTAGACATATTAGATACTATAAAGTAAAAAACGTGCAGGAGAAGAAATTCCTCGAACGTAGCTGAGAGGTGCCAAAAATAGAATATTTTTTAGCATGTTCAAATAACTGAAAACGCGCTCTGAGGAAATGAGAAGTGCGAGGGAATGGATTCGAGATATATTGGGTTCGAATCTGTGATTTTATTTGAAGAAGTTTTAGTTCAGATGCCATTTTTTCATTTATTCGTTCACAAGCAGTGGACCTTCGCGCACAGAATATATTTAAAGATAAAGAATTTACACCAGTATGGATGGGAGATAAAAATAAACTAGTGGTTTTTCAAGACAAAAAAATCAGAAGAATTTGGCACGATGATGATTGGTATTTTTCAGTAGTTGATGTTGTTTCTGTTTTAACTAATAGTCCAACACCGAGACAATATTGGGGAAAAGTAAAAGACAGAGAATTTAAACAAGTTCAACTGTCCCCAATTTGGGTACGGTTGAAATTGGAAGCACCCGATGGCAAGTTAAGAAAGACTGATTGTGCAAATACAAAAGCATTATTTAGAATAATTCAATCAATACCATCTAAAAAAGCAGAACCATTCAAACAATGGCTAGCACAAGTAGGTTATGAGAGAATAGAAGAAATAGAAAACCCTGAGCTTGGACAAGATAGAATAAAAAAATACTATGAACTTAAAGGCTACCCAAAAGAGTGGATAGATAAAAGACTTCGAGGAATTGCTGTTCGTCAAGAACTCACAGAAGAATGGAAGAATAGAAACATCAAAACAGAACAAGAATTCGCAATACTCACAAATGAAATAAGTAAAGCAACATTCGGAAAAACAGTTCCTGAGTACAAAGAATTCAAACAACTACAAAAAAAGAATCAAAACCTACGAGACCACATGACTGACTGGGAACTAATCCTCACAATGATTGGAGAAAAAGCAACTACTGATATTACAAAAGAAAAAAACTCTCAAGGACTCGAAGAATGCAAAGATTCAGCGAATATTGGTGGAAATATAGCAAAAAGAACAAGAGAAGACATAGAAACAAACATTGGAAAAAGCATTATGTCAAAAGAAAACTTTCTGCCAAAGAAAAAAAGGTTAAGCAATTCTAAATAACTAAAAAAGAATTTCTAAGCATCGAACCTTACAAATAAGGAGCGAGAGAAGATAAAGAAAATCAAAGATTTTCAGACCTTCCAACCCTCATTTTTCTAAACGAAAAAGTGCAGGGAAAGGGATTCCTCGAACGAAGCCGAGAGGTGCCAAAAATCATTTTTGATTTTTGAGCACGTTCGAATAACTGGAGGAGCACTTTTAGAATAAAAGTGCGGGGGAAGGGATTCGAACCCCTGAACCCGTAAGGGACTAGATTCCTCAAACTTTTTGCTTTCTTAGCAAATTTTTTTATTTACAGGCTATCTGTTTTTTATGTGAGATAATCACCACTCATTTCTTAGATGAGTTCATCACTCAAGATTTCGCGCATGTTTTTTAGCGCAAATTAAGTTACTTGAGTCTAGCACATTTGACCAGACTTTGCTACCCCCGCATATTCAATTATAAGAATTATTTATTTATTTATAAATGTTTATTTAGAAAACAAAAAAAAATTACAATTAATGAAAATACAAAAAGGAAACAAAAACAAAAAGGAAACAAAAACAAAAAGGAAACAAAAACAGAAAAAAAAACAAAAACAGAAAAAAAGAAAAATTAATTATTAATCACGTATTAATCACGCTTAAGCTCTGCGAGCTTCTTTTCAATTTGATCTAAAGTATACTCAAAAGACTCCATACCGGAAGATTTAGATTCTTTTAATTCTTGAATTTCTTTAACCTCAACAGGCTTTTCTTTTTTTGAAGAAACCGATTTTTTAACAGAGGATTTAACTACCGGCTCAGATTTTCGCTCAGTATCAAGTTTTTTAATTTCTTGAGCTTTTTCACGCTCACGCTCAATAGCTAAAGCTTCCATTTTAGCCTCCTCTTTTTCTTTATTTATTTCATCATGAATTTCTTTTTTCAAATCATCATCAATAAGCATAATCTCCAATTTTTTAGATAAATCCTCAAGATCCTTAACATCCTCAGCTATTTCTTTAAATAAATCCCTTTTAGCCTGCCTAACCAAATCCAATTTTTCTTGATCTGCTTGAAGCAAAAGACACTCCTTCACACCAGTCATAATAAAATACCTGAAAGAATCAGGCTTCTTTAACTCAAAATAATATTCCAACCTAAAGCACCCCTCACTCAACGTTTAACAAATTATTAGCATCATCAAGATAAGAATCTACTTTCTTCAAAGACTCCTCAAAATTTGCAAGCAACTTCTTTTCTTTTTCAATAATTTCTTTCATAGTCTCAATTTTTTGAGTCGTTTGTTTTTTAGTTTCCTCAATTTTACTAATCAAATCACTAACATCTTTATGCTTCTCTAATTTTATAAATAATGATTTTTCTTCCATTTTATAAACTCACCTTTTTATTTTTGACTAAAAATTTTTTTATCAATATTAATTAAAGACTCTTTAAAAAATAATATGTCTTTATCGATAACACTAGTTTGTTTTTTTAAATTAAGCTCAATTTTAGGGAACTCCCCTTGCAAATCAAGCAATTCTTTTGCAACACAACCCGCATCCATAATATTTGTAATTAACTTTTTATATTCTGGCTTCGAAATAAATTTTGGCTTCGCATCACGAGAAACATCAAAATAAGGCAAATCTTGCTTATCATCCAAATCTTGCACAGAATCTTCTGATTCCTCAAGCATATCCGCGCCACCAACTTCACCAGAAACCTTTGAAGATTCACTTGAAAAGCCATTGTCTTCAACAGCGAATTCATCAGACTCACCAGATTCAACAGACACATCACCAGATTCAACATTAGATTCAACATTAGATTCGAAAGAATCACCTGACAAATCACCACCTTCAACAGCGAAATCATCAGACTCACCAGATTCAACAACCCCCTCATCAGAGTCGCTACCAATACTTGATGAAACATCAAAACCTGGCAAATCATCCTCCGATTCATCAGGCTCACCCGGCGCCTTTAAGTTAGAAGCGTCAAAATCACCATCACTTGAAAAATCAATATCCTCAGAATCCGAAGAGGACAAAGACAACTCCGAATTAGCATTATCTAAAGATGACTTTTCCGTTTCGCCTTTATCAAGACCGGACAAATCAACATTAAGATTTAAATCATCCTCAGTGAAATCAGGAATTTCAAAATCAACATCACCAGATAAACTTTCATCAGAAGAACTACTATTCAAATTATTATTTTCAAATGCATCACTAGCACCAGCACTTTTATTTTGAGCATTTAAATCAGAATCTACGGCGCCACGATTAAAAGAACTATCACTTAAAGAACTATCACTTGCCAAACTCTTATTTTCAATACCACCACCCAAATCCCCATTTACAGCACCTACACCCGGAGGCGGAGGCACAATATCAAATTCAGGAGAAGAATCATTAACGTTATTATTAAAAGCCTGACCTTTTAAATCATCAGGCAGACGCTTCAAATCCTCAGATTCTTTTTTTTTCTTATTTGAGAAACCAAACACTTTACAATACCTCTTTTTACTTAAATTCTTAATGAAACAATAATATGATTAATCTCTTTGTTTTTAAATCTTTTACACTCCTCGCGAAGAGTAAAAATAAAATGACGACTTAATAAAGACAAAAAAATACTAAAAACTCGTTCAAAACTCATTCAATATTAAACACATCACCAATACCCGGCGCGTAATTATTACCACCAATAGTCTTATCCGCCCACTCCTTTAAATAAAGAACAGACTCCTCATCACCATGCTGAAAAAACACATGATTAGGCCTTAACTCAGAGACCAAACGCTTAATACCTGCAGCGTCAGCATGACCTGAAAAATCATATTTCTCAACAGCACATTTAACAAAAGTCTTCCAACCATCAATATACAAAAAACCCTCATCAATCAAATTACGCCCATTAGTCCGTTTACACTGAAACCCCATAAGCATAATTTTATTTTTAGGATCATGCCAAAGCTCCTTAATATACGCAAGAACAGGACCACCTTGAATCATACCCGAAGTCGTTATAAAAATTCCTTGATTTTTAAGAGCATCCTTCCTACGCTTCTCAGAGGACACCCACTCAATTTTATTATAAAAAAAATCACTCAAAATTTCTTTATTGCGAATATACTGACTTGGCGTTTCAAGAATTCTACGTGTAAGTTTATTACACATACCATCAAAATAAATATTAACATCAAGATTCGCCTTAGCAAGCATAATAAGAATTTGCTGAGCCCGCCCAAGCGCAAAAGTAGGAATGACAATAGACCCCCCCTCAGATAAAGTTTTTTTAATAGACTCAATAAATTTAACCTCAAGCTCAACACCATCAGGCAAATCCCTATGACCATACGTCGACTCAGTGATTAAAATATCAAGAGGACGCTCACGTAAAACAGAACCAATGAGCTCATGTTCAAGAAGCGCAGTAGTCCTATTATTAAAATCACCAGTATAAAGCAAACGCCTACCTTCAAGCTCAATTAAAATCATAGCGCTACCCGGAATATGCCCTGCGTTGAGAAACATAAATTTGATGTCTTTATGAGAATACCATTTATCAAAAACAACTAAACTGGCATCACGAGAAACTTGCTTTAAATCCCCATTATCATACGCAGGATGTAAATGCTTAATGCGAGCAACCTTATACGAATCACGAAGAAGAATTTTAACAGCCTCAAGAGTTTGAGCCGTACAAAAAATAGGCCCATGCAAATGATTATGCTCAAATAAAGGCAAACCACCAGAATGATCAAGATGCGCATGAGAGATAAAAGTACCGTCAACATGACTTAAATCTAAAACCTTCCTAGGAAAGATAAGACCTCCTTCACCAAATTTAACGCCAATATCAAGTAAGAATCTGCTACCTTGCCTAGTTGTAAGCTCAATGCAGCTACGACCCACCTCTTTTGCAGCGCCATGAAATTCAATACGCATAACAATAAAAAACAAAAAGATAAGTATATAAACTTTACTAAAAAAAAAGAGCGCTGCGACCCGGATTCGAACCGGGAACTCCAGAGGAACTGGCTCTCAAGGCCAGCGCAATACCAGGTTATGCGATCGCAGCATAAAAATAGAACGCATAAATATAAGTAAAATAAAATGTTTTTTAAATTTGTTGTTTTAAAGGCCTCATAGAAATCCTTTTCGAACCAATAAAATCTTAATGATGCTATGCTCCGTTTCCATATTATTTAGACATTTGAACCGAGCCCTACACACCACGGATGTTTGTTCTATGACTGCGCAAGATAGCATCATTATTAAAATTTTAATAGGATTTCTATAATGCCGTTTTAAAACAAGAAACAAAGAACCAAAATATAAATAACAACTTGAAGAAAAACCCTGAAACTACATGAATCTTAAATAATAAAACCGAGAAGCAATTAAATAAGTCAAAGAAATAGAAATTTAAATAATAACACTTTCCTAAACTACGAAATGGTTCGTAAATCACGAAAAGGACGCGAGGAATGGAAAATATACAAGAATGTATTTGACTCATTTACAGAGAGAAGCGTTTTTAATTTATCAAACCAAGGATACTTTGAAGAATTAATACAACCCCTCGCACTAGGAAAGGAAGCGAATGTTTTTCTTGCAACACGAACTGACGGAACATATATCGCAGTAAAAATCTACAGACTCGAAAATTGTAATTTTAATAAAATGTATAGCTACATAAGATCAGACCCAAGATTCCTCGGACTTGAAAATCAAAAAAGAAAAGTCATATTTACATGGGTACAAAGAGAATATAGAAATTTACTTATTGCACGAAGTAAAATAAAAGTACCAACCCCTATCGCGTTCAAAGACAACATAATATTAATGGATTTTATCGGAAATGAACATAATGCAGCGCCGATGCTTAAAGATCTTTACCCAAAAAATGCCCAAAAGTTCTTCAATGATGTGATTGATAACATTATAGGCTTAATCGAATCAGGAATCGTACACGGCGATTTATCTGATTTCAATATATTAAACCACAATGAAGAACCAGTATTCATAGATTTCAGTCAAGGAACATCTATCAAAGATAGAGACGCAGAAGAATTACTTATGCGTGATTTAAAAAATATATTTAATGCATTTAAAAAACTTAAAATAAACGAAGAAGACATAATTAAAAGAGTCAAAGAAAAATTCATAGCGATGCAAGAAAATAAAAATAAAAATGAAAAGCTTCAACCAGAATAATACAAAAAATACTCACACAAACTTAAATTAGTCTGCGACAAAATTTTTTTGTAATGCAAAGAGCATCGCTTTGATCCTCGCTTTATAAACCGAGTCTAGTGTTAACGAGTGCGAACCTAAGGCTCTTTTAGGCATTACAAATTTTTTATGTCGCCAACTAAATGAAAGAAACATTTAAAAAAAGAAAGAACATTTAATAAAAAAAGAGGTGCAAAATTTTTGAGGGAAAACCTAAAACAGTTCGTAAGACAACAAGCAATTAGAGGAGAGAGTCCCGACAAGCTTAAAGAAGGATTAATTTTGAATGGGTGGAATGCAAAAGAAGTCGACGACGTCATCAAAGAAACATACGGACTTAAAAAGAAAATAAACAAAACAATAATATTTCTCGTAATCCTACTAATCATAGTATTCTCACTTAGCCTATTTTTAATTTTTAACAATCTATATTATGAACAAGAACAAATACCTAATACGCCACCAACACAAAATAGAGACCTCATAACTACACAAAATGAAACTCAAGAAACAAAGCACGAATGTCAACTAATAAACAATATAGAAGAAAAAGAAGATTGTTATTTTACACATATAAAAGAAGGATTTGATTGTGACAATTTAAACACACAAGAAGAATTCCACTGTAACAGAGTGCTTGAAAACTATATGCTAACACTCTTCGAAATAGAAGAGTAATCAACAAACGCACCAATACTCAGTTCTTTATAATAAAGACATAAGATTAATCTAGACTAACCAATTAGATAAACTACCAATCAATAGCATCTTTTTCTTTAATCAAACGCCTATTTTTCTCAAGAAGCTTATACACATTCGCATGCGGACTGCCCAAAAGTAAACTTTCAACAGCCCTCTTAGAATTAATAACTTCTTCAGCCCTACCAAGAATAGACACTGTTTTACCATAAACAGAAATATAAGTCCCAGTTAAATTTTCAATAGTCTCACGAGACTTACCATTCGCGCCAATAACCCTGCCTTTAATACGCTCAAAATGACCTTTATGTTTAACATAATCAAGCAAAGGAATAACTTCTAAAACAAAATCTTGTTTAAATAATAATTTGGCAATTTCAGGATTAAACCCTCTACCAATTGCACGAACAACCTCTTTTACGGCATACATTAAAAGAGAATCAGACCCAGTAACCTTAACATCACCTTCACGAGAATCAATATCCATTTTAGATGAAGTATATTCTTCAAGCTCACGCTTAGTCTCACCATTTCTACCAATTAAAACAGCAACACGTTCTTTTGGAATTTTTATTTCGACGCTATAATCCATACAAAGAATTAGAAAAGAGTAATCATTTTTAAAGATTGTTGAATAAACTCAAAAAAATATATCACAAAACATACAATAAAACAATCAACAACTATTTTATTTACAAAATACAAAGCACAATAAAAAAAAATTATTTCAAAAGAAACTGTTTAAATTCATCAAGTTTATTTTCATAAATCATTTTCAAAACCATATTAGCAAATTCTTTATTACGAAAACTATCACTTAAAACTTTTTGTACAAATTCATCAAAAGATAACTCAAAAACAGAGATACGCTCACCCGCATCTAAATGAATATCAATAGCTTTTTTACAACCTCGCGCAATAAAATAAGTAGTGTTCCAAATAACTTTAGCAGAAAACCCAGTAATTTGCCAAAACTCTAAGTCCTCACAAACCATACCTGTTTCTTCACCTAATTCCCTAATAGCATCATCTCGAGGATCATCAGATTCACAAATACCCCCAACAAGAGACAAATATTTACCAAGAAACGGCTGCTCTTCTTCTAAAAGCAAAATATTCTTTTCAGGCGTAATCGCAATTAACTGAACACTCTCTTTACGCTTGACAGCTTCAAAAGTTTTATATGAGCCATCAAATTGAACTTGCTCCCATTGATAGACATCAAACATCACACCTTTAAAGACCAATTTAGCATTATTTGGAAGAGCCATATTAATTAAAATGAAAAAAAGAGACTTATTTAAAACTTGTTTTTTGAAAAAGAATTATGACAATAATAACTCTTGAACCATTAAATTTTAATACATAAAAAACAAATCATAAAGAATTAACCCCTATGGTGAGTGCAAAAATAACAAGCCCAGGAACAAACCAAAGGTTACGAAGATTAAAAAAACCACGCCCCCTCAAAATACTCGAGCTTAAGCCAAACAAAGAAAGAAACATAGAAATCCACGCAGTAAATGCAAACACACCAAGACCTACCCACCCCGTAAGTAAACCTAATATGTTGAACACCCAGAATACAGCGAATGCTGAAAGAGGCAAAATACCACCTAAAACAATATCCCAATTAGCACGAACCCACAACTTATATTTCATTTAACACCCAATTAATAAACACCAGTATATAAAATTTTTCAAAACAAGGTTGTCCAGAATAATACAAATATGTATACTGCGCAAACCAATCGAAACTGACTTGTATGTTGAACCGAGTCTATCAAATCCCTTATTTAACTTGAGCGGTTTGCTAGGCAGTATACAAAATATAGACATTCTGGACAAGACCCAAAACAAAGAATAATACAAACTTCCAAACAAACACATAAGGCAAAACAGCCAATAAACAACTCAATCAAGTCAAGGCATTCATTCAAAGCACCCACACACATATTTAAACCAACTTTGACTAACTGCAACAAAAACAATAAAAAAACACAAAACAGCATAAAGAAAGTTTTTTAAAGAATAAGTAGGTCCTAATATAAGCATGCGGAGTTGCCGGAGTGGTCAAACGGGACAGGCTTAGGATCATATTTAACAAGCAATAAAACGCAATGAAAATGATAAGATACCTGTTAGCTTTATGCTTACGCAGGTTCGAACCCTGCACTCCGCATTACTTTTTAAATAAAAAGCCTTATTTCTCGCAGAAAAAAGAACACTAAAGGCAATATTTATATATCAGTATACATTTTTATTAGACCATGGTTCAAGCAATACCAAAAGAAAACAGAGAAAACGACATCTTCGAAATGCTCTTTGACAAAGACGAAATAACTTGGCAAGACATCATATACGATTTAATCAAAACAGAAAAAATGGATCCTTGGGACGTAAATGTATCCCACCTCGCAGAAAAATTCATCTCACTACTAAAAGAAATGAAAAAAATGGACTTTCGCCTATCAGGCAAAATAATCCTCGCAGCAGCATTCTTCCTCAAAATAAAATCAGACAAACTACTAAAAGAAGACCTAGTGTTCCTAAACAACATGATAAACCCAGAAGAACAAGACCTAATGGACCTACTAGACGACCCAACAAATACTGAACAAAATACACACACTCAAGAAAAACCAATACTAAAATATAGAACCCCCCAGCCACGAAAAAGAAAAGTCTCAGTATACGACCTCGTCGAAGCACTCGAAAAAGCACTTGAAGGCGACCAAAAAAGATACATAAAAAAGATGCAAAGCGCAACAAAAAAAATAAAAATACCAAAAAAAGACAAAGACATGACCCTAATAATAAATGATTTATACCAAAAAATAGAAAAAACACTAAATAAGATAACACACATAAAATTCTCACAACTACTAACAACAGAAGACAAAGACGAAAAAATATACACATTCATACCACTACTATATCTCGACACACAAAGAAAAATAGACATAGAACAAGAAACCCACTTCGAAGACATCACAATTTGCCTTACAAACCTCAAAAAAAGCATTGCGCCAGCAGAATAAAACTACTAAAAACAAAAAAAATTCAAAAATTATTTAAATAAAGCAAGGCTAACCAATAAATAAATAGGGGAAAAACAACCACTTTTCTTTTAGAACAGCAAAAAAATAAAAATGAAGTTCTAATAATAAAAACTGAAAATACAAAAATTAAACAAAACATTAAAGTAAAAAAAGTTAGAGGTAATACACCATGACACAAGAATATCTAAAAACCGGCACAACAACAATAGGAATAATTTGCAAAGACGCGGTAATACTCGCAGCAGATAAAAGAGCAACAGCAGGACACCTAATTGCAAGCAAAGATATAGAAAAAGTGATCGAAATAATGCCAAACATGGCGCTTACAACAGCAGGATCAGTATCAGATATACAACTACTGGTAAAATACCTCAAAGCAGAACTAAAACTAAAAGAGATAAGAAACAACCGAGCACCACACGTAAAAGAAGCCGCGAACCTACTAGCAAGCATGACCTACAGCACAATAAGAAGCATGGGTGGCGTATGCCACTTCTTATTTGCAGGAATCGACGCAGAAGGCACACACCTATACGACATCTACCCAGACGGATCACTAACCGGCGTCAATGATAAAAGCAAAGCAAAAGGATACCTCGCATCAGGATCAGGATCAACATTTGCAATGGGACTACTAGAAGATACATGGACTAAAAACTTAAGCATAGAAGAAGGAGTAAACCTAGCATTTAGAGCAATCAACACAGCACTACAAAGAGACAGCGCGAGTGGAGAAGGCGTCGATGTTGTAGTAATTACAAAAAACGGCATCGAGAAAAAAAACAAAACAGTAAATGGAACTCTAAATTAAACCATTATTAAATTTTTTTAAAATTATAATTTTTAACAACAAAGAAAAAAAACTATTATGAGGGAATTCTATTGACAAACGACATACTAAAAGAAATATTAAAAGATGTACCAGACGGAAAGATAAGCGACGCAGTATTTGAAGGCGCAAATATAGTATTATATACAAAAAACGAAAAATTTGTATTTGAAGGAGTACCAATAATCAAAAAAATCGTGAATAACATAAAAAAAAGAATAGAACTCAGACCAGACCCCGAACTATGCATGGAACCTGAGCGAGCAGAAAAAATAATAAGAAAAATAATAGGTGACGAGGCAGCAGTAGACCAAGTACTATTCGACCCACAAAGATCAGTTGCAATAATCGAAGCAGAAAAACCAGGACTCGCAATAGGCAAACAAGGAGAAAACCTACACAAAATAAAAGAAGAAACATTCTGGGTCCCAATAATTAAAAGAAACCCCCTAATTAGAAGTCAAATTATAGAAAACATAAGATCAGTACTATACCAAAATTCAGATTATAGAAGAAAATTCCTACACAAAACAGGCGAGAGAATATACAACGGCTGGATACGCGAAAAAAGAAACCAATGGATAAGAATAAGCTACCTAGGCGGAGGACGCCAAGTCGGACGAAGCAGCATGCTCCTCCAAACACCAGAATCAAGAGTACTACTCGACTGCGGAATAGACGTATCCTCAACAGATGAAGCATACCCCTTCTTAGATGCGCCCGAACTAAAAATAAACGAACTCGACGCAATAATCGTAAGCCATTCACACGTAGACCACTCAGGACTCGTCCCATACCTATTCAAATTCGGATACAGAGGACCAGTATACTGCACGCACCCAACACGAGACATAATGAGCCTCCTGCAACTTGACATAGTCAAAATACAAAGAAGCGAAGGAAAAGACCCGATATACACAAGCGAAGAGGTAAAAGAGATGGTAAAACACTCAATACCTCTCGACTACGAAGAAGTCACAGACATAACACCTGATGTTCGAATAACAATGTACAACGCAGGCCACACACTCGGAAGCGCAATGGTACACATACACATAGGAAACGGCCTACATAACCTACTCTACACAGGAGATATAAAATTTGTAAAAACAAGACTGCTAAGCCCCGCAGCTACACAATTCCCCCGCCTAGAAACAGTAATGGTAGAAGCCACATACGGCGGACGCGACAACAACGCAATATCAATACGAGACCAAGACAAAATACTCGAAGACATAATAATCACAACAATAAACCGCGGAGGAAAAGTACTAATACCAACACTCGGCACAGGAAGAGGACAAGAAATAATAGTGATGGTAGATAAACTAGTACAAGAAAACAAAATACCAAGCATACCCATACACATAGATGGAATGGTATGGGATATAACCGCAATACACACCGCATACCCTGAATACCTAAACAACACAATACGCCAACAAGTATTCCACAGAGAAAACAACCCATTCCTAAACAAAAACATAAAACAAGTAGGAAGCCAAAAAGAGAGACGATACATAATCGAAGAAGAAGGACCCTGCATAATACTTGCAACATCAGGAATGCTACAAGGAGGCCCAAGCGTCGAATACCTAAAAGGCCTCGGCGAAGACAAAAAACACGCACTAGTATTTAGCTGCTACCAAGGCGAAGGAACCCTCGGCAGACGAATACAGAGAGGCGAGAGAGAAATACTATTCCGCGAAGGACAAAAAGATGAAGTACTAAACATAAAACTAGACGTACTCAAAATAGAAATAAGCGGACACGCAGACAGACGAGAACTCATGAACTTCATATCCAAACTAAACCCGAGGCCAAAACGCGTACTAGTAAACCACGGCGAGAGCAACAGATGCCTCGACCTCGCAAGCTCCATACACAAACAATTCAGAATGGAAACAGACGCGCCACGAAACCTCGAAGTAATAAGACTCAAATAAACTAAAATATAACTAATAACAAAAAAAATTTTTTTATTTTAATTTCTTTTATAAGTTTATATTCGATTCTAAATAACTAAAATTTAAATTAAACCCCGCGCTCAAAGACTTGCATAAAGCAAGACCAGCAGATGAATGAGGCCACGCGAACAAATGCAAAGATTCATTCTTAATTTTATAAAAAGAAATAATCTTAAAAAAAGCATCTTTAATAAGACCTTGACGTCTAAATTCCTTATCGATATATGCATCCATCAAATAAAGAGAATCGAATTGCGAGTTATTAAAATTAAGGTGTGCGCGATTAACTAACTCAGGCCCAGATACAACACCTGATAAAAAACTATCTTTTAATATATTTGAACAAAGAACAGCAGTCGCAAAACCAACAACAACATCCTCTTTTTTAATTACACATATACAAAAAGGAAATTTTTTATGAAAATCAAAAAAATCATCCAAAGAAGGATTATACTGCGTAACATCAGTGTTAGGCCCAAACACTAAATCAGCAAGCCCTAAAACGACACAGAGATCTTCAATAGAGACATCCTCATTAAAACAAAACCTTAACATAGTAATAACAAAAACAAAATAAAAAACTAAAGCAAAAGAGAAGCCAAACCAAGAAAAGAAATAAAACCAAAAATATCAGTCGCAGTAATAATAAACATAATCGCAGACGGCGCAGGATCCCTACCAAGACGTTTAATAATTAAAGGAATAATAGAACCAAAAAAACCAGCAATAAACAAATTAAAAACCATAGCAAGACCAATAACAACACCAAACATGAAAGAAGAATTAACAAAAGAAGCAATCAAACCAACAAAAAAACCAACAATAACACCATTAATAACCCCCGCCAAAACCTCATTTAAAATAATACGCCTAGCATTACCAGAATTAATCCTATTCAACGTAAGCGCACGAATAACAACAGCAAGAGTTTGAGTTGCAGCATTACCCCCAATCATAGCAACAACAGGCAAATAAACAGCAAGTAAAACTAAATTCTCAATAGTCCCCTCAAACGGAGCAATGGTCGCCGCAACAAGAAAAGCTGCAAGCAAACTCACAATGAGCCAACGATAACGAAACTTAACCTTAGATAAAACCGACGCATCAATAGACTCCTCACGCTCAAGCCCCGCAAAAGAATACAAACTACGACCCGGCTCATCTTGAATTAAACGCAAAACATCATCAGAATAAATAACACCCAAAACAAAACCAGTATCATCAAATACAACAAGCTTATCATGACGCGACTCCCTAAACTTCTCAATAATAAAATCCTGAGAATCATCATATTTTACAGAATGAATTTTAATAACATGATTCAAAACCCTATCTTTAGGACTTTTAATAGCAAAAAAATGAGCCTGCAACTCACCAATAATCACACCATCACACTCAACCAAAATAGTCGGAAAACGCCCAGTACGCCTCTCATGCCTCACCACAAGTTTATTTATAGCTGAAAGAGTCTGATTAGAAGCGACAATAATATAATCAAGACTCATAATACCCGCCGCAGACTCAGGATGAAACCTTAATAAAAACTCAACTTTATGCTTAAGCTCTTCTTGCAAATCACCAAGCAAAGAATCTTTAAATTTACTAGACGAAACTTTCTGCAAAACATCAGTAACCTCATCAGGATCCATAAATTTTAACAAAGACAACAAAACATCCTTAGATAAATAATTAACCAACTCTTTTTGAATAACAGAATGAAGCCTCAAAAAAACCCTAGCACGAATAGCGCCCTCAAGAGACAATAATTTAAATTTCTTTTCCTGCCTAGATGCTAACTTCTCAATTTCAAGTGCTAAAAAATGTTCCGATTCTTTAATTAAAACTCACCTACAAAAAATAAAATTAAGACCTAGCTTTTTATACTTTACTAAAAAAAAACCAAAAAAACAAAGCTTCTGAAAAATCAAAAACCAACAGAATTAGGTTTATTTTCAGAATTTTTACGCTCACGCTCAAGCGCAAAAATTTGCTGCTCAGCACGATTTAATTCATCAAAAGAAATCTTATGTCTATTAATTAAAGTTAAAACTTTAGCCTTAATGTCACGAGCGCCTTTATCAACAGAATTCATAATTTTCTTATTTTGATCAGACATATTATAAAGAACATGAGTTTGATCAATTAACAACTTTTGAATCTCAGATAAAATAACACCAGACATCTCGTTAATTTGAGACTCAACGCGCTTTAAAAGATGAATAATTTTCTTCAAATTATCAATATTTAAAATACGCGCGGAATTCTCTTTGTGAAAATGATAAATTAAATCAGACTTATACTCAACTTGCCTTTCAAGACTTTGAACATGCGAGCGAATAACATTAAAATTAGACTCAAGATGCTTAAGCTCATCAAACTCATACCTCAAAGAGGTTGCAAAATTAGATAAAACTTTAGATTCCTTATCAATAAACTCCTCTAAATTAGAAATAGTTTTAAGTTCATCTTTCACACCTTCAGTTGTTTTTTTAAAACCAATACTAGTCATAAAACAAATAAATTAAATACAAAATATAAATATGTTTCTATTATTAAAACAAAAAAACCCAAGAAAAATAAAATAAGAACTACCTAAACAAATTAATAAAATCAGTAAACCAAATCTTAACATAACCAAGATAAGGAATGCGAAGATAAGCTTTACCCAAAACAACACTAGGACTCACACGCCGCTCATTTAATTGAGAATCAACTATTAAACCCTGATTATTATCCCCCTTAGTTACAATGTTATCCTCAGAAATATTAATGATACGATGAATTATAGGATATTCTTTAGCCGCTTGAAAAACAATGACATCCCCCACCTCAAGATTGTTAGTGCCAACAAGCAAAATAATATCTCCTTTATTAAAACCACGCGTCATAGGGAACGATTTGAACTCCTCAAAAGAAATATTAGTGTTTTCTTCATACCACTTGCCACAAACACTCCACCACACATCAAATGATGGACGCCCAGAAAAATCAACACTCGTACCACAAATACTATTCACATCACCAGATGATGAAACTCTATGCTCCATACTAGAACTAGTAACAGCTACAAGAGGCAAAGAAGAACCAAGCGCCAAACTTAAAAGCGGATAAAAAATAAATTTAACAATTAAAAAAGCCAAAATTACATTTACAAACCAACTCAAAATAGAATCATCATGCCAAATAAAATGCCAAGTTTTGCCAAGAAACGATGTCGGCACTTTTCTTTTAGAGGAATTACGTTTAAAGTTTTTCTTCATGCAAAAAATATGAATTAATAACACATTTAAATAATCTTTCTTTCCCACAATACAAGATGCACAGATTTTGCCCAAAATGCGGAGAAACAATAGAGAGAGGAACATTCTGCGAAGAATGCAACCCCAAACAACTAGAATTTAAACAAATAAAAATGAAACTATGCCCAACACACAAATATTTCCATAAAGGCACATGGGCGCCCTTTGACGATATAAAACTTACAACAAAAACAGTAATAGAAAAAACACTAAAGAAAAAAATAAAACTAATACAAGGACTTGAAGAATACCCGGATCTACTTTTAAAAACAGGAATAAAAAAAGAATTCGACACCATAGTAGAAATTGAAGGTGAACGATATACTTTACCCGTACTCGTTGAAGTTACAACATCACCAAGCTTCGCAAAAGTTGGAACAAGCTACTTTGAAGGAATACTACAACTTAGAGATGCAACAAAAGAAATTAAAGACTACATCATAGACGAACTAGACTCAAATGAGATATACGTGAATAAAGTAGACGATAAAGGCGATAGCGTAGATTATTATTTTGTTAAAAAAAGATACATAACAAGAATCGCAGAGAAACTAATCACAAAATACGGCGGATACATGGACGCAAACGCCCAACTATTCACACAAGATAGCCAAACAAGCAAAGAACTATACAGATTAAACGTAGTAGTATACATACCACCATTCACACGAGGAGACGTCATAATAAAAAAAGATGAACTAATACTAATTACAAGCATAGGAAAAACAATAACAGGACACGAATACAAAAGTGGAAAAAATATTAACTTCAAATACAACCCAAAAGAAAAACACGAATACAAACAAGCCGAAAAACAAAAAACAAAGATAATAACAGTGCACCCAGAAATACAAGCACTAAGCAACAAAACATATGAAGTGATAACAATAGAGAACCCAAAACAAATACACACAGAAAAAAATCAAACAATAACAATAGTCGAACATGAAGGCAGAGCATACCTTGTAAAATAAAACTAAGTTATAGTTCGCGACAAAAGTTTTTTGTAATGCAAAGAGCATTGCTTTAATCCTCAATTTATAAACCTAGTCTAGTGATAACAAGGGCGAACCTAAATCTCTTTTAGGCATTACAAATTTTTTATGTGGTCAACTATTAAAAGATAAATATTATAAATAAGTAACTTAATAACTGCTTATGGATGACATGCTTGTTATGATACTTGGTGGAACTGCAATTCTCACCATACTCTTATTTTTTGCACATTACATACTTAATTATAAAAAGAACTGGCAAAAACTAGCCAAAGATTTAACACTACACTATACCAATAAAAAAAGAATAAACTTTTCTTTAGAACTTAAAAAATTTGAAAGCATAAAAAACGATGCAAACACTAGATTAGACTTAATACTAGAAGGAGAAAAAAACAGTTTTTATTGGAAAGTATATAATTATTTTTATATCAAAAGTAAACACCAAGAATACAAAACAATCATTCTACTTACCTCTAAAAAAAATACCCAACCTGCATCATTTTGAAAAAAAACATTAAAACAAAAATACTAACTAGACTACACAACAAATTCGTAAAAGATCTTAGCGATTATAAAGAATTAAATGCACCAGACAACTTAATAATCCATTACAAAAATAAACTAGACAAAGAAAAATATGGCGAAATATTAATTAATTGTTTAAGCATCTTTCAAAAAAACATTTTCTTCAAATACATACACATAAAAGATAACTCAATATTATTCTTGATGAACATGAACTTTAAAAACCTACAATACAATCTAAAAAAAGTTGAAGAATTCGCCGATAAATTGAAAAAACATGAAAGTTTACAAAAAGTATCAGAATCCAACCCAAAGAAAAGAGTGTTAAACCCCCTGTAAATTGTCTAAAAACAAAGAAACCTAAGAAAAATAAAATCACTCAACCTAAACACATCTATTTAATTACTTATAAGTGATTACAAGCGAAAGTTTTATATATTTGGAACCATTAATATGCACTAATGAACCTCGAATCCTTGCTCAATACAACAATGAGAGTAAAAAACTTCTTATCAGATATAGTTTCAAAACCAAAAACATACACCGCAAAATTCCTCGCAACAACACTTCTTACGGCG
>JBKHAC010000034.1:0-8292 GCA_046543095.1 Candidatus Woesearchaeota archaeon | reverse complement strand
ATTTTGAGTGGTTTGCTCGGCAGTATACAAAAAACAACTATTTGGGACAAAGCCGGTTTAAAATAACTTAAAGTTATAGTCCGCGACAAAATTTTTTTGTAATGCAAAGAGCATCACTTTGATCCTCGCTTTATAAATCGAGTCTAATGTTAACGAGTGTGAATCTAAGGCTCTTTTAGGCATTACAAATTTTTTATGTCACCAACTATTATAAAGCAAATTTTATAAATGAACACAATTTTTCTAAAAAAATAATGCCTCCGTGGCTTAGTGGTATAGCGCGACATTGGTAATGTCGAGGTCGCGAGTTCAAATCTCGCCGGAGGCTTTAAAAAACAACAAAAAAACTACACTGCAAACCATAGCACGATTCTCACTCACAACGCGACAACGAAAATTCTAAACAAATTTTCTGGGTTCAAAAAACAAGCCCTTGAACTTTCAAATCTCGCAGGAGGCTTTTAAAAGCGCTAAAAAAACAAAACTCAAGCAATAATAAAAACATATAATTTTATAAATAAATAAAATGTTCTTTAAACTTATGAATTTAAGAGATAAAAACACAAAAATAGTTGCAACAATATCAGATATGCAATGCGACACAGACTTTTTAAAGAAATTATATGATGCAGGCATGAACGTTGTACGATTAAATACTGCACACCAAGACATAGACGGCACAACTAAAACCATAAATAATATACGTGAAGTATCGAATAAACTAGCAATATTACTAGATACTAAAGGCCCAGAAATTAGAACAACAAACATAGACACACCCATTAATGTAGAAGAAAATGAAACAATACAAATTACAGGAAATCTTGATTTTAAAAAAAATAAAACAATATATGTAAATTACACAAATTTTCATAAAGAAATACCACTTGGCGCTAAAATATTAATAAACGACGGCGAAATATTATTTGAAGTAATAAAAATAAACGAAGAGAGCATAGATTGCCAAGTAAAAAATAATGGCAAAGTAAAAAATAAGAAAACAATAAATGTCCCCTCAGTACACCTAAAACTCCCAACAATTACACAAAAAGATAAAGAGTTCATAGATTTTGCAATAGCAAATAACCTAGACTTCATCGCGCACTCATTTGTTAGAAACAGAAACGATGTTCTAGCAGTACGACAAATACTCGACAAACAAAAGAGCAAAATAAAAATTATTGCAAAAATAGAAAATAGAGAAGGATATGAAAACATTGATGAAATAATAGAAGTTGCAGACGGCATCATGGTCGCCCGAGGAGACCTCGGCGTCGAAGTACTAGCTTCAGAAGTACCACTTATGCAAAAAAGCATGATCGCAACATGCCTCAAACACTCAAAACCAGTAATAGTTGCAACGCAAATGCTCGAGAGTATGATAAATAACCCAAGAGCAACTAGAGCAGAAATTAGCGATGTTGCAAACGCAATACTAGACGGTGCAGACGCAGTCATGCTTAGCGGAGAGACCGCCTATGGAAAATACCCCTTAGATGCTGTTCGAACAATGTCAGAGATATCAATAAACCTCTCAAAACACCACAGAAAAACAAATCCCGCAGGCGTCGAACCAGATATTAAGAGCGCGAAGATGTTTCTTGCAAAATCAGCAGTAGAAGCAGCACTAACACTCGATGCAGATGCAATAATTACACCCTCACACTCAGGAGAAGTAGCAAAAATAATATCCGCCATGAGGTCAAGAAAACCAATATTTGCACCTTGTTTTGATAAAACAACAATGAGACAACTCTCACTTAGCCACGGCATAAGAGTATTTGAAAGCGACGAATATACTAGCACAGATGCAATGGTATTTAATACCATTAAAAGACTAGTAGAATGCAAAAAACTCACAGAAGATATGCTTGTAGTATTCATATCAGGAACAGCTGCAAGCGTCACACACACATCATATTTCCTTGAAATAGCAACAGTAAAAGACTTGCTCCTAGTATATGGTGCGAGACAATAGCTAAATTTTTTTTTATTTAATTATTTTTTTTACAAAAAATTCTCTCGCCTAAAATGCAACGATATTTCTTCCAAAACCCAATAATTATTACCATTTGCACAATTTTTATAAGGACACAAATAAGACATAATAATATAAGAATTAAATTATTCATATTTTACTAAAAACTAAATTTTAAGAAAAAAAAGATGAAAGGAAAAAATCATTTAATTACAGGAATAATATTTCTGACTATCTTATTTATCATAGATTTATTTTTAGGACTCGTATTTTATGATAAAATAATAAATATGCATCCCGCACTAAGCATAATCGCAATATATTCTTTTTTTGCAGGAGTACTCTTGCCCGATGCAGATAAAACAAATACATGGATATTCAAATTTTTCTTCCCTTATGCAATATTTGCTATGTTTACAAGTTTTATAATAAGCACAATGCACGGAAAAAAATTCAGACACAGAGGAATAACACATACAGCCCAAGGAATAATAATAACGACAACAACGAGTACAATTATATCCCTTTTAATGCTATCAATATTCATAAACCCCACACTGATTAGCGCAATAATATTTTTTTTAGCAATAATCACAGGGCAAATACTACACCTAATCTTTGATTTCTAAAATATAATACAAAAGGAAGAAACAAATAAAAAAAAGTTATAAATAAACCAATATTTCTCTAAAAAAATGATAGATATCTCCCAAATTCTCGCACTCAGTACAATAATTACACAAATAGCAATATTATTTTTATTACTGCTAATACTATTTAGAAAAAAGCCGAGCGTAAAAAAAATATTGAAAATAATATCAAAAGAATCATATAAATTAATACTCGCCATATCTTTGATTGCAACACTCGGATCACTATATTACTCCGAGATAAAAGGATTTAAACCCTGCACACTTTGCTGGTACCAACGCATATTTATGTATCCCCTTACAATAATATCTTTGATAAGCACAATAATAAATGATAAAAAAACACAATACCACATACTCACACTAAGCATAATAGGTGCAATGATTGCAGGATACCACTACATAGCACAAATAACCACCCTCACAGTATGCTCCGCGCAAGAAGTCAACTGCGCAATAACCTACAGCACATATTTCGGATATGTAACAATACCACTCATGGCACTCACAGCATTCTTATTAATTATAATACTTAGCACAATAAACTTAATTGAAAAAGTTAGAGGGCACTTCCCCTCCCTAAAGGGTTAACCTTCGGTTAACTTTTTAGCTAACGCTAAAAAGCGAGGATTCTTCCGCTCGTAATTTAATATTTTAAATAAAAAAATAGATTTGTTGTTATTTTATAGTAGTTAAAAACAAAACATTTATATATTTGAAATATCCACAAACAAATACCAAACATGAATTTAAACAAAAAATAAAACTTAAAGAGGCAACCAATATGAACCAAATAAAATCATTAGACATTAACTTAAACAAACCCGACACAATTTTAAATCGAATTAAAGACACACCTATAACAGGCTCAGATCATAGAGGCACCCCCCTCAAGTTAGAAGTTAGAGACATAGTTAAATACACAACTAAACAAGGAAAATGCGTTTATGAAGGCCCAAAAGCACTAGAACAACACCCAGAATATTTATCCGAATTAGTAAATAAAAACGGTATTTTAAGTAAAGAAAACATAGGCAAAATATACCATTTAACAACAACCCACCCAAATAGCAACAAGAGCGACCCTATAACCGGCACCTCAACAAGTTTCCAATATAGAATTTTTAATGATGGAACAGAGGATTTATATTTAGATGCAATACCCTTTGGACACACACCCCTTTTTTGGAATGAAGATAAAACCCCAACAAAAATAAACAATTCTTCACTATGCAGAATTGTTAAAGAAATGAACCCCCAATCAAAACTAATATAATTGAAAAATAAAGGTGAAAAAATGAATAAAATAAAAAATTACACATTAGCACTACTACACACCATAGTTATGAGTACAGGATGCAATTATCACACAGAAAACAACAAAACAAGCGAAGAAATTATTCCCCCTCTCGTAAACATAAATTTAGAGGAAGCACAACTACATCCTCAAAAAAATGAGCAAAACACACCTGACTTTTATACCTCTGTGTTTATAACCCCTGACACACTTCACATTTACAAAGAAAAAACACTAAATTTATATGACGACCAAGGAAATATACGTAACACCTACACAAATAAATTGTCAAATGAAACCATAGAATTCTTAATACAAGACTATTCCAACACTTTTGAGCAAAGACTAGGAAAAAAAGAAATAAACATAATAGAAGAACCACAAATATTCAATTACACATCTACTAAAAAATAAGTTTTTCTTATGCCTTTTAAATCTAGAAATTTAAAAGCCTCCGAGGAAGACTCGTTTAAAAAATAATTTTTTCAAGACGGAATGATTTTAATAAAACAAACGAAAGTTCTATATCTTGAACCATCGTACAATCCATTATGCTTGTTGAATTCAAAAAATACCAAGGAATAAATGTTTTAACATTTTTTTTAGAAAATCCTGATTTAGAAGTTCATATAAAAGATCTTGCCAGAAAATTGAAAATAAGTCCTGCGACATCCAAAAAATTCTGCGATCTTTTAAACAAAGAACAATTAATCTTAAAAGAAAAAAAAGGAAATACCATATTCTTCAAATTAAACAATCAGTCAAATTATGTTAAATTATTAAAAAAAACTCATGGCTTAATGAAAATTAAAAAACATTGGGAGAGTCCTCTAGAGGAAGGAATAAAAACAATAGCTGTTTATGGAAGTTATGCTTCAGGAGAATATTCGCAAAACAGCGACTTAGATTTAATCATAATTACTAGAAAAAAAGATGTTAATTTAAAATTTATACAAACATTTCAAAACAAAATTAAAAAAGAAGTAAATATAACAAAATTAACTTATTTTGAATGGGAAAAACTAAAAAAAGATAATGATGCTTTTGCTAAAGAACTTATATTAAATAATTTCGTTATACTAGGAAGTGAATTATAATGTCGTTAAAAGAATGTAAACAAAGAAGCAAAAACAACCAATTTTAAACAAACAACAACTATTATTTATTCTTTGACTTATTTTTATTTTTTTAACTTCTTATTTTTTATTTTGCATGTTGTTAAGCTTTTTAACGATGAAATGTTTGCGTAAATAAGTAATGGTATTGCTAACAATTTTATTTCTAAGCCATACCAAGGCAGAAAACTTAAAAACGCAGATAAACCTAAGTATGATGCGAGAGTGATTGAACACGCAGGACAACCCATAACCAATATCCCTAAAAACGCACCTACGCCTGATGATGTATTTTCTTTAACAGAAAAAGAATTAAAAAATCTTATTTTATAAATTGTTATTGGAACAAATAATGCGAATAAGAACGCGATGATGTATTGTACTATTACTTGAACTAATAAATAGTTTTTACCCATGTTTCCTGCAATTAATGCATGTTCTGTAAAGTTATAAAATAGTAAGCTCATCCCTGAAAAAATAATTAAGCCCATTAATGCGTATTGCCATTTACGAAATACTTCTAAAAAATTTTTTATGATATTATTCATCTTTGCATAAAAAAAAAATAATACTATATAAATATGATGGACTGAGCAGAAAAGACTACGTTTATCTCCAGGAAAAACCTAAATCAATCATTACTTGTTTTCCTTTTAGACAAATCCATTCTTTCTTTACACCTAATAACTTGCTATTTTTTCAATGAACATCATATTTTAATTATTTTCTCAAAATTCATATAAGTTATTTAGAATAAACATTAAATGGATGTTAAAAAGCCTCTGGGGGGAGTTGCACCCCCGACCTCGAGATTACATTGCGACACGGAGTGTTGGAATGTTCCGAAAATCTCCGAATTTCGATACAAGTCTCGCGCAATAGCTACTATGCTACAGAGGCAAGTATTTATAGTGAAAATTAAACGCTTTAAAAAAGTTTCTAATAACTTTAATCATAGAACTTCTTATTTTTAAATTAATTTGTCTTTCATAAAATAAGAAATAGATTAAATAAACATCTTGATTACAATTCTGCTAAGTTATTTGAATTTGAAGATAAATTAGAATATTTAATATTTGATGAATGAGTCATCATCAACTATTCATTTATATTTTCTTGGAAGGGGTATCTCGCCTATGTATCCTAGGTTTCTTTGAGAATGTAACTCGAAGGATCTTTTTGGTTTTTCATCTTGTCTTACAGCTAAAGGTATTCCTTGCAGAACTGCTTGTTCATTTGCTTGGTATAATGCGAACGCCCAGTCTATTATATCTCCAAGTCCTTTACAATCTGCTATATCATCTACGTGTCTTGGTTTTTTATCTTTTAAGCCTATTCTTCTTAATTGTCCTGTTATTATTACTTGCACGCCTAAATATTCTGCTATTTCTTTGTTGAATTTGTTAATTGTATTATAATAAAATTCTGCTTTTGTTTCTTTGTCTGGTTTTTGGTCGCTAAATGCTTGTATTCCATCTATTACTACTAATCTTAAATTAGGATTTAGTATTTTTTGGTATTTTGAATTGGATATAATGTATTCCACATCAGGCTCGCCACCCTCTAGGTGTAGTGGTAGATTTTTAATTTCATCCTTTGTTGCATACACTCGTTCTTGTTCTTCTTCTGTGAATGGGTCTTCTTCTGTGTAGTATTCAAATTTTGCAAGGTTTACTTGTGAGCGTTTTGCTATTAGTTTTTGTATTAATTCCCAAGGTTTTGTTTCATATGTGTAATATGATACAGCACCGTTTTGGCTCATCACAGCATCTGTGAGGCTCGCCATAAACGTTGTTTTTCCAACTTTGCTCCCTCCTGCTACGACTCCTGTGCGTCCTCGTCTTATGCCGTGCGTGAATCTGTCGAGGTGTTTTATGCAAGTTGATATTTCTGGTTTTCCCCCTCTAGCTATTGTTGCATCTATCTCGCCAAATGCTTGATTTGCTAAGGCATCTAAACTGTAATCTATTTTATATGGGTAAGGTATGCTTTCTATGAATGCTTCGCCTACTTTTCTATACATATCAACAAAGGTTTGTTCTTTTTCATCTGCTTTTATTTTTCTTGCAGGCCTAAATCTCTTCTCGCCTGTTATGAGTTCTACTTTATCTATTAAGGGAGTTTCATTAAACATCACATTAGAAATATCTGTTGCCATTCGTATCATGTTTCGTTGATGATATGTTTTTTGTACGTCTTGATAGAATATCTCGAATAATTTTTTTTCTTTATCTGTTGCGATTTCAAATAACTCCTTTAAATGTCTCCGCCCCCCTACGTCCTCTAAAATACCTTTATTTTTAAGTTCTGTTGCGATTGTTGCAAGAGTTGTGTTTCCTTTTCTTTTATTTATTGCACTGAAAATTTTTTGATGGTGGTCTTTATAAAAAAAGCCTGTTTTTTTTATATCTTGGTCAGGTAATTTTTTTAGTAAGTCAGGTTCATTTAATAGTAAGCTTAGCAATTTTTCTTCATAGTGTACATTTTGAGGAGGTATTTTTCCATAGCTTGAAAAAGATTCAGTTCTAGTTGGAAGAGGAGATGTTTTTTTTATTAGGTGCGATTTTTGTTTTTTTGACAATAGTTCTTCGTAGTGCGGCCCCAGTATATTTTTTAGTACTTGAGAATCTGTTTGTTCATTAAGTAATCTGGCTTTAACAACAGGATCTTTTACTTGGTTTATTATATGTATTTTTTCAAAAGGATTTTCTTGGTTTTTTAGTTCTTGAATTTTTTTCAAGTACTGTTTTTCAGGATCTAGAGCATTATTTTCCTCTGATTTATTCGCATTAGTAGCTTCTTTTTTTTCAGCATCAGCAATCATTGATTCAAATTCAGCAGAATTTTTTTCTTTAAATGAGAAATCATCATACAATAGCTCTAAATAATCATCTCCTGAGTTTATATTTTGTTGGTTTAAGAATTCATCGTGAGATGTGGCAAAATCATTTAATATTTTTTTTAATTCACTCATCTTTATACATATTAGTTATTTATTTGTGAGTAAAACCCCAAACATATAAAAATGTTTTTATTAAACAGTAACATCACTTCAACCATATTATATTTTTAGATTTTTAGATTTTTATTTTTTCGCATCATATACTGAGCCGAACAAAAATAAGACCTTGTTTTAAAACTGAGATTTAAAATAAGCAACACCGTAAATATAATTCACATAACATAAAAAAACTATCTATTTATTGTTTTTTAGAATTAAAATTACATCTTTTTTTGATATTAGTTCATCAA
>JBKHAC010000033.1:0-8675 GCA_046543095.1 Candidatus Woesearchaeota archaeon | reverse complement strand
TATTTATTGTTTTTTAGAATTAAAATTACATCTTTTTTTGATATTAGTTCATCAACAAAATTAAAATAAGCGACCAAATCATCAATTATTAAAGGCGTTGACTCCGCCCTTTTTAGAAGCGATATTATTATTAACGCATTTTTCTTAGACACATGTTTTATTGCATCAAATACTTTTTGCCTATCTGTTATATGATGCATCGCAGTTAACGACACAACATAATCAAATTCATCTTCTTTGAAATGATTTTTAGTGTTTTCTGCAACATCACAAATAGGAATAAAATTTCTTTGTTTTTTTATACCAACATCAATCATTTTTTGTGACGGCTCAAGATTCACTATTTTTTTTGCAGAAATAAACACAGATAAAATGCCTGTTCCACCACCAATATCCAAAATAATGGAATCACTTGAAATATCAACATTATTTGTTATGAGCAATATTTTCTCTGTTTGCTCATCTTGATGAAGTTCATCATATCCTTCACTTATTTCATCATAATAATTAGACAATTTATCTCACGCAACCCATTATTTATTAGAACCTAAAAAAAGAAAATAAAAAAAATAAAACATGTTTATAAGTCATTTAAAGTTAACAGAGCAACCGAACTAGTTATTTTTGATTTAGAATCCATACCAACAAGGAACTTGACATTTGCACGTTCAGATGCAGATATTAAATCTTTATCAATTGAACCATCAAAAACTATTGCATAAATACCAGTAGCCAAACTCTTTATTGTACTTTGAAGCTCAGTTACAGGAACTTTACCTAAAATGTTCAATTTATCATTTAGTATGTATGCACCTCTTGTGCCAATTAAATCTTCAAGCATCTCAGAAAACTTTTTTGATTCAGCAGAACTAGGCTTTTGAGGCTTCGCATTACTTGTTGATTCTTGCTGAGGCTTTTGATATTGCCCTTGAGGCCTTGATGATGATTGCTGAGGCCTTCTCGAATCCCTAGAATCTCTATTAGAATTAGAATTATTATCTCTCGACTCCCTTTGTTGAGAATAACTCTTTCTTGAATTTGTAACATCAGTATTGAATGCACCCGATGTTATATCTAGTCTTGCTTGCTCAGCAGTGATTCTTGATCTAATAGCTTTATGAATCTCTTTTTTTGCAAGTTCTTCCACTTCTTTACCATCTGGCGCTCTCGTCACATAATCAATTTCAGCAGTACCTAAAAGTTCTTGAACAATAAGCATACCACCACGATCACCATCAACAAACACAGTCATTGTTTTTTCTTTACTCAAATCAATTATTGTTTGTGGAACATTAGTACCGTTAAGTGCAATCGCGTTTTTAAATCCGTGTTTTAAGAGAGTTAAAACATCAGCTCTGCCTTCAACCAATATTACTTCATCACTTTCAGCAATTCCCGGACCTGCAGATAATTTTTCTCTGCCAAATTCAACAATTTCCATAACCCTAACTGATTGAGATACCTCTTCAGATAATTCTTGCGAGTCAGGCATTGAATTATACATTAAGTCTTTTAGTAATTCTTTTGCTCTATTTATTACAGTTTCACGCTTACTTATTCTTATATCTTCAATCCTATCAACAACTAATTTAGCATTACAAGGACCTATTCTTTGAATTATTTCAATTGCTGCTGCAACTATACTTGTCTCAGCCTTATCAAGACTACTAGGTATTATTATCTCACCATTTGTTTTTCCTGATTTTGTATCAACATTTACTTCAATTCTACCAATTCTGCCTGATTTTTGAAGTTCACGAAGTTCAAGATCAGCACCTAATAAACCTTCAGTTTGACCAAATATTGCGCCAATTACATCAGGCCTATCAACAACACCTTCAATATTTATTTTTGCATGAATAATGTATTTTGCTGCAACTTGTGCTATTTTTGCCATTTTATTCCTCCTCTGTATTCACAGTTTATTTATTATTTGTAGCCAAATTTATTCATAGAACAAGAATTTTCTTTAAACTAAAAAAAATACATTAAAGACACCTTATTTTAAAACGGCATCTCTTCATTTTTTTAGCCCATACACCTCTAAAAAACATAATATAATGATAATATAATGATAATCTTGTTCTTAAATTTTTATGACTATAATGTAGCCCGAGACACTAACTCCCAAGCTCATTGCTCGGTCATCAACAATAGCTGATGCCCTCTTTTGAAGGGTTTCGCCTTAAGCTCCATTGAGTACTCTCGTGTCGGGCTTTAATTACGAAGAATTACTTTGAATTATTTAAATATTACTTATTTAGAGGAGAAAAAAAACAAGATATTAATTTATAGAGGAAGATTTTTATAAAAAATGACTGGAGGAGATGAATTTTTAAGAAAAGGGTGAAGTGTTCTTAAAAAAAGAGGGTGAGGTGTGTTTGATTCTCCTCCAGTCTCAAGCAAAAACAACAAGCCCAAAAGCATTTGTTGTTCTTACCAATTGATAGTAATATTCTTTTATTTATAAAGTTTTCGCTAAATAGTAGTGACAAATTAAATAGACTGGGAAAAAATGAAAAAATGAAATTTCACCCATACAATAATGCCCTAATAGGCATAGAAACTTTTATTGGAACAATGCTAGGCCTTACAATAAATACATCAAATCTACAATTATTTGGATCATCATTTTTTGCAATATTTGCAATATCAGGATTGCTGAGATTAATAGTTAGCACAACATTCATAAATAAAATAAAAGAAGAAAAAATACTAGAAATAAGTTTGAAAGATAAAACATATAAAAGATTTATAACAATAAGACCTCAAGAAGGATTAGTATTCGAAGTTATAGGCCACACGATAGAAAAAAAGAAAACAGAAACCAAAGACAAAAAGTATGAAAGACAAAAAGTATGAAAAACAAAAAATACTAAACATACTATGAAAAGGTCCATTTAAATTAAAAAAAAACCCAAATTTTAAAAGATAAAGACAAATTTTCTTTAAATAGAGCCAAAAAAATATGAAACTAAAATTTACAAAACCAGAAATAATAGACCTTGCAAAAGCATGGATTGCAATAAGCATCGCATTTGCAATAATATCCACAAGAAACCTTACAAATCAATACGGACAAGTAGATGGATTTCTTATCGCACTTTTAATATCAGCATTTACAGCGGGACTCGGATTTGTAGCACACGAACTTGCACATAAAATAATTGCAATAAGACATTATTGCCTAGCAGAATTTAAATCAAACGACACAATGCTAATAATCGCAATACTTATGAGCTTTGCAGGATTCATATTCGCAGCACCAGGATACGTCATAATTAAAGGAAGCACAAATAAAAAACAAAACGGAGAAATATCTTTCGCAGGACCATTCTCAAACCTCATATTAGCACTAATATTTCTCCCAGGCCTCATATTAACAACAGAGATTTGGCAATACTTTTTTTACCAAGGATTCATCATAAATTCATTTCTCGGAATATTTAATATGATCCCCTTCACACCATTTGATGGAAAAAAAATATATACATGGAATAAACCACTATATTTTATGCTCACAGGAGGCCTTTTAATTCTAGTCTTATTCGGATTAGGACTTATCTAAAAAAAAAGAATACAAAAAAATAACAATAAAATAAAAAACAAACACAAAAACACCACATACTCGCTCGCAAACGACGATTAATAAAAATATTTTAAAGAATCTAGCATTAACACGTGTTTGAAAATAAATCCTATTTAATGTCGCACACCATAAAGTTCAAAAAAAACAAACAGACAAAAAAAATAATAAAATTATTTTTTATCAAATAAATGAACAATATCCTTTTTTATCTCAGAGAATATCTCATCAACACCCCTCTCGCCCGAAATGCGAAAAACAGGAACTTTACGATCTTCAAATAATTTTATTAAAGGTTCAGTGTTCTCATGATAAATTTTAAGACGCCTAGATATCGCATCAGGCATATCATCATCACGCCTAATAATCCTCCCCCCACGCGCCTCACACTCAGCGATATCTTTTAAAAAAAGTTCACCATCAATCAAATTTTTATTATTCGCACTACAAATAACCCTTTTTGAAATACGCCTAATAGATTCAGCCTCACTTATTTCTAAAACAATCAAGAGATGAATATCAAAATTATCAAATAAAAAATTTGCCTGATCTAAATTTCTCGGATAACCATCAAAAATAATATTCTCGCGACCAGAAATGGCATCTTTAACTATTTTATTATTTAACTCAAGAGGAATTAATTTACCTTGAGCCATATAATTCTCAATAAGTCTCCCATCATCCGTTCCTGATGCAACCTCTTTTCTTAAAATATCACCAATAGATATATGATCTAAACCAAATTCTTTTGCAATTAATTTAGCCTGCGTTCCTTTACCTGAGCCTTGAGGCCCCATAATTATACATTTCATCCAAAATAACCCCCCACTGGTTTTGAATCTTGCTCAATTAACCACGATTCTTTTAATTTAATTATTATAGGCAACAACTCTTTTTTAATGTTTTGCCACTCATCAAACAAATTAGAAATAAATTCAGCCCCAACAGCCTCCGAGAAATCCAAATGAATCTCAAGATTTCTCCTATTTAAATACATCAACTTACTGTAATTTAAACTCACAACTCTTCGCTCATCTTTGTTTAATACATTAGCTTCTTTTAAAGTGTAAAAACGAGAGTCAGGCTGAATTATATCTTCTAAAACATCAATATAAAAATCAACAACACCAGACATTTTTTTAATTATTTCACGAATTAAATTATCTTCTTTAGATATAGTATAAATTTCAAAATCATCATTCAACAAATCATAATCTGGAAGAGAAAATTCTTCTTTTAATTTCAAGTATTCTTTTTTCATAAAAAATAAGATAAAATTACTTATTTAATAAGTTAATTATTTTATTTGATAAATAAAACTAAACCAGCATAAAAGAAGAAAATGAACACACCATAAAAAAATATCAAAAATAAGCAAATTACAGCCCAAAAAAGAAAAATTATATAAATCAAGATATGTTACTACTAATTTATGAAAAACAAAAACAAGTTTTTTTTAAGTGCAATAACTGCAACAATTTTCACAATCGGAACAATATTAATGCTATTTTCAAATACACTACACATAGGTAGCGCGATGTTACTTTTAGGATTCATCATTGGAACTATTAGCCTCAATACTACTCGCAAAAGATTGTTTAGCGACACATTCTTATTTACCGCAATAATAATTAGCCTCGTAATTTTAACATACACATACTTCATTGAGTATTCAAAAAACATAATAATTATTAGCACTTCATTTTATGCATTAAATTTCCTTATACAAATAAACAAACCAAGTTACAGAGTACGAGAGATTAAAAAAATACAAACAAATAAAACTAAAGAAAAAGTTTCAAATATTAAAAAAGCAATAAAAGAGATAAAAAAAGAAATCCAAGACAATAAGAAAGACATTCCTGAAATAAAATATTACTTTACAGACAAAGGCAAATCCTTCCACAAAGCAGGATGCATAGCACTTAGCCGATCAAAACAAGAAAACCTAAAAATGAGTACAATGCGAGAAGAGTTAATCGCAAAAGGATACAAAACATGCAAAGCATGCAATTCTTAGACAAAAAAAAAACGAACAAAAAAAGTTAGAAATCAACCAAAGACCTCTGATTTTTATTATATTTCTCAAGCTTTTTTGGAGGCTCAATCGCCTTAAATGAAAAACCCCAACCCAAAAGCATATCATGCGCGTTTTTAGCAATAATAGGCGCAGCCAAAATACCTTTAATCTTAGAGGGCGAAATACCTTTAAGCTCGCCCATCTTCTCAACATAACGTCTAAGTTGCTCAACTGCAGATAAACCCGCGGTGTAACGCTTACACTCAACAATCACAAGATTACCCTCACCATCATGACCAAAAACATCAATGAAACCGAACTTATTGTGCTCCTCACGCGATAAAGGTTTAAAATCAGAACTTATTAAATGTGGATTGATTAAAATCATATCAGACATATCTTTTTCAGTCCCAACAAGAGTCAATTTAGATGAATCATCAATTAAATGAGAATTAAAAGAATACACCTTCGATATTACTATTTGAAGTTCATCTTTTAATTTAGAGTTTCTCGAAAGTAAAAGCAAATCAGGCGACGCATCAAAGAGCTCAATTGAAGAATCCGACTTCATATAATTTACAGGCGCACTACCCTCTTTTTGATGAACAATTAAAGTATTATCCGATTTAATTATAATTAAACGATCACCACAATCAAGCTGAGCCTCAGCCCTACCTGAATATAAAATAGAACACCTACAAAAAAAACTTATAACTTTATTTGAATTTAGTGACGATAAAAATTCATTTCTAAATAAAGATAAGTCCATAATAGATAAAATAGAAAATCTCTTTGTTTTTAATTTTTACTAAAACGCGAGAAAAGAAAAAAAAGAAAAGAAATTAAAAATCAAATTCCATATTTTTTATACCACTTCTATTAATTAGGTTTCTTGATCCAACAATTGATTCATCAACAGATCCTAAATACATAACATCCTCAGCTAAATTATGACTAGTACTACCATACGTATTTTGATTTAACAACTTATTTTTAGAATCTCCACTAACAACGATAGCAACACCATTTTTTTGAATGATATCAGCAGAACTTGCTAAATTATCTAAACTAATATTTGTTCTTTGAGCTTCCGACATTAAATAAATATCAGAGACAGCATCTGTTAAAAGATCATTTTTATCGCAATCAACCAAATCTTCTTCAGCAATTACTGATTTATACTCAGCCACCATGGCATTAATGTTATTTTTTAAATAAGATACACCCTTTGAAGTTAATTTTAAAACTAAACCCGCCTCAGTAGGCTCTTCATCATATAATTTCAACGAAGGTGAACGACACATAGCCTTTAAAACATCACCTACAACATATGCACTAAGAGCACAACCCCGCCCAACTTCGATAGGCAAGATACCATCCCCGACAAGACCTATAACGTTGTATTTATCAACTAAATTTTCTCTACAATTACCATTCATCAAATTCATTTATCCACCTTCATCTATCTTTATACCAAAAAATATAAAAAAATCAAATAATAACTAACTCAATACATAAGCAATATATAAATATTTCTATTTTTATTTACTTTTTAGTAGTTAATGAATCATACTTTTATTTAATACGATAAAGAAAAAGACAAAAACAAGAAAAATCAAACAAGTTTGATTAAATTTTTAGATAGTTGTTTGATTTTTGTGCGTTATATAAAGCGCTACCGCGAATATACTTTATATAACATAAAAAAAACTAACACTCAACAACCAATTTATCGCCCACAACAAATTCAAACTTCTTAACACCACCCACAACCATTAAATCATCAAGCACAAGATCAAGCAAACCCTTATCTTTACTCGAACAAGTAATTTTAACAACATCAAGCTCAGCTTTCAAAGATAATTTGTTTAAAGATTTATGACGCCTAATCTCAGCCAAAACCTTAACAGCAATATCACCTGAAGCCTCCGAAGACTCATCAATTAAAGATTCATCAAATTCAGGCCACGAAGACAAATGAATGCTTTTCGAATTCTTTTCATCCCTAAAATAAAGTTGATAAATCTCCTCAGTAATAAACGGCATAATCGGCGCAAATAATTTGAGTTGTGCAAATAAGGCATAACACAATACACTTTGCGCAGCCCTCTTAGATTCTAAATCATCATCATTTTGATAAGTTCTATGTTTTACAAACTCCAAATAATTATCACAAAAAACTTGCCAGAAAAACAAATCAACCTCTTGCTTAGACTTCGAATACTCAAATCCATTAAATGCAGACGTAGCTGCACGAATAGTCTTTGCGAGTTTCGATAACAACCACCTATCCATAACCCGCAAATCAAACTCTTTAAGACTATAATTAAATTCATCAAAACCCTCAAGATTCATAAACACAAACTTAGATGCATTCCAAAGCTTAGTCACTGTTTTCTTACCTGTTAAAACATCTTTCTCTTGAAATGGCAAATCCTCACCTAGCTTCGAACTTGCAGCCCAAAACCGCATAGCATCCGCACCAAACTTATCAACAACCACTTGAGGCGCAATAGCATTACCACGACTCTTACTCATCTTATTCCCCTTCGGATCTAAAACAAAACCCGAAATCGCGATTTCTCGCCAAGGAATAGATTCATTATTAAACACAGCTTTCGCAATTGTATAAAAAGCCCAAGTACGAATAATATCATGCGCTTGCAAACGCAAAGACATAGGGAAACCATTCTTAAAATTATCCGCGCCCTCAGCCCAACGAAGAGCTATCTGAGGCGTAACAGAAGATGTAGCCCACGTATCCATAACATCTACTTCAGGAACTAAATCCTCCGCGGTGTGACCCTCAGGCAACACACTCGGCACCTGAGTTAATGGATTAATTGGAAGATCGCCTGCTTGAGGTAAAATAACCTCCCCGGTTTTCCTCGAATACCAAACAGGGAACGGAACACCAAAAGATCTCTGACGAGAAATACACCAATCCCACTGAAGATTCTCAACCCAATGAACATACCTTTTTTTCATGAATTCAGGATACCACTTAATCTCATCACCAGCCTTAATTAAATCCTGCTTACGATCAAGAACTTTAATGAACCATTGACG
>JBKHAC010000011.1:0-36846 GCA_046543095.1 Candidatus Woesearchaeota archaeon | reverse complement strand
AACAGAAACATTATCACAACACGCAGGAATAGGAGAATGCGCACCAGGAACAATAATGGTGAGAGGCGCAGGTTTAGACAATCTATGCTTTTTAAACCAATTTTCCACAATAGGGCTTATGGGTTCTCGAAAAGAAGCATCTCACAAAGTAAAATTAGAATTTTGCAATGATAATTTTTTTGGAAACACAGGGTGGAGATCAGTAACCGCGGAGGAAATGATAAAATTAACTGCTTTTGGAAATACGCATTTCTCAACCTACAGCCCGACACACATTTTTGAAAAAATAGGGTTTAGAGAATATCATTCTTTAGGAATGGTAACTTCTACACCGCAACAAAAAATGCAAAATAAAGTATATATTTTAACGGTGGGTGCCCAAGCAGATTATGCTCGTTCATTCACTATTATAGAACAAGACGCAGATTATGTGGGTGACCAAACAGTATTGTGCGCTATTGATATATCGAATCAAACACAACAACTAATTGGAAATGATATAAACCAAAAAATAGACCCTGATATTGCTTTATCAGATTTAAAAATAATACGGCCTTGGGTTGCAAGTGTAAATTTGTATGATGAAAAAAAACAGATGCCTGAGTGGTATAAAACAATTAAAAATAAACACGGAGAATACTTCAATGCAAACAACTATTATTTTCTAAACCAAAACATCGTGGCAATAATACTTCACACATCAGCAACAAATAATTTCGAATCAGTTAAAAACACATTTTTAAACCCGCAATCCAAAGTCAGCGCGCACTTCGTCATAGACTTAAATGGCGACATACACCAATTTGTTCCCATAAATAGACCTGCATGGACAGTCGGATCAGGTAATTCTTTAAAACAAAAAGAAAACTACCACAATCTAAATACACTCAACATAGAAATAGTAGGTATTGAGACTAGAACTGCTGGGGGCGTCGCGGTTTACAATTATGATTGGGATATGACTGATGAACAAAAAGAATCACTACTAAAACTAGTTATAGCATTACAAAACAAATACGATATTCCAACAAACGAAATATTATCACACGCAGACGTCGCATACAAATTAGACGGAGAAAATCCAAAAAATTATGTACTAGACAATTTAAGAGCCCTAGCAATGAACTAACAAGAGGACAAGACTAAAAAAATGAAACAAAAAAAAGCACAAGTAACAATATTTGCAATACTAGGACTAATACTCGTAGTCGTATTAGCATTAATACTTCTTTCAATTAACAACCAAAAAACAACGAAACTAGACGACGAATCAATAACACAAAGAATAAACACATATATATCACAATGCACAGAAGACATACTCCAAGACTACACAAGACGCGCACTACAAACAGGAGGATACGGCTATTACCCTGATAACGTAGTTCGATACCAAAACAACTTATACGTACTAAGCTATAGCGTAGAAGGATACTACATGGGAATATATGAACCAGAAGTAGTTGAAGAATTCATAAAACAAGAAATGAGCTTTACAGATTTATGCATATACAACTTAATGCTAGAAGATTACGAGATTTACGGAGATGAAATAACAATAAATGAAATAAATACACAAATAACATTCGAAGAAGGCGCAATAATAACAAACTTTGAATACGAATACGAAGTTCAAGAAAAAACAATACAAACAAGCCTTGCAAAAAGACATAAAACAAACCTTGCATATTTTTTAGATGAAACAAACAAGATAACAGATAAAATACTTATGCCAAGACAAATAGATTCAGATTTTAATTATCAATTCTGCAGGACACTGAGCCAAACACAAAACATAAAACCACGATATGCCGTAGACTTCCTCAAAGAAATAGGCAACCAAGAAAACCTAAATTTCATATTTGAGAAAACATATTTTATAATAACAATAGAAAAAGACGATGAACAATTATCATTTGCAATAAGACCAGAACAAACAGGAACATTCTGCTAGGGAAAAAATAAACACAAAGCGACTACTCTCGAATATAATTAATATAATATAAAAAATTAGGGCTTGTCCAGCATAACACAAATATGTATACTGCGCAAACCAATAGATTTAGACTTGTTTATTAAACTGAGTCTAGTGTACCTCATATTTGAGTTGAGTGGTTTGCTAGGAAGTATACAAAACATAGACATTCTGGACAAGCCCAAAAGTTAGTAATTATTAAAACAGTCTCAGTCTCACAAATACAAAGACATCGGGCGCGGGTTTAAAATGAGAAAAATCGAAGCGTAGCTACAGGTATCACAAAAAAGTTTGTCACTAACTAAACAATAGATAATTTTAAATATCAAATGATATTATTAAATATCAAATGATAAAAAAAAATATCAAAACAAAAATTAAAGAACATTTCTTTACAAATCCTAGCGCCAAATTAAGAGTGAGGGAAATAGAGCGAACATTGAATGTGCCACTTCCATCAGTTATACGATACTGCG
Source organism: Candidatus Woesearchaeota archaeon (assembly GCA_046543095.1). Taxonomy (GTDB): domain Archaea; phylum Nanobdellota; class Nanobdellia; order Woesearchaeales; family 21-14-0-10-32-9; genus 21-14-0-10-32-9. Next base: position 34,395 of record JBKHAC010000011.1, on the reverse strand, counting down.
CGGAATTGACCAAAGAAAATATTTTAACAACAATAAATTTAGGAACTGCCAAGTTTTATGCAGCAAACAAAACACACCCAAATTATTTATTACAAAAAAAATTACACAATTTACAAAAAATTTACGAATCTAATTTAATAAATTATATAAAGATTCAACTAAGCAACCCTTGTATTATATTATTCGGCTCATATTCCAAAGGAGAAGATATGGAAGATAGCGACATAGATTTATATCTAGAAACACCATCTAAAAAAAATATCGATTTAAAGGAATTCGAAAAAACATTGAATAGAAAAATACAAGTATTTAAATGCCGAAAACTAAAAGAAATCCCAAACAATCACTTAAAAAATAATATCATAAACGGAATAACAATAAATAAGTACATAGAGGTATTTGAATGAAAGATGGAAACTGGACTGATTGCATAACAAATAATTCAGCTAGAAAAATAAGTCCTGATGTGATACGAGCCAAATCACTAAAAGAAACAGCATGCGATAGAATAAACCTAATAACTGAAATAAATAAAAAAAAACTGCAACTTCGTCTTTGAAGATTACTACACCTCCCTCATAGAAATAATACAAGCCCAAACATTCAAAAAAGGATACAATATACTAAATCACATATGCTTAGGATTTTACCTTAGAGATATATTAAAAAAAGAAAACTTATTTAGAATATTTGATGACCTTAGATATAAAAGAAACTCTTTAACATACTACGGAACTAAAATGGAAGAGAAAATGGCAAAAAAAGCAATAATTGACTGCAAAAAATTAATAAAAGAATTAGAACAAACATAAAAAAATGACCTTCACAGACATATGCATACCTCAAGGAAATGAGCAAACATTCTTAGATATAGCTCAAAGACTCGGCACAAAATCAATACTATTCTTATATGAGCCAAAACACGAAATAAAAAAAGAAGAACTCGAAAAACTCAAAGAAAAAAACCCAAACATAAAAATAAACACAGCACACATAATACTAAAAAACACAAACAAACAAGGAATGAATTTCGCCAAAGCAAACCTCCAAACACTAGAAAATAAATACATCACACACATATATGATTTAGAATCACTAGAAGAAAAAGACAACCACCACTACAGACGATCAGGAATGAATCAAGCAATCGCCAAAAAAATAAAAGAACAAGACAAAACAATAATAATCGCACTCGAACAAATAATTACAAACAAAGAACCACACAAACTAATAGGACGAGTACAACAAAACCTCGAACTCATAAGAAAATACACACTCAAAGTCGCAATCGCGAGCATGGCCGAAAAACCCGAAAACATAAGACCTGCAAAAGAAATACAAGCACTCATAAAAACACTCGGATACGAAGAAATCGCAAAACGCGCAATACAAGAAATTACAAAACAAATAAAAGAGACTAATATTAACTGAAAAATAAGTTTTCAAACTATTTGGAATGAGTTATTACGCGCTAAATTTATTTGATACAAGTCTTGTTGCTCTTAATAACTCTCAAGTAACCAGTCCCAGATAGGCATAACTAAAATTTTTTTACCATTAATTACTCGCTCTTCTTTTATATCATAAGTTAAAATAAGCCCTCTCTTCAAATTATGAGTGTTTATAGCATCTAATAAACCCTTTATTTCGCGATCTTCATTTTCTTGATTTAAGTCATAACACACTTGAATCGCCTCAATGATTTTAAGCCCGGATTTTATTATAAAATCACATTCATATTTTACGTTATGATAATAAATTTCATTCCTTCTTCTCTTTAACTCAAGAAAAACAACGTTTTCAAGAAGCCTACCTTTGTCTTCAGAGAATTGAAAACTAATAGTGCTCGCTAGAGCAGTATCAATCACATACCCTTTTTTAGGATTGATTAGCTGCTTTTTAAGAGAAACATCGTATAAAGAAATAGTGAATAACAAATAACTATTTTCTAAATAAGAAATATAATCAGCTATAGTGGATGTGCTTGATATACCTGATACTTTCTTTAAAGTTGCGTAACTAAAAGGTTTTGATTTATTAGAAAGTAAATAATAAAAAATATCTTTCAAACCTTTTTCATAAGACAAGGAGTATCTTGCAACAATATCTCTATATATTATATTATCATATAGGGCTTTAAAAAAATCCTTATCTTTAGTTTTTAAATATTTAAAAAAACCACCATTAATTAAATATTTATCAAATAATTTTTTTATCTCAACAATACGCTCACGCGTATGCAAATCACCTTTGCTTAGTTTAAAATTATTAAAAACTAAATATTCTTTAAAACTTGCAGGAAATAACTCGAGTTGAACGTGCCTGCCAGTTAACCTAGTGCCTAATTCTTTAGATAAAAGACTCGCATTAGAACCAGTTATATAAATTTTATTTTGATAATCATTTAAACGCCTAATAAAAAGTTCCCAATTACCAATATTTTGAATTTCATCAAAGTAAAAAGTTTTCTGAACACCAAATAACTCGATGAAAACCTCATATAAGCGTTCAAAATCACCAACATCAAAACTAATTAGACGCTCATCATCGAAGTTTAAATAATAATCATTTTCTTTTTGAGTTTTCTTAAATTCATTTAATAAAACAGACTTACCACAGCGTCTTATTCCCGAAATTATTACAATTAAATCAGATTTAGACTTTTCATTTAATTTTACTAACTGATCTCTTGGAGTGTATGTTTCTTTGAACTGATTTCTTTGCTCCAAAATAACCTTTTTGAGTGTGTCTTTTGATATCATATTAAATGATAATTAAAACAAATATATAAATATTTCCATTACGAATGGAGAGATTCAATTATTTGCTCCAGCCATAATGGAGAGATTGAGCAAATATGTTGATTTACTGAATAATCCTTAAAAAATAATACAAACTTAACATCTATGTATAGTTTATGTAAAAATAAAAAAAGGAAACAAAACAATAATAATCGCACTCGAACAAATAATCACAAACAAAGAACCACACAAACTAATAGGACGAGTACAACAAAACCTCGAACTAATAAAAAAATAATAACAATAACAAAAAAACAAAGAACAAACCAATAATAAAAAAAATAACCCTTTCTCCACAATAAAACAACCAATAGAAACATTTAAATAATAAAACACAAAGAACAAATAGAAGAGAAAATAAAGAGGGTGCCCACTTGAACACAAATAAACCAAACAAAAATAATAATAAAACTCAAACTAAAATAATTCTATTCACACTGGCACTATTAATGAATTTCATATTATTAACTAATTTTGCAGATGCAAACAATCCTTGTCAATCGGATGAGATTTGGTGTGGGGGAAGCACGTGTGCAAGTCCAACACAAAATACTTTTCAAGGATCAGATCTTATTTGTGAAGTTACACAAACTCAAACAATAACACTAAATCAAAATAACTGGGCAGCTCTTGCAAATTATCATTTTAAAGAATTAATAATTAATGATGCAGCCACTTTAAAATTTAGATCAACATCTTCAATAACTGCAAACAGCACCTATACGCGAATAGGCGCAACTGCATGGGCACCATCTGGATTTCCAAAAGGAGGATCTGGAGGTGATGGTGGCGAGAAGGTAGGCGAAAAACGAACAACTCATGGCGGCGGAGGCGGCGCAGGAGGCTTTGTAGTTGTAAGAGGAGGATTTGGTGCTAAAGCAGATTCCTCTAGTAAAGCAGACGGAGGCTCAAGAGGAACTCCTTCACTTTATGCAGGCGCGAGAGTTAGATTATTTGCTGAAGAGATAAAAATAAATGGAACATTATCTGTGAATGGATATGATGGTGGAAACGGCGGCCCCGGTGATATGTATAATAACGTGGGCTGGATACATAGAACTGGAGGCGGAGGCGGCGCAGGAGGATCAGGTGCAGGCACAATATACTTAGTAGCAAATTTAATAGACGGCGACGGACATATAGAAGCAAAAGGCGGCAACGGCGGAAATGGAGGCGGAGGCTGGAGTAATTCTGATGGTGGTAAAGCAGGTGGAGGCGGAGGCGCAGGCGCCGGAGGCGCCGGAGGACAAGTATTTTTTGTATCACAAAATTATGAACAATTCAACGAAGAAAATATTAACGTTTCAGGAGGAAAACCAGGAGAGCCTGGAACATCTAAAGGCAACCCAGGAAGCCCTGGAGAAGAAGGTGAGTTTATCAGCCCAACATTAAATTGCTTACCTGATAATCTTGAAAGTTGCGGATTACAACCAAAATTTAATGACGCTGACGATATTTCAATAAAAATAAACAGTTGCAACGATGGTTTTGATAACAACGATGATGGCTTCATAGATATGAATGATGAAGACTGTCGAGAGGTTCAAGAATGGGATTCCTATTTATGGAATAATTTTCCAGATTATATTCAACAAGACTGGTACAATAGAAGCGCACCAAACGGAACAGACTTAGTCTGCGGAGATGATGTCTCACTAGATTTATCATCTTGTCTCGGTGAATCTCAAGTTTTTGATAGTTGTGAATACACCAATCAAGGTACGCCAGACGGTTTAGAACATCACTTTACAACACATTGTATGGGTTATTTCTTAGATAATATTAATACGGGTGGTTCTGGAGGATGTGCGTCTTATGCACCATCTTATTGCATAAAAAATAGTGATCGAGATGTCCAATTAAGTGAACCATCCTCGTATCATTGTGTTAGTAAAGAATTAAATTATGAGTCTTGCACAACCTACTTGGACGAAAATAATTGTGATGATTTTCAAAACATGTGCGAACCAACATATGTTAGTTGCTCTGATTTTACAGTAGATAACTGCCCAGAACAATGTGAACAATTTGAAAGTCAAAGTGATGGAGCGTTGCAAGACCTAGGATTCATAATACCTGACGGCAAATATGCATGTTTCGACAACTCAAGAAATTACCCTGATATTGATGGTGGAAATAATTTAGTCAGTTATAATAATAATTTTTCATGGAGAGGAGTTCAAGAATTTCCTGGTGTTATAATGAGAGCATATGATACGTTCTTCGTTTCAAATTATGATGAGTGGTATTATTGCGACGCTATGGGCGAAGAATTATTTGGCAACAGAACAATACCTGAACGAGAAACACTCCCAACAGCAGAGTCTACTCTAACTCCTCTTTGCTCAGTAGGCTTATCGCGAATAATAGACGGGGATGTAATTGATTGCTTAATACATGATGAAGATGGAAATGCCAGCCATAATGAGGCGTACTGTGAAGCGCTAGTCGAAGATCAAGGAGCCAACGGATATTGCGCTTCTTTAAATTATAATGAGTATATGAACTTTAATGTTGATGATCCTGGAAGCTTTGTTAATGAGTGTGGTTATTGTAAATATTATGTCAACAATGAATTTATGCCATTTAGTCAATATTTTAATGAAAACCCCGATTTATTCAATCCAAACAATAACTGGGAAAATACCCCGGGATCAGGATTAATAGACTCAATATTTTGCAAAGCAAACCCCGACGAATGCGCAGATGGAATACCTATAAATCCAAATATGATGTGCGACGAAATGCATGACGAATTAGATTATTATTATCCTGGAGATTCAGAAAAAATATGCTCAGAACAACAATATTGTAATGCAGGCGTACTCGTAGATTCATATGACGATCAAGGAATCTATAGTTGTTGTCTTGGTCAAAATTCATTTTGTGAAGATAGCGCGGATCTAACATGTTCAGCTATGGGAGGACAAGTTTACAACGAAAATCAAGGTGAAGACTGCCTAGGTGCAAATACTGTATCTCAAGACTCACAATCTTGTTGTCTTGGAATAGTTGTCCAATCACAATTTGATTTAATAGGCTCACTAATTTCAGGAGATCCATTCGTATGCTACGCGCATCAAGATAAAAACTTTATGTCTGAGTGCTGCGGACTTTACGGTGGCGAAGACCTTTGCTACAATCATGATAATCCATTTAGATTTACTTACGACGTTCTAGGAGAGGTTTTTTCACTCACAGGCGCACCATACCATATGATCTCAAGCTTTGATTCATTTGATCACGGATTAAATGCATATCGCTATGAAGCTAAACCTGGTGACCAAGGAGTTTTTGATTTTAAGACCCTCACATCATCAGATAATTTTCCATCAGTTAGAGGCGTATTTAGCATAGAAGGATTCGACTATTTAGAATTTGACTTATTAACATCTAATAAAAACTCATTAGAAAGTTTTGAATTAACAGATAATAATAATATTACTTGGAAATTCAATTTCAGCGATCACTTATATAAAGAAAATCACAGATGGCAAAGAGTAAAACTAAACTTAAACGAAAATATACCTAATAATTTTAATAAAAAAATTGTTCAAAGACCAATAATTAATTTTGTTGAAAACTCTAACGTAGTATTCGTCATAGACAGATTATTTTTATCAGTAAAAAACCCTGAGACACATGAAATAAAAAATTCACAAACAATGTACTGCTCAGGAGACTGGGGAGAGTGGATAGACAACCTTGACGGCCCAACAACCGATAGAGGATTTTTTTCAGGAGCAGAACCAAGAAACCCTGATTTACAGCTAATAGATTATGGAAAATATAGAGACGCATGCAATAACGGAATGACTACTTGGTGGACAGGCTCTGCATGCTGCGGAGATGACACACACCCAGAACTAAATACACAAGGAGAATACTGGATAGATACACAAGGCGCATGCTGGAACGGAACCGCAATTATGCACGATAACACATTAGCAAACGCATTATCAAGAAACTACGCCACTCGAAGCGAATTAGAAAGATCAATATTATTCCACGGAGACAAAACATGGATATGCGGAAAAGACCCAAACAACAGCGAACTCGATGTTAATTTCGCATTTAATAATGCAGACATACTATCTACAACTTTTAATGATAAACTTGCAGAAAACCAATTCGTAACTCCATTCACAATAAAAGGAAAATGGATGTGCGATCCAAATAACGGCTGGACTGGAATAGAAGATATAAACAGAATGCACATACTAGCATCATTCCTGCTACAAGAAGCAAAACAAACTAACAACCTTGAAGAATTCACACTACATTGTGGAGATATGATGCAAACAATAAATATTGATGTAATTGATAAAGAAAAACTCGGAGCATTCTGCGCCATTAGACTAGGACAAAACCTAGACTTCATACAAATAAAAAATCAACCAACATATGATGGAAACATAATAGTAGGATTTGAATCAAAAAATCTAACAGTGGACTTAACTGATTACTTAAATAAAACTGAAATGCTTGGAGGATTCACAGTTTTAGTAGATGAAGAAATAAACTGCGAAAACGCACCAACAAATCCAACAGGCGATCAATTTTTCACCAAATGCGACACCACATCAGAATATGTAACTATATATTATAATAAACCTCTAAAAATCGCGTTAATAAGCGGAGCCGATTTAACAGAAACATCATTTCTTGGAGAAATTTGGAACGCATTCAAAAACTTTTTTGCAAGAATATTCAACACGCAAAACAACATCGAAACAGATATCGAATCATCAAATCCAATCACGCAATATTTTGATTTAGACGAATTCTCGCCCCACGACGAATCTAATAATTTATACATATCAAAACAAGGACAAAAACAAATAGTTGCAAAAGCAGAAATACTAGGAAACACACAAAGAATAAGAGCAGACTACATTAATTTAACAAATAATTCAAATGTACAAATACTCGCAGATATGATAAACCAAAAAACACAAAGCAACATAGCACTGTGGAGTCCGCACGGATATAGCCAAACAATATACACACTAACAACAAAAAACAACCAACTAAATTTCAACGAACTAACATCCATGCTAAGACTTCGAGACGAAGGCACACCACACAACTTTGGAACACTAAACGCATGCAACAACATATTATTCGATGACGGCACAAGAAATTTAGCTTCAGGAGAACAAATAATAATATATACAACGAATTACTCAGAGCTGTGCAGCATAAAAACAAAACCAATAAAATGCTATGATGGCCAAGTTCTACACCAAAACAACACTATTATAACAGACACAACACAGTATTATTTAACTTGCTTAGAAAATCTACCGCAAAATTTCGAACTACAATTAAATGTGGACTCTGACGGAAAAGTAATCGCAACAGGAATGGCAGGGGGTGCGCCAAGACTTCCAGGAGTTCACACACAAACATATTTAGAAGGAACACAAATAACGCTTGAAGCACTACCAAATCAAGATTTTGAATTTGAAGGATGGTTCACAGACCAAGGAGGACTTTTGAGCGAAACTGAAAATTATGAGTTCCAAATAAATGACAACTTAATAATTTACGCACGATTTACAGCTATAAACTAATCAAAACTATTTTTTTTCAATTTTTTCTTATTTTTTTATGTTATATATAAAGTATATTCGCGGTAGCGCTTGTTTTAAAACAGCGTTTTAAAGCCCAGCCAAACTTTGTTTGGCTCTGTATATAACGCACAAAAATAAAACAACTATTTAAAAAATTTAATCAAACTTGTTTGATTTTTCTCGGTTCCACATATTATTTTCTCGACTTATTCCAAAAGTTTTATATACAAAGATTTCTTTATGACTTGTTATGCGCGAACATAAACTCTCAGGAATATACTACCCAGCAGCTCGAACACTAATAGATAATAAAATAAAAGAAGTGTTCATGCACGAGAGAGGTCCAGGGGACCTGCCTGCAAAACCAAACAATAGAACACATGTTAAAGGTGCAATAGTGCCAATACACAAATACGAAATTGCAGGACCCTGCGCCGCGTGGGCATACAAACAAATAGCAGAAGAAAAAATGCCTGATGTATTCATAATAATAGGACAATCAACAAAGGAAGAGTCAGGAATAGGCATGGAACCATATGAGACACCATACGGCATTGTCCGAGTAGACCAAGCACTCGCACGAGACATAATAAAAAAAGAAAATATAAAACACAGAGAAGATATATTTGAAGATGACGAATTCATAGAATCACAACTACCATTCATACAATACATACATTCGTTTTATCTTGAAAAAATAAAAATAATTCCAATAATTGTTGGGCACGATGTGGAACTTAAAAAACTCGCAGTAGATATAAAAGAAATACTCTTAGAACAAAACAAAACCGCAACAATAATCGTTCCAACAAACTTTACGAAGTACGGCGCGAACTATTCATATATACCATTTGAGAAAGACGCACACAAAAAAGTGTACGAACTCGATGCAGGCGCAATCGAACTCATAAAAGAGAATAAACCGCTAGATTATCTAAAGTACGTTGATGATAGAGCAATGAACACAAATAACTACCTTGGAATAACGCTTCTCATGTTAATCCTCAAACCAAGAAAATCACTTCTAGAACAATACTACACAACAGCGGACCTTGACGGAAATGATAAAAACTTCACAAGTTTTGCATCAATCATATTCAAATAAGTTCTTATCTTTTAAACTAAAATTTAAATAAGAATTCAATGAACATTTAAAAAATTTTCAAGCGTTAAAAATCTTCGATTTTTAGATGTTTCATTGAGATTTTAATAATCTGTCCTTTTAGGTTAGAGATTCAACACGTTCTGTAAAATTTCATAATTTTAAGATAGCCTAAATTAAAATCTTATCCAATCTTATTTTTTTGCAATTTCTTAAAATACTTATTATCTTTGAACAAGATCAGCTCACCTAAAAAGATAGCAAACTTATTAAATAAATAAAAAAACAATAACAATAAATGAAAAAAGAGGGCGCATTTAACAAGAAAAAAAGAGCACAAGTAACTATATTCGTAATACTAGGACTAGTGCTACTTGTAATGGTGATGTTCATATTATTTGCAGCCTCACAAATACGCGAAGGAAACGAAAAACGAGCACAAAGACAAACAGCCACAAATATACTAGATTCAGCAGCAATAAATTACCACGTACAAACATGCCTAGACTCCTCAACAACACGAGCCATAGATGAAATAATGATACAAGGCGGAGTATTATACACACATCAAAACGGAACCGCGGAAGCAACAGAACTTGGCACAACACATCTTGAGACAACAATAAACTTCGACAACGACATAAATATAACAACAAATGTGACTTATTCACTTACAAACACAGAAAATAATAATTGCCCAATAATAAATCACAGCATCCCACAATACCCCAAAGCGAACACAAGAATAATAGAACTATTCGGATTATATGATGACGCAAATAATGCTGAGTGTTTTTTTGATAAAAGAACATATAAAGACTTATCAGGATTCTTCGGACAAAATAATCTAACAAGACTATGCACTCATGAAAGTAATAACGCTGATCCACCCCCAGGTTATGCCCAAAGTCCATGCCAATTAAATTGGATTCAAAGAAATACTGGTGTATTTGAACCACCATCAATAGAAGAACTTATACAAAAGAGAACAAAAGAATTATTAGATATGTGCGTGAACTTCGATTTAATACAAGAACTACAAGGAACAAACATAGAACTCGACGAAAATGAAGAAGTGGATGTAAAAATAATATTTAACAAAAACACACTAGCAGTCAAAGCAACATATCCATTCATAGCACAATTTTCAGGAACAGACTCAGAACTTATACGAAAAGAATTCAACTACGCATCACCACTTAGAGTTGTAAGATTACACAATTACGCAATAAGCCTACTTGCAGCAGATGCAAAAGACCCCCGATTCAACTTATACTCACAAGAACAAAGACAAAATTACCCAGAATTCACAGGAATTTTTCCAAATATAGAGAATTTCTACGATCCAAATTTCGAGATAAAAATAATACCACTACAATGCCCATCAGACGAAGATTGCAATTCATTTCTACACGACCGCATACTAATAGTAAAAGATAAAGCCTCACATATAGGTGGACGATACTTAACATTCGCAACAGCTCTGCAAAATAGAAGACCCGCACTAGATATAATATCCCAATTCGACCAACCAAACCCATACAACTACGACATATTAGTCGGAGTCGGCGAAGAACTAATAATAAACCCACAAGGATACGATCCAGACGATAGAAATCTAACATACAATTATAGCGGATGGAAAGAAACATACGATGAAATATGCTCAATTACAGATGATGATCTTATCACCTTTGATTGTAATGAAGCGACTATACAGGATGAGAATAAACTTACAAATTCACTTTTATTTGAAGAAACAAAAAGAGCAGTGAATTATACAACAAATCACACAGATGTAGGCTTGCACACAGTCAGAGTAAGTGTACGAGATGCACACGGATTAAACGATTATCAAGACGTCAAAATACTAGTATTTAACATGCCTGAAACAGACATCGAAACAGAATCTATATACACAGATCTACCTGCGAATACAACAAGCATAGAAGACCCAATAACCCTAAAAGGAAACATAGAATCAGAAAATGAATACGAAATAACATACATAAACTACACATGGACAATCACAAATGAAACCAATGATATAATAATAATTGAAAAAGGACAATTAACTTCAGGACTTAATAAAAACAATCTAAGCCTCCCACAAAACCACACAATAAATAACACTCTGCTGCAAACAATACACAAAAAAAACCTAACACAAAACGGAATACACAACATAACACTAAGCGCAATAGTTTCATATCCTCCGCCACTTGACATAGTTGACGCGACACCATTTACATTAAACTTAAATGTAAAACAATGCGTACCATACCATGTACCCACGCCTGCATACCCATACAATGATTTAAATGAGAGCGAAATATTTCTAGGAAATCACTCTTGCTGCCTAGGAAATATAACTAATATCAGTTCATACCAACTTGCAGACACAACTAATGTATGTTATAGCGCAATATACTACGGAGCAAAACAAAAACTCAAAGAAAAAGCAGAAGAACAACAAAAAAACGAAAGCTTCACACAATACGAAGAATACTCCTCCACAATAAACTTCGAAGATAATGCCACAGATTCTCAAAGCTCAAATAACGTATTTAAAATGATATTTGAAAGAAAATGCGACGGCATAAGAGGAAACATATGCGCAGGACCAATAACAGCAAAATTATCAACAGAACAAAACTGCTTGTATAACTCAACATTACAAGAACAATGTACAGGACCACCTACTGAAATAAGTTCTCATGCACAATTATGCATTGACTACGGATTTAATCAAACATTTGAAAAAGTCCACAACATACCAGTAGACGGACAACTAGCAACAGGCACATGTATAACAACAACTGATGAGGTATGCTCAACAATAGGACCTACAGGATACGGAAATGACACAGGACTTTACGGATGCACCAAAGCATTCTGCTCAGATGGCGGATGCACATACACAACAACAGATAATGATTACTGCAGTTGCTCAGAGAACTGCGATGCACAATGCGGATTTGGAGGCGCAGAAAGCCTATGGGAGAACTACACCTGCTACTACGGTGACTGCGAAGAATGCGAATTTAACCAACAACAAGAAACAATGTGCAAGGCAAATAACGCATACTGCTACAACGCAACAAACGGATTTTGCCACTACGAGGTATCATGCGAGAGTGGCGGAGCCATGCAAGAGGAAGGCGAGTTTTGTCAACGAGAAAGATTATTTAAAGCAAATATAACAATAGAGAGCAACCCAAACAATTACATAACCGCGTTTGCGTGCAAAACAGGAACTCAAGACCAAGAAACAGTATGCTCAGAAGAGGGTGAATGCGGATATGACGAAACACTATTTAGATGTATCAACCCCACTCAACCTCAATGCGACATAGATAGTCCTAAGTGTTGCTTTGCAGGTAATTGTTTAGCACCAACATTAGATTATATATACTCTGATGCTACAGTTCACAATTATATTTACGATTAAAAATCCTCCTTCAAGTTTATAATCAAACAAAATACACCTGCATATAGAACAAAAAAATACGATTTAAAAGAACACCGAATAAATAACTAAAAAACATCAAAGAACTAATTAAAAAAAAACAAATTAAATCAAAAAAATACAAAGATAAAATATTAAACAAAAAAACAAAAAAATAACACGATAAAAAATCCAAAATTATATAAATACAAAGCATTATGAATAATAACATTAAAACAACAACAAAAAAATTAAATTCCGAAAAAAAGGGTGCGACGCAGATGAATAAACAAAAAAAAACATTACTACTTCTTTTAGCAACAGCACTAATATACTCAATAATATTAATCCCACAAATAAAAGCAAACGAAGACACTCTATACTGCGTCACCTCAGACATAGCAGGATCACAACAAGCATGCTTTCCAGTTAGCGAAGATCAACAAGATATTTGCACAGGATTATCAGGAATAATAGTAAATGCAGATGTCTATGAAGGCAACCCTTGCTTACCTGTATGTTGCTGTTCAATAAATGATTATGAAGAACCCTACGCACTAGCATACTGCAAAGAAGTACAAGAAGGCGATATGAATAATACTATGTTTTGGTATGAAGAAGGAGTATCAACTTGCTCACAAATATGCGAGGATGAAGGCGCAATAAACTATTATAACCTAACAACACAAATAAAACATGACGATGATTTGGTGAATACAGGCCAATACACAATTATTCGAAAAAGCAACACCCAAGTAATCAACACAGCAACATTCACACAAGGAACATTCACACAAACAAATCTAGCCTCAGCAACATACACAATAACAATAACAGCAACAAAAACAATAAATAATATACAAAACACCTGCACCGCGAACACAGAAATAATATTAACCGAAAACAAAAATATAGAAATAAATCTAACATGCGAACCCGACACAGAAGAACCAACAGACCCGACAGACCCAGAAATATGCAACCCGGACTGGGCGTATGAATACTCAGAGGATAACTGCGGCGAAATATTAGATGTAATAGACCTAAATAATTGCCCGAACGCACAACCACCACAAAATATGATGGACAACATAGGCACAGAAATTCCTTGCTATGAAATCCCCGAAGAACTCACATGCGGAAATTACAATTTAGACATAGGAGAGGAATGCGATTTTAACGAACAAGGAACAATAATGTTTCAAGACAACCTCAACACATGTCAAGACTTTGGAGAATACGAATCAGGAACACTCGGATGCTCAAATTGCATAATAAATACTGACTTCTGCTCAAACTGCCCCCAAGATGCAAGTAGCTGTGATGAGACAATGTGTGATGACTGCGAAATATGTCAATCAGAACAGGTGTGCACTGACTCCGAAATATGCCAAGAAAACAGCGTACTCACATTAAACCCAATAACAGGAATATTCCAACAAACACCAATAGGGCTAAGACTAACATGGAACGCGCCACAAGCATGCCTAGAAGATTCAAGTATAAAAATATACCGCGCAACTTGCCCAATTGGAGAAAACAACTGCAACGTGCCAACTAATACTGACCCTTTAGACTCCAACTTACCTACTACGCCTTCAAACTATAAAGACACAAATTTCCAAGCTAACAAAGATAGAACATTTTGTTACAAATTAAAATTAACAAATACAAACCTACAAAACCCGCTAGAATCAAATATAGCTTGTTCAAAACTACCCGATATTGAATGCATAGGAAAACCAAATGGATACGCATTCTGCTCAGATAACGCAATACACACATGCATAGATGGATTTCTTGATGAAGGAAATCTTTGCCCAGAAAATACTTTTTGCATAAATCCAACAACCACAGAACCTCGATGCGAATCACAAACAATATGCGATGCATGCAGCGGACCATTTGGAATGTTCGGATTCCAATTATACAACGATCAAGATTACATACCACAAGGAGAAAATTACAACTGTGAAGAATCAGAAACACAACAAATATGTTTTAGAGAAGACTTATCAAAAAGACTTACAATACACGGACAATTCAACCACTGCACAACAATTAACTCATGCTACGATTATGTAACCCAAGGCTCCTGCGAGAGGAATACATGCGCAACAGGCACTAATCCAGAAGATGGCTGTGTTTGGGAGTCAATAGATAATAATGAACTAGGCCTAGGCGTCTGCAAACCACAAAACCTTACAGAACAAAACTGCAACTTATGCGATGACAACCCCTCAGGATATTGCTCAGAAGAATTATGCGCACTATATGGTGATTGCTACTACAATCCACAACCAGACAAAACAAATGATGCGTTTGCAATAAACAAATATTACTGCAATAATATTGAAGAAGTTGGCTGTGAAACATACCACACACAAGAACTATGCGAAGGAGAACCACCACAAGAATTGATCATTGATATAATCTACAGCAATACAGACGACTCTGTATTAAACGCAATATCAGGCACTCACGAAATAACTCAAAGATCAGATGATTTATATGATAAAGGACTATGTGTATGGATAGAAACTGAAAACAAATGCATAAGAGATGCAGATTTTAAAACAAATTATGGCGAGATTGAATCAGATTGCTCAGGCAACCAAAAAAATAATAAAGACTGCCTACTTGATTTTACCCCCCCAAACACAACAATACTCATACAAGAAGAACAACTAGAAAACAACGGAGTATACTCCACAAGACAACTATACTCTCAAGGATTAATACAAATACTACAATCAAAACAATCAAGATTATTTTTATCAATAAAAAACAAAGACTTATTAAATGAAGAAGGAAAAGACTACGACTACCCCAATATGACTCCAAATGCATTCGCATATCACATTCTAGACAATATAGATTCAATAGAGAATAATAATGAACAATACGTCCTAGCATACTTCTCAAAAGACTACTCAAATAACTTAGAAGAAGTCAAAATAAAAACAATAAACTTACTAACAAGTCTAAACATAGATGTAAATCACGACTTAACATCAAATTATTACTCCCAAATAAAAATGATACTCTCAAATATAACAATAAATGTAACAAACCCAATACAAGACGAATTTTCTTGCAAAGGCACATTACAATCCATGGGCTCAGGACAAATAGGCATACCTGTAACAAAAACTACAAATAATAGCCTAATACAATGGAACTACTCCTTACTTGAAGATGATACATATAAATTCATTATAAACTGCACAGATAATTATATGCAAAAAACAAACAAAGAATACACATTCAACATATCAGAAGACAACATACTAACAAATTCATCCCCAAAAAGACAAACATTCAACACAAATACAGTGAACATACAAATAGATACAAAAGACATAGCACAATGCTCATACCTAAGCGAAACAAACATGCTTAGTGAAGGAACATTCACAGATACCGAACTTCTAGAAAACAACAGATACAGACACAAAGCAACAATACCAACACCACAAGAAGGAGTATACATACTAAGACCAAC
This sequence comes from Candidatus Woesearchaeota archaeon, assembly GCA_046543095.1. Lineage (GTDB taxonomy): Archaea > Nanobdellota > Nanobdellia > Woesearchaeales > 21-14-0-10-32-9 > 21-14-0-10-32-9. Next base: position 17,963 of record JBKHAC010000011.1, on the reverse strand, counting down.
ATGCATATTTGAAGATAAAGACATAGGAGTTGATGGAGAATACATAGGAAATAACGGTGACTTAATATCTTTTGCAGTAGATAAACAAGAGCCAAAACTAACAATATATGACAGATCATTAGGACACCCAGAAGACCCAATAAAATATAATTCATCATTATTCCCTGAACAAAGTCTAAATTTAGAATTTCACTGTGACGACGCACAAACAATACTTAACTACAACAACTTTGACTTCTACTTCGGATGCAAAAACATGACCTACGAATTAACACACTCATTCATAGAAACATTAAACCGCGCAGATCAAGATCAAGTTATAATTGTCGAAGAAGGCACAATGCAATCAGGCACATCAAAAACATTCACAACGCCAGCAGAATTTGCATACGTAAACTTAAATATAAACGTATCAGATAAAGGAGGAAATTACAAAATACACAACATACCATTAAGACTTAGAAATTTATCATATATTCCACCACTAGTCGTTATATGCGATCCACAAACACAAATATGTACATGAATTACACATAAAAAAAAGAGGAAAAATACGTGAAAAAAAATATTTTTTTTTTAACAATAACAATAATCCTATTAATACAAATAACAAGCACACTCGCAGAAGTAGATTGCCTGCCAATAGAACATACAAATGGAAAAATATACACAAACTGCTATGAACTAAAACCAAACCAATACAACACAACAAACCCAGAAATAAATGCAACATACAAAGAACACGTAGACATAGTAAAATATGACTTAAGAAGACTAGGCGACCTAGATTTTAATATGAGCGCACTCGAAATAGAAGACTATTTCGAATTAAACCCAGTGAATTACGATAAATACGTCATGTCAACACAAAACCAAAGACTATTCGAATCACTAGGAATACTATCAGACGGAAAATACTTATTTCTAATAGAAGCATTCAACAAACCAAGAACATACATGAACACAAGAGTATTCTTCGACATAAACGCATCACAAATGAACTTCTGGGTAAAATACCCAGCATACCACAACATCCAAAAACCAGACTTCGCAGCATCACCAACACTAATAAATAACTTAACAATACAAACAGAAAGACCAGTAGAAGGATGCAGATACGGATCTCAAAAAGGACACGAAACCGCACAAGAATTATATGATTTCTTCGATGGAAATAATTTTGAACTTAAAGAAAATAACATATTACAAATAACAAATTTTAATTTCAATCAAGGAGTTTTATTAAATTCAACACATAACTTTAGAGCATTAGAGGTAATATGCAAAGAAGAACAACAAGGAGACTCACCTGCAAAATACTCTTATAAAAGAATAAGATACGTCGCACAAACAACACCACCACAAATAATATCAATACAATCAATTCCAGAAGTTGTTCGAAGTATGAGTCAAGCACAATCAATAATAAATATTACAACAGACCAAACAAGCATATGCACACTAGAACTACCACAACTACCAAACAATATTGCAGGCGCGAACCCTGACTTCAAATTCACAAAAAATTACTTATTTAACGATTTAACATACTACCAAAAAAATAAAGAAAACGAAATAAAATTTAGAGCAAACCCATCACCATACGAATTCTTATTCAACGTAACATGCACAAACCTTGCAAACAGATCAACTAATACAATACAAAAAATAAACACAGATTTTGATTTAGATACAAGTTTTGTGTTTATTGAACCAAAAAACCTAATAAACACAAAAACAATAAATGTAAGCGGAGCATACAGACTAGACGGAGATTTTTCTTGCTTTGCATCATTTAATAACGAAACAACACAATCAAACCTAAACTTCAAAGGATTAATACAAACAGGCACAAACGCAGGAAAATACTTATTTGAAGCACAAATAACAAAAACAAATCTCCAAGAAGGAACAAATGAAATTCACGTAACCTGTACAGGAAGACCACCAGAGATAATATCGACAAAACAATTCAAAATAGATACGATAGAGCCAAAAAATATTGAAATAGAAACAAACGCAAACACCTGCACACTAAGCCAAATAAGTGCAACATTTAAAGCAGAAGATGAAAACGGAATAGACTACTTCGAATACATTGTAGAGTATAAAGGAACAAAAGAAATAGAATTCAAACAAGAAGGAGAAACAACAAAAAAAATAACAATAACAATACCAACAAACCTTCGCCAAGAACTCGAAAATGAAACAATAGAAATTAAAGCAAGAGCATTCGACCCAGCAGGAAACCCAAGTGCGTGGGGCACAAGACAAATAAAAGTAACATCTCCAAATATGGTTGAATGTGACTTTAAACCACCAAAAATAACAATACGAGATGAATACGACGAAATTATGAAAAATTGGCAAATACAAATAATTTGCAAAGATGACGAAACCGATTGTAAAACTTCATTTTTATGGAATCACATAACAAACACATCAAATGAATGCACACCAACACAAACAGCAACACTCACACAAAACTTAACAATAATGGAAAAAGGAAGATTCTGCGCAACAGTATACGATTTAAACAATAATAATGCAACAAAAACAAAACTACTCACACGAGATAACTACGGAGAAGAATGCGAAGGAATATGCGGCGGAGACTGCGCACCATGCGAACTAAATGAAACTTGCGAAGAAAATTCAGATTGCGAATCAAATTACTGCAATGAAGGAATATGCGCAGTCGCATCATGTGAAGATGAATTACAAAACGGACTTGAAACAGGACTAGACTGCGGAGGACCACACTGCGAACCATGCAATATAGGTGAGATGTGCATCTCAAATGCTGATTGCGAATCACTAAACTGCGAAAACGGAACCTGCATAGAGGCCTCATGCACAAATAACCAAATAGACGGATATGAAACAGACATAGATTGCGGAGGACCAGATTGTGAGCCATGCATAATAGGCGATATGTGCGATATAAATTCTGATTGCACAGAAGGAGAATGCATATTTGGCAGATGCACAGATCCAGATGCTAATAAAACAACTACGACCCCCACAGATCCAGATGATGAACTGCCCGATTTTGACTCAATAAATGAAAAATCAAAACCAAAACTAATAGGAATAATATTATTAATACTAGGAGTTCTCTCAGTAATTGCAGGAGGAGTTTTAATATATCTTGAAGCAGAAAAAAAGAAAAAAAGAAAACAACAAGAAGAACTCCAAAAAACAAAAGCAGCAATAAATGCGGGAATGCCAAAAGTTACAACACTACAAAATAAAAATGATGATGCAAATTACAAAACAAAACAATTATCACCACAAGAAATAGAGGCAAGAAAACGCGCATGGAAAGAATCACTAAAAGAAAAAGATGCAGATAGAAAAAACATACTGAACTCATTTGAAGAAGAACCAAATCAAGAACAAAAAACAGAAGAAGAACAAAAAAACAAAGAACCGGACTCATCAACAACTAAAAAAGATGAAACAAAAACAAAAGATACACAAATAAAAAAAGATGAACAAACAGAAAAAAACAAAAAAGAAGACACACAAAAAGAATACGTAGATATAGACGAACTAAAAAAAGACGACGCATTCGAACAACTAAAACAAAAAACAAATAAAAAAACAATAAGTCCAAATAAAACAAAAGCAATAAAAAGAACATTAAAACCAAAAACAAATAAAAAAATACAAAAAGACAACGATGATGATTTCTTTGAAAAACTAAAAGAAATGAACAAAAAAAACAAAAAAACAAAAAAATAAACCAATACAAAATGAATAACAAAAAAGCACAAATACAACAAGTATTCACATACCTGATGGCAATACTAATAATAGGCGCAATACTACTACTCGGAGTTCGATCCATAGGGAATATACAAGGAAAAGCATGCGACGTCGATGAAGTCACATTTAAACGAGACCTAGAAAACCTAATGTCAAAACACGCAAACACAGGAAACATAGGCTATGAACAAATACGAGTCCCCTGCGACTACGACTATTTATGCTTCACAAACCACACACAAACTAACTGCGCATTCAATGATATCGAGGAACTTACAGCTGAACAAAAACAAATAATGGTGCAAGAGTGCAATGTCGGCACAGGAAATAATGTTTTTATAACACAAGGAAACACACTAACACCACTATTTTCAATAGAAAACCTGCAAACTAAAGAATCATTTTGTCTTGAACCAAAATCAAACAGATACCACATGAAATTTGAAGGAGTAGGACGACGACAAGTATTAATAACACCAGATACGCGCTGATAAAAATGAAAAAAAAAACAAAAAAAGCCCAACTAGAAGTAAGCTTTAACTGGGTCTTCGTCTTAATTGCAGGCGCAGCGATACTATTCTTTTTTCTTAGAGTAATAAATACAGAAATAGACACAACAGACAGATTCACAGAAACAAGAGCAACCGCCCGAATGAACACAATACTCACAACAATAGGACAAAGCCCAGACATGGTAAATACAAACTACAACTTAAATTATGAGATAAACTTCGAATGCACAATAGAAGGACACACATACGGAATACGCCAAACAAACCAACAAATACCCACACAAATAGTATACTCCCCAAAAACAATAGGAAACTCAAAACTAATATACTGGACACAAATAATAAACGCACCCTACCCAGTAGATACCGCGCTATACCTCACAGACGAAAACACAAAATACGTATTTCTTAAAAGTAATACTCCTGAATCTAATATCCAACACTATTATAACTTATTCCCAGAAGAATTATCAAAAGAATTCATAGAAATTCAAGACTTCAAAACAAGAGGAGATGAAGACTACAGACAATACATACTAATAACAACAGATGAAAATGTGGCTGAAGGCTGGTTTGATTTTAGCGAGCACAGGCAAATAGCGCAAAAGATAAATTACGTAATCCAAATAAAAGAAACCCCAAACAAAATACTATTCAGAGAACTTAAACCTGGGTTTGCAGCACTACAAACAGAATCAGACTCAGAACAAAGAGAATATTTTCTTGAAGAAGATGTAATCGGCGCAATAATTACAGGCAACCCACAATTATACGACTGCGCAAGAGATAACGCACTAAACCAAATAAGAATAGCCACAGACATAAACCTTGATAGAATAAAATTAATACAACAAGAATACGAAGAATCATCAAATTGTTATAATAGATTTGGCATAGCCACACAAAATTACTTCAAAGCCATGTCAAATGCAACACAAACTAAAGACTATGATGAATTAAAAGATAAATATTCTGATATAAAATCACTAAACGAATTACTAATACAAACATCATGTATAACAATATACTAAACAAAACATCACAAACCATCTCAAAAAAACCCAAAATAAAACAAAACAATGAAACAAAAAAAAGCCCAAATACAAAACATGGAAACAATCGCAGTAGTAATAATAATAATAATACTCATAATATTTGGACTAGTATACGCAGCAAACCAAAGAAAAGGCACAGCCGAAATACAGAAAAGCATAACACAAGACACAAACGCAATGAAACTTACAACAAACACAATGAACCTAGACTTCGTCAAATGCTCAAGCTTCGAGGCAAACCTTGAAACCTGCGTAGACTACCACAAAATAAAAGCACTCGCAAACCATACAACACGCGAGGAAAACTACCTTTACTTCAACAACATATTCGGAAATACAAAAATAGAACTACAAATAATAAAAAACATAACAAACTCAACTCTACAAAACGAAAACATAACACTATACACAACATTCGATACAGAAAACAAAACAACAATAAATATAAGAACGCCAGTTACAGTAAAAGAACCAGTTAAAAACACAAACTACTTCGCAATAATGGAGGTGAAAGTATACAGATAAAACACCAAAAACATGCACAAATGGAAATAGTAGGACTCCTAGTAATAGTAATAATAGTAGTATTAATAATATTCTTCTCACTAATGTTCACAAACAGAGATAACGATACAAACATAATGATAAACTACCAAGACGAACAACTAGCAAAACAACTAGGCAACGTCATGCTAGAGACAACAATAGACTGCGGAAACACAAAAAGACTTGCAAGAGAACTCGCAATAAACTGCGCATCAACAAATAACATAATCTGCGCAGGAGAGGACGCATGCACAAAACTCAACGAAACATTCATAAAAATGATAAACGAAACACTCTCAAAAGACCTCGAATACGAAATAAAACTCACAGATTTCAACGAAGAAGAAACACTAAAAATAATAACAGAAGGATGCATAAACATAAAAAGAGGCGCAAAAGCATTCCCAACAGTTATAGGCGACTCAAATTACGGCGCAATAACACTCACAACCAAAATATGCTACTAAAATAACCTAATGAAAAAAAATATTAAATAACACTTATCTTAAAAAAAATCTCCTCAAAATAAAATAAAATAATACTTGCACACTCATAAATAAAGATTTAACCAAAAGATAACTGATTTTAAAGACAACACACATTTAACTAAAACCCAATCTTTGCTACACTCTCTTAAAATAAAACAAAAATATAGTCGAAGTATTAGAAAGATTTAAATAATAAAAGATAAAAATAATAAGTATCACGAGGTGCATCTCAATGGATAAAAAAGGAGACTTAAGCATAAATATAATAGTAATCGCAGCAATAGCAATGATAATACTAGTCGTAATCTCAGTACTCGTATTCAGATCAGGAGAAATACTAAACCAAGCAAGAGAATGCAGAAGCATAGGTGGCGAATGCATATACAAATACCAATACGACTCATGCGGACAATACGCAGATGAAAACTGGTTAGATGGAACATATGTAAGACATGCAACAGCAACATGCCCAGAACCAGAAGAACAAATATGCTGCGTGCCACTAAGATAAACAATAAGATAACAACACAACAAAAATAAAATATCGAAATAAACAAATAAAAGAAAATGATGAACAAATTAAAAAAGATGAAACGAGCAGAACTCAGCATAAACATGATAGTGATAGTCGCATTATCTATACTTGTCCTAGTAATTATTGTTTTTATACTTATAAATAGGGGAGACTTATTAAACAAAAATACAAAATGCGTTTCAGAAGGCGGAGTGTGTGTTAAAGAAGGTGCATGTCACGTTGATGGAATTATAGCGATTGGTGATTCTAGTTACTGCGGGAATAATAATCCTATTTGCTGTAATCCTATGAGCAGAAGATGATTGTTATTAAATCAAAAAAAGGAGTGGGTTGGGGAGATATAACTGTAATAGCTATTATGTTATTTGTTTTACTAATATTCTTAGCAGTATATGGCGATACAATATTTAATGCGCGTAAAGGATTAAATGAATGTAAAGGTGTATGCAGACAGCAATGTGATACTTTCGAAATTCAAAGTAAGAGTGAATGTTTTAGAGATGGTGAAATACAAAATGGCCTTGTCTGCTGTACAGGAGGAGAAGGCGAAGATGAACTACCAATAAAGTCTACTGAAGATGAATCTACTACATCAAATCCTGATACTAATCCAAATCAAGAAACAGAGGGACAAACACACGAACAGAGATGCCGGGATAACGGATTCACATTAGTTAGAGAAACAGGAGATCCTTTCTTATACCAATGTTTTGAAAATAATAAGGCACAAGGATGCAGTACACGTGACGGAACAGTAGGCAGGATTTTTGATGCCTGCGAACTCAATGTTCAAGATTGTTGCAATCAAGAGGGAAATGAAGATGAAGAGTCAACTGAGGATACAGAAGAACAAGAATCTGTAGAGCCAGTCATATCTGTTGCAGTTAGAGGAAATATAATGCCTAATGGTGCAAGAGAGTTATTTTATTTAGAAGAAGAAGAAGACAACATTTTTATTGTCAACCAATCTACAAATGTAATCATACAGTCTATCGGCACAAATGTTAGATATTGTACTTATACAATCATTCAAGATCATCAGAATTATGGCAGGATGAATTATCAAGGAACATTTAACAATGACGCCGTCATCCAAGGTAATTGTGATTTAGAGATTACATTAGAACCACTACAACAAGATTATGTTGCACAAAATGATGGCCAATTCAAACTTAGAGTTTTTCTAAATGATGCAAGTCAAGACATTTTACTTGACAAGTCTTTTCCTCTAAAAATAATGACTACTGACGAATTTGGTTCATATTAAAAAACGAATTTTAAAATAAATATGAACAATTTTATAAGCAATTTACAAATTGAACAAATATATTTATGCTTTTTATGTATAAAGTTTAAAAAAATGTGCAGTTTGAAAAAATGTCAACAGATTCCCAAATTATTCAATTTTAAAATAAATAAAAAAGCTTTATAAAAACTACTCTGATATGATGTGCGTCTAAATTATTTAAACTATATAAAATAAAGATTGATTGATTATATTTTCAGTTCATAAAATTAACTTATAAAAAAAATTATTTTTTCTACGAAATATTTATATACTAACATACATATTACTACATCCATGGAAATTCAATTATCTTTTTTAGTAAAAATAACTATTGCGATGATAATGCTTGCTTTATTAGTTTTAGCAGTTAAGAGAGTGATGAACTTTGGTTAAAATGATATTTAATCAAACACTTCAAATAGTGCTTTGGGTTACAAGCTTTCTTATTATTTTATTTGTAATATATAACTTTACGGAAACAGGTGGTGATGCCACAAGAGAAAGTACGTGCAGGTCAAGCATAATGCTAAGTGTTAACACAGAATTTCAAACATTAATAGGTGATTTCTCAACACCTAGAATGTGTAAACCCCCATCAGACATAATGGTTCTTAAAGGAAACCGCGAAGAGATAAAATACCAAATATCAGAACTTGCTGCAAGATGCTGGTGGATGTGGCTTGAAGGAATGCTACCCGACGTATTTAAAGAATCAAAAGATAATACTGCCTGCGCAGTATGCTATTATTTTACAATAGAACAAGAACTTGATGAAGGTGAAATTTCTCAAAGAAATTTTTTTGAAGAAAAATTAGAAGACAGAAAACCTGATAGCTTATTAATGGAAGAATTGTACAATTTTATGCTCTCAGTAACATACGACCAAAAATTAGCATACGGAGGCGGAACAAAACAGTATATAGGTGATGCTTACAGCTTTAAAGGTATACGTGTAAACAACCCAAGAGAAATAAGATTATCATCAAATATAGAAACAATACCTGTAACTTACCTTCAAGACTTCACAGGTATAATAAAAGAAGACACACGATTAGCAATATCAAAACTTGGTGATAAACTTTTTGAGCAAAATTCCTTATTACTAGTAGTAGTCGCAGACGAAATACATAGAAACGACAGAACAGATTTAAGACGACTAATAGAGCGACTAAATATGAACAGCGATAAAAATACATATGATGCAGTAGTAATTACACTAGATGCGACAAGCGGAAATATACGCATTCACGCAGGCATAGAGTTTCAAGAATATATACACGAACTACAAATTAAAAGCTTACTTGAGCGAAACTTCAAATTCGTCGAAACACCAGAAGAACTAAACAGCGCACTAAAACAACTAATAGATGAAATATATACTGAATTGGACGAGAAAACTGGAGATACAGCAACAAGAGAATGGACACAAAACTCATTTTATGCATACCTCACAAATGACGGTGTAGAAGAATTATATTTATCAGATATATCTGTAGGAAGAACATACGCAATATCTTATAGCGCATCATCAACAATTACTAATTTTTTTAAAGGACTTTTATCAGAGAGTGACAGATATACAAATTGGCTATCTCATTGGAGAGATCAATTTACAGGCAGACTTAGAGTTAATAATAATGCAAAAAATGCAATAATAATACAAAGAGCACAAGAGGTCAATAGTATGTGCAGAATTACACAGTAAAATAAATTAAATAAATATTAAAAGTAAGAAATTAAATAAAATATAAACAAAAAAACATAAAAGAAGAGGAAAAAAATAAAAAATGACGGAATCATTAAAAATGGCCATGTACATAGCCCTCGGAATACTGGGATTTTTACTAATATTATATTTCATAACAAGTTTAGATTTTAATATGATGGATAGATTTTTTTAAAATGAACAAAAAAGCAGGCATGTGGATGGCTATAGTAAAAATAGCAGGAATAATACTTTTACTAGTAATACTAATAAGCATATTCTACGACAAAAACTTTTTTGAAGATACTGTGGACTGGGCAAATAACTTATTTAGTCCCCCAGAAATAGATCCCACAAGAACACATGTAAAGAAATTTGAAAACAGAGCGGAGGCCAGAGAGGTAGAGGAAGACTGGTTGAGTGCATATGAGCGAGTAATAAATTCAAATGAATATGCCTGCTATGAAGATCTACCAAATATCCCTCAAGAATTAGCGCAAGAAGGATACTTTCTAGAAATCACTTCTTCTAAAAAAGATGAAATAATAATCCAAACAAAAAATGAAGGTTTCCCAATAACTGAGCGGACAAAAATAAACACAGGACTTTGTATGGTGCTAGATAAAAACCAAGATATGCTTGAAAACTTTCAAGAAAACCTAATAAAAAAATACGAACCTAAAAAATGCACACTCACAAAACCCTGCGGGTACTTCTTTTTAAAAGATCAAGGAACCTACCAAACAAATCCTAATCAAGCATATGTGCCAGAGGATGCAAGCGCAGAACAATTAATGCAAGACATTCTAAAAATAACAGGAGGGGTCATTTTACAAATACCAAACCCCCAAGAAAATAAAAAAAGCTCTGCAACATCAATGAACTTACAATATATAAAAGTAGAAAATAACAATCCTGAAATAATAATAAACACAACAACAAATGACTTAAGCACTAACAGAGCGTTTAAACTCATAAAAATAAATGACAATATATGCGTACTACCAATCGACAAATCAAATAATGAATTTGAAATAAGAGGTTCTAAAAATAATCGTATACACTATTTAACAGAAAAATCCCTACTACTAAATATAGACTACCCCGGGATGCTACCCAAATGCGAAAAAACATATGATGACTTAAGAGAGCATATAAACACACCTATAACAATAAGAATTGACAGATTTAATAGGCTTGGCAGAGTCAGTTATAATTATGATTTAAAATATATTTACGAGATTAACCAGAATAAATGGAATATAACTTTTGTACCAGGTTCAGGATTTGGTGCAAGTTCATCATCAGAAAGATTAGATATAACAAAATATTTAGAAACACTACTAAAAGATAAATTATACCCTACTGGCGTGCGAGAGTTATGCGAACAAACTCCTTTAGATAAAGAATTCAAACTAATACACACAGACGGAAGCGAAGAAGATTATAAAATAGGAAAAATAGAAGGACTTAGATGCGAACTAATAACACGAAACCCACAAACACAACCAGCAAACCAAGGTGGAACTATTTAAACAAAGTACAGATAAAAAATATGTTAAAAAGAACTTATAGTATAAAATACAAACCAAGAAAAATAAAAAATAACTAGAAAAAGGTGATGTTTATGAATAAAAAAGCGGATTGGAAACAGATAAGAACAATAGTAATAACGATCATACTATTAGGAGTTATTTTACACTTTACAGGCGCATTCAAAGCAATGGGAAAAAACACTTTTAATACATTAAAAAGCTACGATCCAAATCGAGATTTTGATGGAGACGAAATACCTGATGGACGAGATGAATGTCCTTGCGGTTCACCTGAAAATAATCTAAATTACATAAGTGTGTTTGACGGCATAACTAAATGTATAAAAGATTTTAATCCTTGTAACGAAGAACTTGAAGGCAACTTCGGATTTAAAACAGAAACAGACGCAAGAGATAGAACTGTTTGCACATATAGAAAAGCATCATGCCTAGAGTATATAGACTCACTTGAAGAATAAAATAAAAAGAATGAAAAAAAATAAAAAAGCAACAATATGGGAATCACTACAAGGAATAATAATATTCGCACTTATACTAGTCGCAGTAATACTTTTTTTTAGAGATCTTACAAGTGAAAATGCTGTAAATACAACAAAAACAATACAAGAACTTCAAGAAGTCTTAGCAGAATTAACACAAGCAGAAGGAAGTATACGCCACCAAATAGAACTGGACTCTAACTCAGCAATGATAGTATACGCAAAAGACAAAGAATCTATAATGCTGAATTTTGAGATAACATCACAAGAATTACAACAATTTCATTCAAATACCTTAGGAAAGTTCCCTCAAAACAATAACCAAGACATAACCAAATTCTTAAACGAAAACAAAATAAAAGGAATAATAAAACAAAAACCAATAAGCTGCACAACAAATAACGCATGCATATGCTACTGTGAAGAGGTAGATGTTGAAACAATATCTGAAAGCCAATACAACTCAAGAAATGCATATTTAACTTGCAAAAAAGAAACATGCACAACAATACAACAAGAAATCTCAGATAAAATATACTTGCAACAATTTTTCGAAGAAGTAGACAGAAAATACCGCCCATTAACAAACTCAAAAGGAGAAATATCTATTACTCAAGCACAACCCGACCAAAATAGCACGTACTGGGACGGTGGCTTCATCATTATGAGAACAGCACAAGACCTAGGAAGCGAATGCATGGTAATAAGACACTCTACAGGATTTGGTATGGTAAGAACAAACCCAATATATCTTTGTGAGACAATATATCAAGAAGGAATAAAAGAAAACCAAAAATCATTAGTTATAAGAAACACTCTCGCAGGATATACACGCTCATTCGTATTAAGATACATCGACGTAGAATTCAGACAAGAAAACGGTAAAATACACGCGAGACTAATCTAACTTAAAATCTAAAAATCCTAAAAAAATAATTTAACACAAAAAAATGATGCTACTAAAAAATAAGAAAGCAGACGCCGGAGGAACAGGCCAACAACAACTATTCCTATTTGCAGAATTAGTAATAGGCGCATTAATAATAGCTGCAGGAATATATAACGTAATAGAACTTACAGGCTCATCAAAAACAGAAGTTATAACAAAAGATTTAGGTGTATTAATAGAATCATTATCGCACCAAGCAATAGAGGCATCCTATAACTACTTACTTCCAGAATTCATTACAAGAATAACAATAACACAAGATACAATAACATTATACTCAGATACAGGACACTCGACCAAAAAACTCAATTTAAACAAAAATATGAATATAATTCCAATAACCCTTTCATCGCCAGATATGATACCCATATTTATATCGTATAAAAACAAAGTAATAAAATTTGAACAAGGAGATGCAACATCCTGTACAACACTAAGATTGCTACCTGAAACAAAAAAATTCACAATAAAAACACAAGGAACAAAAGAAGAAGAAATATCATTAAACAGATTAAACACAAATTTTGAAATATTAGATATACGCCAAGAACTATTCTTAAAAAATCCAGAACCACAAACCACACAAATAATAATAAAATTTAATAAAGAAAACAATTTTGAAGTTATATTGCCACAAAACCCAGAATATGAATCACTCAGATGCTTTGCAGAAGATATGTTTCTAGGACAAGAAGATGTATTATTTGAAAATTTAATTGTATCTGAAAAAAATCAAAACGAAATAATTATAAGTCTGGGTTCATATAATAAAATAAAAGATTTAACAAACAACGAAGAAGACACAATACTAACAAAATACGCCCAAGAAATAATACAAACAATAAAAAGAGGAAAAAGATGAAAAAAGCAATGGCAGACACAAACAAACAACTGTACTGGACAATATTCTTAATACCAATAATAGCCATATTCGGATTCCTAATATTTTACAGCGTACCCGAAATTATCTTAATAAAAACACAACTAAACAACAGATTAGAAGACAATGCCTTGCAAGATATGCTTTTAAGCAATCCAACCTGCTTTGCATATGACTATGATGATATAAAAACAGGACATATAGATTTAAAAAAATTTCAAACACAAACACTCCACGACTGCTTAGAAGACTATGATCAAAAAAGACCATTCTCTATTTCATTACACTATGACGGCCAAGAACAAAAAGAAATAACATCAAGAGACTTTCAAATAACAAGAAGAACAATAACATATGATAGGCCAGTAATAATAATAAACAACACAAGAAAAAATAATGGAATGCTAAAAATAAATGTGATGTACTCATGAAGATTTTAAAAACAAAAAAAGGTGCAATAGAAGATTTCGGAGAATTATTTATCGCAGGAATAATTATATTTGTAATTATAACAATATTCTTCTTTTATTTATCAAGACTAGATAAAAGAATTAATGAAGCGCCAGATATATATGTAAACGACTTAGAAGCAATGCACACAACAAGAATAATCATGGAATGGCAATACACACACGACCAACAAATATATGAACAAATAATAAACTTATATAATCAAAATAAAAAAACAGAAATAATAGATATTATAAAAAAAACAATTACAAAAGAGTTTCAAGAACCAGGTGATTGGCTAATCGCAATAGATAACTATCCTGATGATGTGTATGGTTCAATAGGCTTATCAAACTCAGATTTAAATAAAATGGAAGGATCAAGAAAATATTTACCAAAAATGCCACTTCCAAATCCTGAGAGCGACAAACCAATAAAAATACTAGTAAAAAGAGTCACCGCAGGAGATTACCAAAACGTAAATAGAGGAAAAAGCCAATCAGAAATAATAGAAATAGCAGTATCAGATTATAAATATAATGATCATGCAATAAATTAGAATCAGTAAAATTTTCCCCCCGTAGGCACACAATGATAAAAACAAAAAAAGGAGCAATAACACTTTATTTTGTAATAATAGCAATGTTAGTTGCAATAGTGATTATTATGTTATACACCGCTCCATCAGATGAAGAAGTAGAATTTGTAGGAGCGACACAACAAAAACTATTAATATCAAAAGAAATAAAAGACCAAGCAATAACATTTCTAGATATGTCAATGAACTTCGCCACACAAAAAACAATACAAGACTTAAATGAAAACTCAGGATTCGGAGTGCTACAACACTCAACAGAATTCCCCTGCGCGCAAACAATATACCCCGTAATAAATGAGGGAAAAAACATAACTTGCTTCCCAAATCATACGGATTCAACAAAAATCCATTTTAAATTAAACTACGACAGAATGATAAGGCAAAACCCTGAATTAATATTCATACCACGAGATTTTGATATAATAGTCAACAAAAATAAAAACGATTTAGTTATAGATGTAAAAACAATTGACGCAGTATCAATACCTGTATATCAAAGCTTTTCAAATTATTATGATGATAAAATTCAAAATCTAATAGGACTTGGAATACCAAGATACTCTTATCAAGGCCAAAAACTTGAGTCAATAAAAAATATACCTAACATAATATGTGACGAACAAGATACAAAATTCGGAAAAATATGCGCAGGAAATCCAGAAATGGTGCAAGCGCTAAGAAGATTATCTGAAGGATATTTAGTTCCACAAAACAAAAAAATGATAATAACACAAGCGTACAGAGATTATGCAATACAAAAAGCACTATATGATTATGCTTGTGCAAACAGAGGGTGCATGTATGCTTGTAATCCTGATACAAGAGATAATTGTCCTCACATGATAGCGGGTGCAATAGACATGAATATAATGGATGACCAGGGAAACCTACTCAATAACGCTGCAGCATCGGATGAGAGCAAACAAGAAATCATAAATATAATGTGCAGTTATGGATTCGTCAACTGGATCAGAGAACACTGGCACTTTGAATACGGAACAACTTGGTGGGAAGTTGCACAAGAAAGAAAAGCAAGAGGTGACATTGCATGCCAATACCCATTCACGTAAAAAACAAAAAACTAATTATTGTGATTAGCGTGCTTATATTAATAATTATAACTCAAATATTATTTATTAAAGCAAATACACAACAAACAACAATCTCACTTAGCGACGTACAAGTAGGAGACTTTTACACGCATTACGATAATAGGGTAAATTTAAGGGGCATAAACCAGTTTTATTCAAACGTAAAAAAATTTTCACAAGATACATTAAATAAATGCTACGGCTTAAATATACCTGAAAAAGATTTGTGCGTGCAAAACCAAATAGGAAACGCATCAAAATATAATTTAAATGTTAATAAATGCACAACTCAAAAATACTCAACACCTCTAGATTTTACAAAAATAAAAAACCAACAAAAAAAAGTACAAGGATTCCCCCAAGATTACGGATTTCACACAATATCAGGACAAATAATTGATATAAATCCTCCAACAGGATCAGTACCCACACTAACACTTAAACAAATCCCAACAAATGAAGAAATATATGTAAAACTAGCAGACGGAATAGGAGTTATGCAAATTAGGCAAGCAAAAGGACAATATTTGGAACTTAGAGGGATAATAACTCAAATAAATAACGAAACAAAAGAATTAACTATAAGAATAGGTGAGAGAGGAATGAGTGATGTCAAACAAAGATATGCTTATTTTAATATAGGCTCGCAAGCGCACTTCACACACACTTTTGCAGACATAGCAAAACAAATATCTGACTGCGCCCAATCAAAAAATGCATCTTGCAGGTGTGATATTAAATTTCCAAACGAACACGAAATAATAACTTTTGAAAAAAACAATTTCTATGTAAATGACACGCCAGATAAAATAAAAAAACACTACGTATCAACAATATTTGATGTACGCTCACCAATCACAGGCACCACGGGCTTTAAAGACGCGTTTAAAGAAGCATTTGATAAAGTTGTACAACCGCCGACTCAACCACATCAATTTGTCTTACAACTAGAAGATGTCGAAGCACACGAGGAAGAGAGCATAGTTTTAACAAGCATAAATTTATCAAAATTAAATGATAACACAATCACTTTCAAAAAAGAAAGAGGCAGATTAGTAATATTAGAACACAATTATTTACCTACTGATGTCGCTTCTTGCACAATTGAAATAAAAACATATTTATTTTGTGCAGAATACAAAGATCCAACAAGACAATATACTCAAGAGTCAAGACCAAAAATGAACTTCGCACTCAAAATATGATAGGACTTTTTAAATATAAAACACGCAACTCCAATCACTAGACAAATAGTAGCAAAACCTTTAAATATAAATAAAAAAGTCCTTAAATGCATAGGGGGAATCATAAAAAGTATTGTAAAAAAATATTTACAAAACTAAAACGATTCTAAATAAAACAGTAAATAAAAAACACCAAACAAGATAATAGGGGAATAATAATGATAAACATACCAATTGAAACCATAATAGAAAAAATAACAGAACAAACAGACCTAACAAACGCTCAAGTACAAGAAAAAATAGACAAAAAACTAGAACACCTATCAGGACTCATAAGTAAAGAAGGCGCAGCACACATAGTCGCAAACGAACTCGGCGTAAAACTCATGCAAACAGAAGGCGTCATGAAAATAAAAAACCTCATGGCAGGCATGCGCGACGTTGAACTCAACTGCAAAGTTGTTAGAAAATACGATCTTAGAACATTCCAAAACGCAAGAGGAGAAGGAAAAGTATTCAAATTCCTCGCAGGAGACGATTCAGGAGTTACAATGGTCGTACTTTGGAACGATAAAGCAGACCTTGAAAAAAAATTCAACGACGGCGACCTCATCAAACTCAAACAAGTAAACATAAGAGATAATAACGGCAGAGTAGAAATACACTTAGGTGATGGCGCAGACATAGAAGTAAACCCTGAAGGCGTAAAATTAGAAGTAAAATCAGGATTCCCAGAGCCAAAGAGAAAAAAAATATCAGAACTTGAAGAAAAAGATGAAAACATAGAACTATTTGGAACAGTCGTTCAAGTATTCGACCCAAAATTCTTCAAAGTAAACTCTGAAGGCAAAAGAATAAGAGAAGACGAAAACCCCG
>JBKHAC010000010.1:0-37374 GCA_046543095.1 Candidatus Woesearchaeota archaeon | reverse complement strand
CTATTTTTTGAAAAAAAAATTGTTCAAAAATTTTGTAATAAATAAAAAAATAATTCTTGATAAAAAAAATAAAATATATATTAAGTTATAATAGAAATGAAGGTTTAATAGAGAATAAAAAAAATGAAGAAAAAATAAGTTCTATAAAATAAAACATTATTTATAATATATATTATTATAATTATATATATTTATATATAATATAATATATAATTAATTTCTATATAGAAATTATATTTTTTTTAAATTATTTTTATGTTAATAATTATTTTTTAAGATTTTCAAATAATTCAAATAAAAATATAATGTGATAATGTAATATATAATATAATAATATAATAATACAATATATAATATATTTTTATTATAATAACAATAATAACAATAATAACAATAATAAAAAATTATAACAACAATTAATTTTTTTAATTTTAATTAATTAATTTTTTTGTGTTTGTTTTTTCTATAGGAAATGATAGGGTGAGGTAAAAAATAAAAATTTTAATTTTTTAATTTTTTAATTTTTTTAATTTTAATTTTTTAATTTTAATTAATAAATTTTTTGTGTTTGTTTTTTCTAAAGGAAATGATAGGGTGAGGTAAATAAAAAATATATTTTATAATTAAATAATAACTATTCAATAACTATTTAATAATAATAAAAATAATAATAAAAATAATAATAAAAATAATAATAATAATAAAATAATAATAACAAAAAATTATTTTTTAGATTTAGATTTAGCTTTTTTAACTGCTTTTTTAATTTTAGAACCTTTCTTTTCAGCAATTTTTTCAGCAGAAGGAGTTTTAACTTTCACTTTAGGTTTAGGCTTATTTTTAGGTTTTAATTGATTCTTTTTAACAATTTTAGAAACTTTTTTCTTTTCAGCTTTTTTAGCCTGCTCAACAATAACCTTCCAATCTTGCTTTTCTTCAGTATTAAGTAAATCTTTATCAAGCTGAGATAAAACAACACCTTTTTTTTCTTTTTCACGAATAAGTTTTAAAAGCATCAAAACAGCTTCTTTAGGAGAATTAGCACCATAAACAAACTCAGTTTTACGCTCATCAAAATATTTATTAGAAATCTCCTCAGCCATACCACCACTAGGAGTTAAAGCAACAATTGGCTTACTCATCATATAACCATAAGTAGCCTCATTTAAAGTACCAGCACCACCTTGAACAATGATACCACCATCACAACTATTCAAATTAATACTATTACGACTCCAACCAATACCAGTCGCAATAACAATATCAGCAAAGTCATTAACTTTACTCATACTCTCCCAAGGAACAATAGCTAAAGTTAAACCCTTCTCTTTTTTTGCACCTTTAAGCGCGGCTTCCATAACACCAAGACCACCACCAGTTAAAGTCACACCTTTAACTTTAGCAATTTCTCTACCAAGTTCAAAAGCCATATTATACGCTTTTTTTGAACAAATAACATCACTTGAACCAAGAACAGCAATTTGCAAAGCACGCTTTGATTTAGCAACACTCATGTTAGCATAATTTAATTTCTCATAATTTTTTTCTACAGGCTTTTTTACATGTTTTTTTATATTCTTTTTAGTCATTTTCTCACCTTTTAATTTTATAAAAATTAATAATAATTATTAATAATATAAATTTTTATAATAAAAACAACTAAGAAAACACTTTAAATACTTTTCTAAAAAAAATTATTTTTCTAAAATATTTAATAATAAATTAAGATTTAATTCAAAACACGCAACAGGATTGAACAATTTAAAATTAGATAAAACTTCTGGATGAACCTCACCAATAATACCAACTTCAATATCATTAATAAATATTAAACCAAATCTACCATTAATATAAGAAGGATTCTTTGAAGGTTTAATAACACAAGACAAACCTTTAGATTTTAAAACATTATTTAGAACTTGTTTTATTTGAGTAAAAGTAACTTGTCTATCAGCAATCACACACGCCAAATTTAACTGATTTTTACAAAGAACATCACAAGATTTATCAGGAATAATAGTAAAACCAACTTCAAAAACTCTATGAGGTAAAGATATGTGTTTATTATTCATAAGAGAATTTAATAATTCAGGCAAAATACTAAGACGCATCATGCTCTGATTTTCAGTACCATTAATTACAGGAATAAAATTAACATTACCTAAAAGCATATTATTAACATGATCTTTTTTTGAAACTAAAGTGTTAGTATATAATTCAATAAAATTAAGACCTACAAGTAAGTTAGATAATTCTTCTTTTAAATCACTTATTGGAAGAGTTTTACCAATAGTTGAAATATTAGGTAAAGCTAATTTAAAATTATTATAACCATAAGCTCTTGCAATGTCATCTGCAACATCAATTTCATGCCACAAATCACGCCTAAAACAAGGAGCTTCAACAATTATTTCAGACTTGTTAATCGATTTTACAGAATATAACATTTTTAAAAGAAGATTTTTCAAAATATTATCATTAAGAGATAAACCAAGAAGTTTTGAAATTGTATCTTTTTTAACAGTCAAAGTTATAGGTTCAAGCCTTGGATAAGTTATTGTTTCATTTGGATATTTTACATCAACACCATAAATATCACCACCCATAAAATCCAACATAGTAATAATATTTACAAGTAGCTCGTTCAATAACAATTTATCAAAACCACTACACTCAATAAACAAATCTTTTGTATTAGTGGTAACTTTCCCAGTTAAATCAGAATTTATTATAGGAGGCATAGATAAAATCTTATTATTTGAATCAATAAAAAAAGGATACATTTTAAGATTATTAAGAAGGTGCGCAAATTCACGACCTTTTTCAGTATTAATCAATATTTCTCTACCATTAAAAATTCTAGATTCACCTAAAGGAACAAAATTAATCTTATCAGGAAAATCAGCAGAGTATGTTATAGGCATCTTAATTTTATCCAAAGGATAAATACCAATCGCACCTTTAACACGACCACGCGCAAGAAGAGAGTGAAGCTTTTCTTGAATATCAATTATTTGCTCAAGCTTATTATCATCAAGAGATAAATTTTTAATAACAGCACAAACAGTAAAAGGCCTAACATTTTCAACTTTAGATGTGACATTTACAACATAATTACTTTTATTAATTTTAAAATGAGTTTTAGGCTCAACACCAAATTTGAAACTATTAATTGCACGAGCAAAACCCTGCAAACTAAGCAGATCCAACCTTTCAGGAGTAAGCTCAATATTAAGCTCACCAGAATCTAATTTATCAAGTTCAAAACCCATATCAAAAAGAACATTTTCAAGTTCATCAAGAGTTATTTTTTTTACTAATTCTTTATTAATTAAATTTAATGTGGTAACAATTTCAACAGCCATTTTTAATCAAGCCTCGCAACAGGCGCTTTATGTTTTGCAATCCAATCAAAACTAACATTTGACCCAACCATGTCTTTAGGTGCAATATTATTTAAAAGAGCAGCAACCCTCGTACCACCCATACCCCAAGCAATAACAGATTTAGTAATACCATAAGGTAAAAGAGCCTCAGGTCTAAAAACACCAGAATTAATTAAAGCATACCATTTCTTTTTATGCTCATCATAATAATGAGCCTCCATACTAGGCTCAGTGTAAGGATTATAAGTTGGTTTAAACCTAATTTTAGTAATACCAAGTTTTGCATAAAATTCTTTAATAGTCGCCATCAAATGAGGCAAACCAAGATTATCACCCATAATAAAACCTTCAGTTTGAACAAATTCAGCTAAATGAGTAGCATCAGTAGCCTCATTACGATAAACAGTCGCGGTGTAAAAATATTTACAATCACAATTAATTTTTTTCTCACCAAATTGCCTAAAAGTAGTCGCAGTACTATGAGTTCTTAAAATCAAGTTTTTTGCCTTTTCAACATCCCAAGGCTTCATGTAACCAGTAGAACCCGTATCACCACCATCTTCATGAACAGCCTTAATTTTTTTAATTAAATCAAGACTTGGAAGTTTAGCTTTAAGCCCGGTGTAAAATGTATCTTGAACATCCCTTGCAGGATGATCTTGAGGAATCCACATAGCATCCATACACCAAAATTCACTTTCAACAAGAGGACCTTCCATCTCTTCAAAACCCATACTTAAAAAAACATCCCTTATTAAATTATGAACTTCACTTACAGGATGACGACGACCACCAGTAATTTCAGGAACAGAGCTTGATACATCAAATTTTTTAAAAGTAATATTTTTCCAAGAACCATCTTTTAACATATCAGATGTTAATTTATCAACCACATTTAAAGTATTATACGAATTAAGATTTTTTTTAACTTTAATACCCTCATCAGTTATTGATGCAAACCACTCAACAACATTTTTTTTATCGACAATATCCTTTCTTTTTAAAAGCTCTTTTAATGTAGCTTTTTCACTTTCAGATAAATCAAATTCAAATAAACCACTAAATCCAATTTTTTCAATTAATTCCTGCTCATCAAAACCATCAACTAATTTATTTAAACCATCTTTGGTTATAGAATAATACAAATCATCATCTTTTTTTTCAATCAACATAAATTTATTTTTTTTAAGCAAACCAGTACACGCATTAAGTTCCTGTTCATTTAAAATTTTAGAATCTAAAAGCTCAGTTCTAGAGGTTCCATTTTTTTTAATAAACTCTAAAAACCTTAACTCAGGAATTTTTTTACGATTAGACTTTCCATCCCCCAAATAATCTAAACCATTAACACCAAGAACAATCTTTGTTTTTTCATCTTTTTTTAAATTAATTAATTTTTTATTGGAAAGCCACTGACAACTACGCATAACAATTATTTCTTTCAAATCAGTTTTTTTAGATAAATCAGTTAAGGAGTTAAGATTATTATTTGAATTATCATCTAAAGATTTCAAAACTTTAATTTCATTCTCGCTTAGACCTTCTATAATTTCTTTAAAATCCATTTTAAATCCTATTCAAATAATCAGCCAAAAATAAATAAATTAATAAAAAAAAGAAAAAAAGAAATTATTTTTTAACAAGCTTAACTTCTTTCATACCTTTCCAAGCAATATCAAATAAATTATCAATAGCCACAGAAAAGAAAGGAGAGTTAATCCAAATACCAATATCATATGTGGGATGAATATCTTTATCATCCATAATCATAAAAATAATTTCACGACCATCAACAACAATAAACCGAGCATTAGCATCAGTGTGTTTTACATCAGCAATACCTTTAAGTTCTTTTGCAGCATTTTCAGTCTCTTTATTCATATTAGTAGCTATTCTAATCTTAACACCACGTTTTTTAAGTTGCTCAAGAACAGGTTTTAAACCTTCAACTTTTCTTAAAAAACCTTGAGATGTAGTCATAATAGATAAAGTCTTTTCAGCAGTACGAATAGTCATATCAATATGATTATAAAGATTATGTCTACCTTTAAGAGATGCAGATAAATCAGCAGGCTCAACAAGCTCAACACCTTGA
The DNA here is from genome assembly GCA_046543095.1 of Candidatus Woesearchaeota archaeon. Lineage (GTDB taxonomy): Archaea > Nanobdellota > Nanobdellia > Woesearchaeales > 21-14-0-10-32-9 > 21-14-0-10-32-9. Next base: position 31,893 of record JBKHAC010000010.1, on the reverse strand, counting down.
GTGTGAAGAGAATTAAGCTCACTTATTAAATCAGTATTTTTAGATTCATCAAGCATTTTAATATGCTGATCAGCATCAGATTTAATATTTTTTTTCACACGCTCAAGAACTTCTTTAGGTGGAACCGCAATATATTTAATTGGTTTTCCAATTTTCATAACGACAAAACCTTTTTTCTCTAAAGTCTCAAGAACATCATAACTACGGCTCCTTGGAACATTCGCAATGTCTGATAATTCACCAGCTGTACTAACACCTCTTGACAAAAGCGCAGTCCAAATCTTAACCTCATACAAATTCAATGAAAAATACCGTCTTAATTTATTTAAAAATTCATCTTTTACTATCATTTTACTATACCCCCTAGGGAAAATCCCCCCTCTTTTTAATATTATAATTAACTACTACTTTAAATAAATTTTGTTTTTTACTATTAACAAATTGTGCTTGAGTGTTGGTTACTTATCAGTGTCACAAACTTGTTTTTTATGAGAAGTAGTGTTTTTTTAAAAAATAAAGCAATATTCTAGCTTTAAATAAACAATTTAGAACAATTTACCAAATAATACATCTATTGTACGCAAGTTTTATTTACTTACAAGTGTTTTTAGTATAGATTTACAAATATTTAATAATGATTTATCATATATTAATATGAACTCAATATTGTTTTTAAACAAAATATGACTTTTTAAATAAATATGTCTTTTTAAATAAAAAAAGTTTATTTATATGTGTTTATATGTTTGTTTATATAAACAAAATTATTTACATATTTAAATAATTAAATAATGAAATAATAAATAATGAAAAATTAAATAATGATAAATTAAATAATGATAAATTAAATAATGATAAATTAAATGATGAAAAAATGGATATAATAAAACAAGATTTTAAATTTGGAGAAGTAAAAATTAGGATAACAGACGAGGAAGATTTATGGCATCTAAGCCATTTAATTGAACAAACAGATATAGTTAAAGGACAAACAGAGAGAAAAATAAAAATAGGAACAGAGGAAAATTTTAAAGTTGTTAGAAAAAAAGTATTTTTAACACTTCAAGCCGAAAAAATAGAATATGTACCAGAAAATAACGCATTAAGAATACTTGGAACAATAAAAGAAGGACCAGATGATGTATCACTTGGATCATACCATTCATTTAATTTAGAGATAAATGACGTTTTAACAATTAAGAAAGAAGCATGGGCAAATTATCAAATAAAAAGATTACAAGAATCAACAAAACCAAGAAAAAAAAGTCTTCTAGCACTATTTGATAGAGAAGATGCAATAATAGGAATTCTCAATAATAGAGGATTTGAAAAAATAACAGAACTTCGAGGAGATGTAAAAAAGAAAGTTGAAAATTCAACAGGAACAAACACTTTTTTTAAAGATATAGCAAAAAATATTACAGATTATAAAGAACGATTAAAAATAGATAGAATAGTTATAGGCTCCCCCGCGTTTTGGAAAGATTATGTGCTAAAAGAGATGCCTGATGATATACGAAAAAAAACACTTACTTGCACAATATCAAGCGTTAATGATGCAGCAATATTTGAACTTTTAAAAAGCCCTGAACTTGGAAAAACACTAGAAGATGACAGATCAGCACACGAGGAAAATATAATTGACAATTTAATGAAAGCAATACATGATGATAAAGCATTCTACGGTCTGAAAGATGCCAAAGAGAAAATAAATCTAGGCGCAGCACAAAATGTGATTATATCAGAGATATATTTAAAGAGCGCAAAAGATAAAGGCGAATACAGAGAACTTGATGAATTACTCAAAGTAGCAGAATCAACAAATGCAGATGTTATAATAATTACACAAAAAAACACAATGACAAAAATAGATGGCCTAGGAGGCATCGCAGGAATACTACGCTGGAAAATATGAACTAGGTGATGAGATTTTGGATGAGCTTATAGATAAAATAATAGATAAAAAAGAACTTAGAGGAATAAATAAAAATATAATAAAAAATATAATAATAGAATACAAAAAACAAAACCTGAAAAGCTATCTTGCACTGGAAAAACAAATAACAAACACAATAGAGATAAACACAAAATCAAAAGAATTTAAATTACTAAAAAAATATGTACGCCAAAAACTTAGAATACTACACGGAGTATTCCAAAAAAACAAACAAAGTAAAGCAAAACAAGAAAAATATTTAGAAAAAAAAGATTTTAATTTTAATTCAAAAGATACACAAACTTTCTTAAAATCCCACAGATCAACAAAAGAGAGACTGGAACATTTTAAAACATTATACAACACAATAGAGCAAAATATAGGGAAAATAAATTCAATAGCAGACCTTGGATGCGGTTTAAATCCATTATCATACACCCTTTTAAAAGACTTAAAAGAAGTATATTTAGCGGATATAAGCACAGACGAAGTACAATTTTTAGATAAGTATATAAAAAATAATAAGTTTAAAGGATGCGCACAAACACTCGACTTGACAAATAATGATACCCAAGAAATAATAAGAAAAAACACAAAAAACAAAGATGTGACTTTTTTATTTAAAGTACTCGATGGCCTTGAATACATAAAAAGAGGAGCATCAAAAGAGCTAATAAAAAATATAAATTCAAAAAATATAATAATATCTTTTTCAAATAAATCAATAAGTGGAAAAAACCAAATAACCTCACAAAGACAATGGTTCAAAAAAATAATTGAAGAAGAAATAAACCAAGGCGCACAAGTAATAGAAAAAACATTAGGTCATGAAGAATACTATATTATGATGCGAAAATAAACCAAGCAACGATTAATTAAGTAATTTTTTAAATTACGAGCGAAAGAAATCCTCAATTTTTTTGCACGGGGCAAAAAAATATTACCTTTAAGCTTCAGATGTTTTCCCTCACTAATTTGCTAAAGTTAGAGCAGAAGAATCCTCGCTTTTTAGCGTTAGCTAAAAAGTTAACCGAAGATTAACCCTTTAGAGCAGGAAAATACCCTCTAACTTTTTCAATTAAATACAGTTTCAACAAAGTCTAATAATCAAACACCTTATTTACGAATTATTTATCTAAAAGTTTTTAAATAAAAGAAACTTTTAGTGCTATGACCTTAACAAAAAATAAGGTCACAGTATAGGTGAAATAAAAAAATGAATGACAGATTTGAAAAAAGATCCAGGTTTGGACACAATGACAGACAACAATTTACACCACCAGTAAATGTTGGCGATGAAATCGATGTAAGAATTGAAGCAGTTGGAGAGAAAGGAGATGGCGTTGCAAAAAAAGACGGCTTCGTACTATTTGTACCAAATGTGAATTCAGGCGATTATGTTAGAATCAAAATAACAAAAGTTCTAAGAAAAGTAGGTTTTGCAGAAAAAATAGGAGATGCTCAAGCACCAGAGCCAACATCTCAAACACAACAAGAACAAGAGAAACCAAGAGAAAAAGAAGCAGAACCAGAAGAAATATTTACACCATCAGAAGATGATTCAGAAGATTTTGGAGAAGAAACAGATGAAGAAACTCCACAAAATAATGAAAACATCGACGATGATGAAGACGAAACTAAAAACTAATTAAAATTTTAAACAAATTTTTGTTTTATTTTTATATTTCTTTTCTCAATTTCTACCAAAAACAAATCAAAAGGAACATCACGAGCAGGACTTAAAAGACCTGTTTCAGAAATAATATTGTTTAAAATCATCAAAGTAACAATACTCGCAGTAAAACCAACAGTCCTATTCATAGCCATAAGACCAGTTTCAAGATCCCGCTCATCAACTAAAGTTTGAACCAATGTTTTACTTTCACCATTAATAACACCCTTAAATTCATTTCTTAAAACAACAAGATCACTCTCACCAGATTCATATTGAAGCTTAGGCTCAAGAACTTTCGCTAAATACTGCCTAGGACTAATACCCAAAACAGGCTCATCATCAATTAAACCAAGAGCAACAATTTTACGCCAAAACTCAGAATGACCACTCCAACGAAGAGTATAACGCCCCATATTTTTAATGGTGCTTGAAAGATTCAATAAAGAAGCATAAGTCGAAGTATGACCATTAGGATAAATATCCATTAAACCAACACCCTCAACATCAATTTCACGACTAAAATCAAAAACATTATCCGAACTAACACTCACAACCTCACCATCAATAATGATATCGCCTGGACGCTTATAAGCAGACAAAACACCTTCAAAATTCCAACTAATTTTATAATTCAAAGGATTAGTACAAGCATCTTTATTTGGAATACCGCCACACGCAGATGAAAATTCATAAACTTCATCAAAACAACTAATACCATGACCTGCCAAAATTAAATCAATACCTGGATCAAGACCCGCCTCAGGCATAACAGTTATACCTGCGAGCGCAGCATCATTAGCAAGATGAGCAACGTGAGAGTGAAAAGAAGTATTCACAATATTAGTTTTAGTTTCAATAGCAAGTTCAGTCATAAATTTACGAAAAATAGTCGGAAGCAAATCAAGAACAATATCAACATCACGAAAAAGAGGAAGAAGACTTTCCTTATTATTAGCATCAACCTCAACTAAAATAATTCTAGATCTATCAAGATTTTGAGAATCAATAAAACTTGTTATACTCTCTAAATTATTATCAGCAACAACAACACTACAATCAGAGAATCTTAACAAGTCAAAAAGCGCAGCCCTACCCTGCGCACCACCACCAATAAGCAAAATCTTCATATAAATCACCTAAAAATAAATAAAAACACATATATTAAAAATGTTTTTATTAAAATATGATAAAAAAATTTAATTGAAAAAATTAGAATACCCAATTTTATTAAAAAAAAAGATTAACACCATTATCAGAAGTTTAATAGAATCCCTAAGAGCCTTATAATTAGAAGAATTTATATATACAATCAAAACTTAAACAAGTATATGAAAATAAAATTCTACGGGAACAGTGGATGGATAACACCAACAGACGAACATAGCTGCTTTTCAGCATATACAAATACAACAAAAATATTATTTGATGCAGGATCACCAAAAATACTCACAGAAACAAATGTTCACCTAGACGCAATAATACTCACACATATACATTTTGACCACATAAAAAATTTATATAATTTACTTGCATACATGAATAGAGCAGGAAGATGCGAACACCTAAAAATATATGCCCCAGTAGATCTTAGAGGAAAAATATCAGATGAAATAATACCAAACGCAGATGATTTTAGAAAATTCACATACGAATTTATAACAACACTCCCAGATAATATAGGAGATATAGAAATAAAATCAGTTATATCACTACAAAAAACAAAACCATACGCAAAAGTATTCTCATTAAAACTTAAAACAGATAAAAAAACAGTGACCTTCATAACAGATGTATCACTTACAGAAGAATTAATAAATTTCTCAAAAGACTCAGATATGATAATTTGCGATGCAGCAGCAATAAATGAGAATAACTGCGGACATTTAAGCCCAGAGTCAGTAAAAAAACTATTATTAAAAGCCACACCCAAAAAAATAATTCTAACACATTTTGACGAACTCAAACCAGAAGAATTTTTACAAAGAATAAATTTTGAAGGAGCAATATGCGCGACAACAAACCTTGAAATAGATACAAATAATTAAATAATAAAAGACATATTCAAAAATAACTCAAAATAATAATATTGTACAAATAAAAAAAACATTAAACCAAATTCATAATAAAAAGAATATTAAATAAAGAACAACTTCTCATATAATAAAAACATAATATAAACAAAATGGATTTTTTAAAAAGATACGAAGAAATGGGAGAAATATTCGAACCAGAGAATATTATACAAAAAAAAGCTTTAAGAGTAAACACACTAAAAATAACAGAGACAGATTTAATTAAACGATTAAAAAAAAGAAAAATAAAACTCGAAAAAATACCTTACTTAAAATATGGCTATTTTTACGAAGCAGAATTCTCACTTGCAAGCACACAAGAATACCTACAAGGATATTTTTATATACAAGATGCAGCAAGCCAAGTACCCGCAGAAATACTAGAACCAAAACCTGGCGAAAAAGTACTAGATATGGCAGCAGCACCAGGAGGAAAATGCACACACCTAGCACAACTCATGGAAAATAAAGGAGTAATATTTGCACTCGAAGAAAATAAATCAAGAATACAAAGCCTAAAAAACAACATAGAGAGACTTAGCGCAACAAATATACTTATATATAAAAAAGACGCAAGATTTGCACACGATTACAAAATAAAATTTGACAAAATATTACTGGACGCACCCTGTGGAGGAAACTTCTGCGTTGAGAAAGATTATTTTAAACAAAGAACAAAACAAGACCTTGAGGCACGAGCAAGATTACAAAAAGAATTAATGAAATCAGCGTATTTATGTTTAAAAAAAGGCGGAACATTAGTTTATAGCACATGCTCACTTGAAGTAGAGGAAAATGAACAAATAATAAACTTTTTATTAGAAGAACACAACGATTTAACATTAGAAGAAATAAAAATAAATGTAGGGGATAATGCAGTTACAAAGTTTTTTGAAAACACATATAAAGATGAAATAAAAAAAGCAAGAAGACTCTGGCCACATAAACTAGGAACAGACGGATTTTTTGTTGCAAAATTAACAAAATGCTAATACACACAATATTTAAAATAATAAATTTTCTAACATCAACACTAGGAACAATAATACTAATAGCGTTAAGCGCAACACTTGGACAAGAAATATTATATTCATCATTAACAGGTCTTTTAATAGTAACAATTATTTTAATTATATCAAAAACAAGCCTTAGAAAAATAAGATTATTTAAACAATATGCAAAACAAAAAGGTGCAACAAGAGAGCAAAGACAAAATCTAAAAACAAGACTTGAAAACAAATTCTTCTCAGGACATATAGCAAGAGCATTCCTAATAGGATTTATAATATTCACATACCATTATTTTTTAATAATAATTGCAACGATATTTTGCGCACTCACAATAATCACAATGATGAAACTTCGAGGAGTTAGTATAATAAAAATACTAATGAGCGCAACTCTCGGCACAAGCGCAGGAGTTATATCCGTTATAATTTCGAACTTAATAATTTAAAACCAACAATTCTTCGATTTTTCAACCACAACTATTAATTTGAAGTTACACCTACATAAAAATAGGTGATATAAAAATGGGATTAACCAACAAAAAAGAAGAACAAATAAGGCAAATGCCTTTAATAAAAAATAAAATAAGCAGAAGCAGAGATGGACGATTTCTAATACATAAAACAGAAATTATCCATATAAAACCTGCAGCATACTACGAGGCAGTGCTACGTGATAGAGAACAAATTGCAGAAGAGAGCGACGAAGACCTCAAAGCACTCGTAGAAGAAAACTAAAATAAAACGAAAATCCTAAAATTCACGTGTTCCAATCGTAGCAGAGCCGAAGAGTATTACGTGAATTTTCGCTGGCGGATTTTCTATCATTACAAATTGAGCCAAAAATCACTCTCGAAGCAGCAAGATATTAAACCCAGTTTGTAATAAAATAAGAAACTCTCTGAAAATATTTTTTTTATTAAAAAAAAGCACGGATTATCTAAATAATCAACACATAATATGTGCTTTTTTACTTTTTTTAAACAAAAATTATGTTGTAATTTTTAACACACAATTTTTAACATATCACATATTTAAATAAAGAAAAAATCACTCTCTTAAACTAAATTCCAATTCTCAATTAACCACGATTTAATATAAAAAACCCATATTTTTAGGAAAATTATATAAAATAGTTAACACGAATGAATTTTAATGGTGAGACACTACACACAATTATTATTTATAACACTACTAATTTTATTAGTGCCAACACTTGCTCAAAGCATAACCATAAACATAAACCCTGACCAAACAAAACAAGAAAATGTATATTTTGAGATATGTGAGGCTAATACAGAGTTTAATTTAGAGATTAGCTGCGTCGAAGAATATACAAAAACAATATGGCAAAATAATTGCAATATGATAGCATTTAAACCACAAGATATAATTTGTGATGATATAACTGTAAAAGTAGAATATGATAACGAGACAAAAGAGAAAAAAATAGAATTTAACGACTACAAAACAGCATTAATTCAATCACTCAACACACCTCATACACAAGATCCTATTAATAACGCAATAAAAATATACGGATACACATTACTTGATATGGAAGATGATGCAAACAATTTACTTGAAGTACTAAAACTTACAAGAGACAATGAAGAGAAATGTTGGCCACAACAAAAATGCGATTTATATGAAACAGTAGAAGTTCTAAAATATTTGTCAAAAGCAGGATACGGACTTGAAAACAGAGTATATTACGACGCATTATTATGGGTTGAATTTCATCAAAACAAAATAGAAAACGAGGACTGGATACTCACAATATTACCTCATAGAACACCTGCTGTGGATGAAGAAGTCACATGCAGGGCGATGCTAGATACAACAACAATAGATACATTTACACTTACACGAAATAATACAAGAACTGATTACAGATTTGATTATAGGGCAGGAACAGAATTAAATGTTACTTGCGATGCGAGATTTAAAGTATATATAAAAAACTATTTTGGAGATGTACTGCTAGAATCATGGGATTATGCAGATAACACAGTAAGCTTCTTCATGGAAGGAGGATGTTGGTCAGAGGATAAACCTGATTGGGATGTATATGATGGAACATTAATCCGAGGAAAAGATATAAGTTGCGCACCAGGAATTACAGAAAAAACACTATTATTAAATGATCTTAGCGATGATGCAAAATCTGACGGGATAACTTGGCTCGAAGGAGAAATAAATAGAGCAAGAATTGCAGGAAAACAAATAAGCAATAACAGAGAAATACTAAATAACATAAACGCATACAGAGCAACACAAGATGAAAATGTAAAAAGATGGGTACTATTCACACAAAATAACATAGGAAGCTTCGGACCAGATCATAGCATAATTACAACACTAAGCGCAATAGAAACATTTACAGATATCACAGATAAATCATGGCGAGATGACGCTATAAATTGGGTGCTTGATACAAGAGAAGAAACAGGTTGGACTACTCTGCTTGAAAACACACTAGGATACAAAGTATTCATGCATGAATTTACACCAATATTAATGAACCCAACAATACTCTACTTCGACGATAATATAAACTTTGAAATAATAGCAGAAAAAGAATATGAATACTACTTAAGCGAGTCACTAAAAGATAAAGTGAGCATCGATATAGACACAGAAACCGGCGCGGGAGTTGCTCGAAGACTTATATCAGAAGACGGACTTATTACAGGAAAATTAATACTTAAAACAGATGATGCATTCAAAGAATTCCCAGTTATAAGCTACAAAAAACCAATAATAGATTTCAAATTCGAAAAAGAATATTATTTTACTGAACAAGAAGATACTATAATTGTTGATGTGGAAAAATCAGAATCAAATTTTAACTGCGAACTACAATTTAGCGACTTCTTTGAAAATACAACTATTCAAGATGCAAATGAGAGAATATTTCTAAACTACTATTATACAGAAGAATTCTCAGATGAAATAGAAATAAATGCAATATGCCAATCACCCGATTATAATATAACTGAGAGTTATAAAACACATATAAGAAGATATGACTACGCACCATTTGAAATACGAAAAATACAACAAAATACAGAAACAGAACCAGGATACTTCACTCTAAAAAACAATATAGATGAAAATTACACCTTAAATATGAGATGGCTCGCACAAGCAAACACATATCCTCTACCTGAGAAACTCGAACTTGACAATAGAAATCTTAGAGTATATGTGTATCAACAACTACCACACACAGAACTAGAGGAAGATACAAACACATTAAGGCTTGAAGCACTAGGCTACATCCTAGATGAACCCTACACATATACACTACACGAGAATGCAATGGATTTTAATGAGACACACAAATATATAACTCCATTCCCTACAAAAACAACAATAATAATATTTTTAGGAATTATAATATTAACTTTATTTAGTTTATTAACGAGATTTACACTTAAAAAAATAAAACAAAAACGCGAAAAAATAAAACAAGAAAGGGAAAAAGCAAAAGCTGAAGAACTCGAAAAAAATAAACCAAACCTACTTAAAAAAGTAAAACCAAAACAAACCAACAAAGAACCACTAATGGACGTACTAGTCGCAATAGACAAAACATTAAATGAGAGCGAAGATGAAATCGAAACAGAACTTAAAGATGAAGGATTTAACAGCGACGAGATACGAAAAGCACTAAAAGACGTCGAAAAATACATGAAGAAAAAAAAGATAGATAAAACACAAACAACAGATAAGAAAATAGAAACAATCACAGATACAAAAACAACATAATTTAAAAATAAGAAATAATAAAAAAACAATCAAACAAAATCAGGAATTATTTCTTCAACTTCAAAGAAGGTTCAGATTCAAAATACTCAATAACACGATGAACAGGACCAAGCACAGTTAATTCACTACTATAAAGCTTAAAATTCTTCACAGGAATACTAAGCTTTAAAGGCTTCAAATTAGATATAACATCAAAGAACTCGGCTTTCTCATCACTACTAAGATTCTTAACACGCGCAAGAGTAATATGTGGAAGATAAGGCTTAGTTATACCAAATAATTTAGACAACTTCTTTTGAAGCTTTAACAACTCATCTGATTCTGCGAGTTCAACCCAAACAAGCTTAACTTTACCTGAATTTGGAAAAAAAGTAATCTTACTTGTTTTTAATAAAAAAGATTCAAATTTAATCTTCTTTAAATCACCAATCTTTTTTGAAGCACCATTCTCACCAAGAAAAAGAAGCGTTAAATGCATATTATCAGGATTTACAAACCTTAAACCCTTAAATTTAGAGAGAGCCGAATTAATCTTATGAAGCTCACGCTTAACATCTTCAGGCAAAGGCACAGCAAGAAAGTATCTCATAATAATTTTTTTAATTCACAACTATATAAATATTATTTTTTTATTCTATTATTTAAAAAAAAATTAAAAAAAAATAGATACAAATTTAACCAAATAATAAAAAAAACAAACACACTGGACATACGCGCACTCAACATATATAAAGAAAAGCGTATTAACTAATGCTAACAACCCATCATCTGGAGCCAAAAAGCAGCTCATAATAGAAGGATGATATGAAATAAAAAGCGATAAGCAAGGGTGAAAAAATATGACAAACAAAAAAATAGATGGAGCCGGAAGGCCAAATATGAACGTACCAAGCGTACAAGATATAATGGGAAAAAAACTGCCTGAAAAAAAATTCAGAGCAGGAACAATTTCTGCAACAATATGGCTAAACCACGGAAAAGATTCCGAGGGCAAAGAGACTAAATACAAAACAGTATCTTTTGAGAGAAGCTATATGGATAAAGAAGGCAACTGGCAAACAACAAACAGCCTAAGAATAGGAGATTTGCCCAAAGCAACACTAGTACTCAACAAAGCATACGAATACTTAGCACTTCAAGACGGCGAACACCACGATGAAGATGAACAATAATTAAAAATTGAAGGATGATTAACATGGCAAAAAAAGAAACAAAAAAAATAGATGTAATGGACCTACCCGGAGTCGGCGCAGCAACCGCAGAGAAACTCGCAGCAGCAGGATTTGACGACCTACTAAGCATCGCAGTCGCAAGCATAGGAACACTCACAGACGCAGCAGGCGTATCCGAAGCTGTCGCAAGAAAAATAATACAAGCAGCAAGAGACAACCTAGACATGGGCTTCCAATCAGGAACAGACATGCTAAATAAAAGAGATAATATATTAAAAATAAAAACAGGAAGCCAAAACATAGACACAATGCTCGCAGGAGGATTCGAAACAGGCGCAATCACAGAATGCTTCGGACAATACGGCTCAGGAAAAACACAAATAGGACACACCTTAGCTGTAAGCGTACAAAGAGACGACCCAGACGCCGTCGCAGTATACATAGACACAGAGAACACATTTAGACCAGAGAGAATAATGCAATTCGCACAAGGATTCGGACTTGAAAGCGACAAAGTACTCACAAATATAAAAGTCGCACGAGCATTCAACTCAGACCACCAAATGATCCTCGCAGAAAAAGTCGAAGACCTAATCAAAGAAGGGCTCAAAGTAAAAATAGTAATCGTCGACTCACTAACCGCACACTTCAGAGCAGAATTCGTAGGACGAGGAACTCTCGCAGACAGACAACAAAAACTAAACAAACACATGCACACACTCGCCCTACTCGCAGACAAATATAACCTCTGTGTATACGTCACAAACCAAGTAATGGCAAAACCAGACGCATTCTTCGGAGACCCAACAGAAGCAATCGGAGGCCACATAGTCGGACACAACAGCACATTTAGAATATACCTCAGACGAGGCAAAAAGAACACACGCGTCGCAAAACTCGTCGACTCACCAAACCTACCCGATAACGAATGCATATTCAACGTGACCGAAACAGGACTCGAAGACGCATAAAAAAAAAATTTAATGATAAATATATACCTCTTCAACCTCTTTTTCTTTTTTTTAATAATAATACAAATAAAAAAGTACAAGTTCATAAACAAAAAATTATTTAAACAAACCTCTTTTAAGTTTTTTATATGCAAAAATTTTTTTTAAACAAAAATGAAAAAAAAATACTACTCGAACTAGTAAAAAACCCAATAACAACAGATACAACTCTATCAAAAAAAATAAAAATATCAATAACCGCAACACAAAACATACGAAAAAAACTAGAACAAACAATAATAAAAAAATACACTCTATCAATAAATCCAATAGCACTAAACTTCGAATTTTATGTATTATTCTTATTTACAGCAAATGAAAACCGCATAAAAAAAATAAGACAATCAAAACTACACTCACATATAATGGAAAATTCACTGTGCGAATTTAAAGTAATAGACCCAATAATTAACAGAGTAATAATCAAACCTTTTAAAAATATAAATGAGTATCACGAATTCTTAATAAAAACAGATGAAGAATACAACGACGCAATAGACTTAAAAGAAATATTATTTTTACCTCTAAAAAACTGCACAAAATACTCAAAAAAACACATATATCAAAATTCTATTTTAAATAATGACTTCGAAACATCAAAAAATCAAAAATATGAAAAAAACACAATAAAAGAATACACCAATAAACCAATATCAAAAAACGAACAAATAGTCCTAAAAGAACTAGCATTAAATCCAAGAACAAAATTAATGACAATGTCAAAAAAATTAGATTTAAGTATAACAGGAATATCAAAAATAATAAATAGATTAACAAAGGAAGGCCTAATAAATTCTTTTGAAATAATATTAGATGAAAATTTAATGAATTTAACCATAGGATGCCTATTTCTAGCACACATAAAAAAACTATCAGATAAAAAAAACATCTTACTAGAATTTCTACAAACATCAGGCAATGTATACAGAGTATTTGAAATATCAAATACAAAACACAATATTGCCTTTTTTACAAGATTCAAATCAATAAATGAAGTAACAAAATTCATAGAACACATAAACCTAAACTATTCAAATAGTTGTCAATTAAAAAGTTCATTCATTTTTTCAAACTCACAAATAATAAAACCAATAGATGAAAATTTTTTTATAAAACAAATAAACTAATAATTCTCAAATAAACTAATACGTAAAAAAAGTTCATTTTTTAAACCAAATATTTATAAGTAATATTTTTTGAAAACACCCTTAAAAAAGAGGTGTGTGGGAAATGATTAAATTAAACAATATAAAAATAGGCACAAGACTAATTACAAGTTTTCTAATAATAGCTTTAATAGTACTAACAACAGGAATAATGGGCTATTTTGGAATAAAACAAGTAGCAGAAGACCTAGAATATGTAGGTACTGAAAGATTAGATCAAGCAGCAATACTCGGACGAATGAACACAGAGAGAATGGCAATTAGAGCACAAACACTAGATGTGTGGACATATGAAAATACGCCAAACTCCATGAACAAATATACAGAAATACTAGATCAAAGAAAAGCCAGCTTCAAAATAATGGACGACTCATTAAAAGAACTACTAAATTTCAAAGCAACATCAAGAACTGAAGAACAATTAAGAGAAAAATTAGTAAAAGAATATGAATCATGGCGAGATGTATATATTCCACTTGATGCAGTAATAGGAAAATTAGCAAACACTAATGATGAAGAAAAAAAATCAGAATTATATACACAATACATACAAAGAATAGATGATATGGTACCAATATCAGAAGAGATGGGCACAACATTCACAGAATTACAAAATTATAATTTAGAACACACAAATAAATTAGTAGAAAATGAAGTAACAACAGCACACAGATTAGAATTTATAAGTTTACTTGCAGTAATAATAGGTGTTAGTTTATCAATAATTCTTTCATTATTAATAACAAAATCAATAAAAAAACCATGTGAGAGAATATTAAAAGAAACTTCTGAACTCGCAGAAACAGGCAACCTAGAACTTCGAGTAACAGTAGATGGATGCGACGAGATAAGCCAAGTAGCAAAATCAATAAATCAAATGCTCGAGGAAACAGCTAAACCCGTAAAAGAACTAAGTATAATAGCTGATACAATATCAAATAAAGACCTAACACTGGATGTAAACGTTGAGGCAAAAGGAGATATAATAAAACTAGTTGAATCTTTCAAAAAAATGGTAGATCACCTAAAAACATTTGTTGAACACGTCGATGCAAACGCAGCAGTATCAGCCTCAGCCGCAGAGGAATTATCAGCCTCAGCAGAAGAAGTAAACGCATCAATGGAACAAATAGCCTCAACAATACAAGAAGTAGCAAAAGGAGCGCAAACAGTATCAAAAAACTCAGCGGACGCACAAAACGCAGCAAACAAAACAAAAGAAAGCTCAACTAAAGGAGCACAATCCGCAAACGAAGTAAACACATTAATGACAGAAATAAACACATCGACAAAAACAGGCGCGCAAAAAGTAAAACAATTAGGAGAAAAATCAAAAGAAATAAGCAAAATAGTAGATACAATACAAAGCATATCAGAACAAACAAACTTACTTGCACTAAACGCAGCAATAGAAGCAGCACGCGCAGGAGATGCAGGACGCGGATTTGCAGTGGTAGCTGACGAGGTACGCAAACTTGCAGAAGATAGCAATAGAGCATCAGGACAAATAGCAACACTGATAACAAACATAACTAAAGAAATAAATGACGCAGTAACAACAATGGATGAAAACACACAAGCAGTCGAGAAAGGAAGCGAAGGAGTTTCAAAAGCACTCAAAGCATTCAACGAAATACCACAACTCGTAGAACTAGTAAACAAAGATTTATTAGATATGGCAGCTGCTGCACAAGAAAACGCAGCAGGAAGCGAAGAGGTAAGCGCATCATCAGAAGAAATAACCGCATCAATGACACAAATAAGCAACGCAGCACAAGACCTTGTTCGAGAAACAGAAAAAATAAAATCAATAGCCCAAGAATTTAAACTCTCAGACAAAGACAAGAAAAAAGAACAAGAAGAACTAGAAAACCTACAAAACCAAAGAACAAAGAACAAAAAATAATTTTTTTAAATTTAAAGGAAATGGTATAAATAAAAAAAATACATATTGCTTAGAGCCCTCTAATCAATTAAAAAAAATTTATTTAGCCATTTCCGCAATATTTATTTACTTAAACATTCTAGTAAAAGTAAATAATACAGATGCTAGCAATAAATTTATAATGACTTTAGTAATAAATTTATATATAACTTATGTATAACACACATAATACATTAAAGAAAAAAAAGGGGTAGATTTTAATGAATAATGATTCTGAAAAACAATTAGTCATCTTCAAAATAGGAGATGAAGAATTCGGAGTAGACATATTTGAAGTTCGAGAAATAATAAAACACGAAGAGATGACACATGTACCTGAAGCCAAAGAATATGTAGAAGGAATAATAAATCTTAGAGGAAATGTAATAACGCTCATAGACCTCGCAAAAAAATTACAATTAGATTCAAAACAAGATACAAAAGACACACGAACAATAGTCATAGAGGCAAAAAACACACAAATAGGGATGCGAGTAGATGAAGTTGTACGCGTAATGAAAATACCAAAAGAAAAAATAACGCCTCCACCAAAAACAATAACTGACAAGATACATGACGATTTCATTGAAGGCGTAGCAGTAATAAACGAGACACCAATAATAATATTAGACCTTGCACGAGTTTTTGAAGAAGATGAATTACACAAATTTGATGAAGACGGAAAAAAAATAAAAATAGAAGAACAAAAAAATGAGACAAAAAATAACGTCGCCGAAGAAAAAGTAGAAAATATAAAAGAAGACCTAAGAGACGAAATTAAAGAAGAACAAAAACAAGACGCTCAAAAAGAAATAAAAGATACAACAAAAACAGATGCAGATGAAAAAAAAGACGAACCCGAAAAAAAGGAAGAAAAACCAAAACCAAAACCTAAAGCAAAATTAAAAAAAATCACAAAAAAGAAAACATTAAAAAAATCAGATGAAGGATTTCATTTTATAACAATAAAAGGCGACGAATTAAAAGATGCAAAAGATCTACACAATTACGTCAAAACATTAAATGATGATGAATTCAAACAATTCGTAACTGAGGACAAAAACGACTTTTACAACTGGCTAAAATACGCAGTGAAAGACAATGACCTCGCAGACAAAGTAAAAAAACTAAAAACCAAACAAGATGTAACTCAGACACTCGCAGAACACATAAAAGACCTAATATGAATCATTAATAAAAAAAATTACAAAATAAAAAAAAATTAAAAAAATAGTTAAGGGGTGGAAATTATGAAACAAAAAATAGACTGGATGCTCGGCATGACAGATAATATGATGAACATAACAACAAAACATCAAGAAAAAGAAATGATGGAAGATATGTACTCACTCACATCAGCAATGATGGGAAACTTCCACCAAATGAAAATGATGATGAATACAACAACACACAAAATGACAGATAACATGATACACATGATGGAACAAATGATGAGATCCATGGAAGATATAATGATGAATATGAATATGGAAGATATGCAAAATAAAAAAATGATGAAACATATGATGCACTACATGGTGATGATGCAGATGTCAATGATATCAATGTCAATGATGCACACAAATAACTAAACTTTTTTTATTAAATTTTATTAAACTAACCAAATTATTTTAATTCCGAAGTAGTCAATCACATTTAAATTAAAAAGGAGCCTGATAAACAATAATGGACAAAGCATTTGAACTAGGAAGAGAATCATTTAATATAGAACAATTCCAAAGATTTATACTAGTTGCAGACATAGGAGGCGAAAACTCATACTTCGCAGTAATGGGAGTCCTCACAAATAAAGACTTCAAAATAATACTAAAATACCACAAAAAAACAAAAGACATACAAAATCTACCTGAAACGCTAAACTACATACTAGAAGAAACACACAAATTATTCAAAATATCAATAACACGAGCAGTAATAGCAGGAGCAGGCGCAGTGTCAAGACACAGAAACAAATTAAAACTAACAAGCCACAACGTAGAGATATGCACACAAGACTTAAACAAAAGCACACTACTACTAAAATTCATACTCATAAACAACTTCGAAGCAGAAGGATACGGCCTAGACTTCTTAAACAAAACAAAAATAACAAAAATAAGCGAAGCAGACATAAAATCAACAATAACAACCTCAGCAATACTCGGCGCAGGACACGGACTTGGCGCAAGCATAATGTACCACGACACAGTAAAACACCTAAAAGTATCATTACCATCAGAGGCAGGACACATGTCACTACCAATTGAATTATACCTAGATTTAGAATACGTAAATTACCTAAGAGAAAAATTATACGACGGCAGACCCGTACCCATATCATCAGAACTTGCAGTATCCGGAAAAGGAGTATGCCACCTATATGACTTCATAATATCAAAAAAAATATACGGCGAACCACAAATGAACCTCACAAAATACGATGAAGGCGAGAAAATAAAAAGAATATTCGAATCAAGATCAGACATATACTGCAAAAGAGCAATAGAACTATTCGTATCATACTACGCAAAAGCCGCACGAAATCTCGCTATCGCAACACAACCCTACTCAGGACTATTCCTCACAGGAAAAGTCGCACTCGCATCAAAAGATGTAATACAAGAATTCTTCATGAAAGAATTCTTAAACTACTCAGTACACAAACACCTACTAGAAAAAATACCAATATTCCTCATAAACGATGATGAACTAACACTATACGGCGCATGCAACGTCGCAGTAAACTTCTACAACAAATTCTCATAAAAATATTTTTAACAAATTATAATGATTAGTATAAAAGCTTAATTCTTAAAAAAAATCAAGTTTAAAAGCTTCCAAAAAAAATTAAATTCAAAAAAAATAATTCGCATCGAAAAATATGCGTCACTTTTCTAATTTTACCGACTAAAAAAACACTAAATAAAAAAGGAAACATTTAAATAAAACACACATGATTAAAAAGAGCATTTTATTTAACAAAAGAGGCTTTAAAAAAAGACGGTGAATAAGTATGAATCTTAAAAATATAAGTATAAAATGGCAACTATTAACAATATGTATTTTATTAGTATCAGTACCAATAATAACCCTAGGACTTATAAGTTATAATTCAGTTGAACGAGTAACAAACACGCAAATAGAACAAAACCTACTACAACAAGCAGAACAATTAAGTTTAGTAGTTGAGTCAACAATATACGAAGTGAGAACACAAGAAGAAGGCGTAGAAGAACAAGCAAGAGGCATGATAACATCCCAAGCAGACGCAGTCTACGAATTCATCACACAATTTTCAGGAAGTGAAACGGCGCTATTAAATGCAATAGGAAACATACAAGTAGGCGAAACCGGATATATATACATTCTAGATAATAAAGGGAACATGATATATCACCCAGTAAACCCCGCATTAATAGGCACAGATATGATGCTAAGAGAGGATGCAAACGGAGAATTATTCATAAAAGACCAAGTAGATAGAGGTCAAAAAGTATTAGGAAAGAACATCGCATTTTCAAAATACGCTTGGCAAAACCCAGGCGAGACTGAACCTAGAGATAAAATCGCAGGAATGCTAAATATTGAGTCAAAAGGATGGATAGTTGTAATCAGCACATACTACGATGAACTCGTAAATACGGAATACGAATCACAAAGACAAGAAGATTTATTAAACACATTTAACGAAATAGTAATAGGCGAGACAGGATACCCTGCAATACTAAATTCAAAAGGAGACTACATACTTTCTGCAAACAGACAAAGAGACGGCGAAAATATAATCGAAGCTAAAGATTCAAGCGGAATACCGTTTATAAAAAACACAATCGAAGGCGCGATGAACGCAAAAGACAATGAAGCAGTAATAGTATACTACGACTGGCAAAACCCAGGAGAGAATAGACCAAGAGAAAAAATAGGCGCAGCAGTATATGTTAAAGAATGGGATTGGATAATATGGCCAAATACATATACAGAAGAATTCCAAGAAGGATTACAAGTCATTAGAAAAATCACAATACTAGTTTGCATAATCGCAATATTACTCGGCTCAATACTTGCCTATTTCTTCGCAGTAAAAATAGCAAACCCCATAAAACATATGAACAGATTAATAAAAAGAGTATCAGAAGGAGACTTCACAGAAAAAATAAAACTAAGATCAAATATAAAAGAACTAAACGAACTATCAACATATTTCGACCAAATGATAGATGAACTTGGCAGTTTAATTAGAACAGTCGTGCAAACATCAGATAAAAGCGCATCAGGCGCAGAGGAACTTTCAGCATCAGCTGAACAAGTAAATGCTTCATCAGAACAAGTATCAAGCACGATACAAGAGATAGCGAAAGGCGGACAAAATCTAACTAAACTCACAGCGGACGTGAAAGCAGCAATAGATGAAGTAGGAAAATCATCAAAACGCGTAGAAGAACAATCAGGCGCGGCTGCAAAAGAAGCCGCAGAAGCTGACAAAATCGCAGATGAAGGCGCAGCAGCAGGAAAAAAAGCAGGCGAAGTCATGGGCAAAATAAAAGAATCCGCACAAAGCACAGCAACAAAACTAGCATCACTTGACACACAAAGCAAAGAGATAGGAAAAATAATAGATGTCATAAATTCGATATCAGAGCAAACAAACTTGCTAGCATTAAATGCAGCAATAGAAGCAGCACGCGCAGGAGATGCAGGACGCGGATTTGCAGTAGTCGCAGACGAGGTACGCAAACTCGCAGAAGAGTCACAAAAAGCCACAAGCCAAATAGAAGAGATGATACAACAAATACAAGAAGGTACAAATAAAAGCGTGACAGAAATGACAAAAGCATCAACAGTAATAGAAGAAGGCACAACAGTAATAGATTCAGCACTCGTTGCACTCGAAGAGATAGGACGCATGGCAAAGAACATCGGCGCAAAAGCACAAGAGGTTAGCGCAGCAGCAGTTCAAGCATCAAGCGGAGTTGAAACAGTCTCAAAATCAGTGAGCGAGGTTAGCGCAATTGCAGAAGAGAGCGCAGCAGGAACAGAAGAGGTAAGCGCATCAATGCAAGAGACAACAGCTTCAATGACACAAGTTAGCGACGCCGCACAAGACCTCGCAAAAAGCGCAGAAACACTAAAACAAATAATAGCAAAATTTAAAGTATAAACACAAAAAAACATTTTTTAATTTTTTTAATTTTAAATTTTTATTAAAAAAAAGAGGGCAAAAACAAATGAAAACAAACAATATAAGTATAAAATGGCAAATACTAGCAATATGCATATCTTTAGTAGTTGTAGCATTACTATCATTATCTTTCTTCTCACTTAGAGCAGCAGAAGAAACACTGATAGAAGAATCATTAAACGGACTTGAAGAACAACTAGACATGGGATTTAGCTTATTGAACATAGCCTACGGGGAACTACAAACAAAACTAAACGTGGATATTAGCACATCAAGAAGAATATTTGTAGGAGATAACGTCCAACTCGATAATAATAACTTAATTACAATAAACGCTATAAACCAAGTTACAGGAGAAGAGACAACCATTAATCTCCCCGACCTCATCATAAACGGACAATCAGTACACACATACCACAACGAGTTAGATTCATTTTATGAAAATACGAACTCCCATATAACCATTTTTCAAACATTTTCAGAAGGACTGATAAGAATATCAACCTCGGTTAGAAACACAGAAGGAAATAGAGCAATACACACATACATACCAAAAGAATCACCAGTATACCAAAAAATAATACAAGGACAAACCTATAACGGGAGAGCATTCGTAGTTACAGGAATGTACGAAACAGTATATGAACCAATAAGAGCTAATAACGGAGAAATAGTAGGATCACTATTTGTAGGAGTCGATGAGGAAATACTAAAACAAAGAATACTCACAGAACTTGAAAAAATAATAATAGGAGATACAGGATACTTCGCAGTACTCGACGGAGAAGGAAATTATGTATTGTCCGCAAATAGAGCAAGCGACGGAGTAAACATCATGGACGCACAAGATGCACAAGGAAAATTTTTCGTTCAAGAAACAGTAAATTCAGCAAAAGCAGCAAAACAAGGAGAATATGTAACAATATACTACGACTGGCAAAACCAAGGAGAAACACACGCAAGAGAAAAAGTAGGCGTCGCAGCATATTTCGAGGCATGGGATTGGATACTATGGCCAAATACATACACCGAAGAATTTCTCGCAGGACTTACAAGAATAAGAACAGCAACATGGCTAGTTGCACTAGTCGCAATAATACTCGGAGTAATACTCTCATTTGCATTTGCAATTAGTATATCAAAAAAACTAAACAAAATAGTAAATGAAATGGATGAAGTTGCCCAAGGAAACTTAACAATAAAACTAGACTCAAACACAGGAACAAACGAACTAGGACAAATACAAACAGCATTCATAACAATGGTAAGTCAACTAAAACAATTAATAGGAGCAGTAATTGAAAATTCAAATAAAAGCGCATCAGGCGCAGAAGAATTAAGTGCATCAGCTGAACAAGTAAACGCATCATCAGAACAAGTATCAAGCACGATACAAGAGATAGCAAAAGGCGGACAAAACCTAACTAAACTCACAGCGGACGTGAAAGCAGCAATAGATGAAGTAGGAAAATCATCAAAACGCGTAGAAGAACAATCAGGCGCGGCTGCAAAAGAAGCCGCAGAAGCTGACAAAATCGCAGATGAAGGCGCAGCAGCAGGAAAAAAAGCAGGCGAAGTCATGGGCAAAATAAAAGAATCCGCACAAAGCACAGCAACAAAACTAGCATCACTTGACACACAAAGCAAAGAGATAGGAAAAATAATAGATGTCATAAATTCGATATCAGAGCAAACAAACTTGCTAGCATTAAATGCAGCAATAGAAGCAGCACGCGCAGGAGATGCAGGACGCGGATTTGCAGTAGTCGCAGATGAGGTACGTAAACTCGCAGAAGAGTCACAAAAAGCCACAAGCCAAATCGAAGAAATGATTAAGAAAATACAAACAGGAACAAGCACATCCGTAGAAGAGATGACAAAAGCATCAACAGTAGTAGAAGAAGGTTCAACAGTGATAGACTCAGCACTTGTCGCACTCGAAGAGATAGGACGCATGGCAAAGAATATCGGCGCAAAAGCACAAGAGGTTAGCGCAGCGGCAGTGCAAGCATCAAGCGGAGTTGAAACAGTCTCAAAATCAGTGAGTGAGGTTAGCGCAATAGCAGAGGAGAGCGCAGCAGGAACAGAAGAGGTAAGCGCATCAATGCAAGAGACAACAGCTTCAATGACACAAGTTAGTGATGCCGCACAAGACCTTGCAAAAGGTGCAGAAACACTTAAACAAATAATATCAAAGTTTAAGATATAAATACAAAAAAACATTTTTTATTTTTTTATTTTTTAAAATACAAATAAAATAAAGCAACAAGAGGCAAAATGGCAGATACAAAAATATTACTAGAATCAGGAACAAATGAACTAGAAATCGCAGAATTCATAATAAATATGAAAAGTGGAAGATTACAAAGCTTCGGAATAAATGTTGCAAAAGTAAGAGAAATAATTATAGTGCCACCCTACGAAGAAATACCACACGCCCACCCCTGCGTCATGGGCGTATTCAAACTCAGAGACAAAGTAATACCTTTAATAGATCTTTCAAAATACCTCGATGAAGGAAAACCACAAGAAGGTGCAAAATGCAAAGTAATAGTAACAGAGTTTAACCAACAAAATTTCGGATTCCTAATACACGACATAGCAACAATACATAGAATATCATGGAAACGAGTATTGCCCCCATCAGAAGTCGTAATGGATATAAATAAATCATGCATAACATCAGTCGTGCCATTTGACGATAAAATAGTATTCATGCTAGATTTTGAAAAAATAGTATCAGATATAAACCCATCATCAAGTCTAAATTCAACTGCAGCACAAAAAGAAGTAGAACAAAGAATGGACACGACATACAACGTCCTATTTGCAGATGATTCATCAACAATACGCGAAGCAGTCACAAGCATACTTACAAAAGGCGGATTCAAAGTACACACAGTAAACGACGGCGAAGCAGCATGGACCTATCTAACAGAGAAAAAAGACAAATACAAAACAACAAAAACAATAGATGTTGATTTAATAATAACAGATATAGAAATGCCGAGAATGGACGGACATGCACTATGCAAAAAAATAAAAACAGACAACACATTAAATAATATACTTGTGATATTATTCTCATCCCTAATATACGAAGAACTTAAACGAAAAGGAGAAGCAGTGGGGGCTGATGCTCAAATATCAAAACCAGAACTTGACCGAGTAGTTATTATCGCAAAAGACTTAATAACAAAAAGCAAATTAAAAGAGAACCAAAAATTAAACTAAATTTAAATTAAAAATAACAAAACACCCAGGATAAAAAAATGGAAGATAAAACAATAGACGAATTTCAAATAGTAACATTCAAACTCGGAAATGAGAGATTCGGAATAGATATAGACGAATTACTAGAAATAGTTAGAATAGAAAATATAACAAGAGTACCAAATACTAAAAACTTTGTCGAAGGAGTAATAAACCTTCGAGGAAAAATAATAGTAGTACTCGACCTTTTAAAAAAACTCAATATAGGAAAAATAAAAATAACAAATTCATCAAGAATACTAGTGGTAAAAACAGAAGAAGAACTAACAGGACTACTCGTAGACTCATGCGAAGACGTAATGACAATTAGCATAGACAAAGTACAAAATGCACCCAAAATACTAGAAGAAAAAATAAACACAGAATACATACGAGGTGTCATATTTGACAAAAAAGAAATAATAGTGTTGCTAGATTTAAATAAATTAATTGCAGGAAAAGACTTTTCACTAAATTAAAAAAAAAATCAAAAAAAGATGAAAAAACATTAATCAAATTTAAAAACTAATAAAATTTAATAAATAAAAATTTTTAAAAAATAAAAAAAGAGGCAAAACATGGTACACACATATTATTGTAATTTTAAATCACCCGCAAAACGAGCACTACACGACTTTTACGACACAATAAGAGGAAACAGAACAACACACACATTTAAAGTAGTCACAAGCGCATATATATTCTTCTTTTTAATTTTAGGATTATTTTATGTAATGAGTAATGTTATATTCAACTTTCAAATACCACCAAACCTATTTTTTATATTCGGCATCTTAATACTAATATCATACCCCTTAGCCTATTATTATTTTCGACTAAAATTCTTCGAACCAATACACGAAATATCTGTTAGGATGCTCGAACAAAAACAAGTAATAGCACGACCCGACGAGGATATAATTAACCATCAAGATATACTCAAAATAGGCGTTGCAGAAGTACAAAAAGTAATAGATTATTTAATAATTTTAGAATCACAAGCAAAAGCACTTGCAGAAGGAAAATTCGAAGATGAAGTACACAATAAAAAAATAGATGGGTCACTTGGAGATGCATTTAAACAAATGAGAGAAGTACTAATTGCGGAGCTTCGCGAAATAATAAATAATGTAAAAATATCAGCAGAAGAAGTACTCAAACAAGCCAAAAACGTATCAAATTCAACCTCACAAGTAAATACAGCAATAGAACAAATAAGCACAACAGTACAAGAAATGGCAAAAGGCGCACAAGATATGAGCAAACAAGCAAACGAAATACAAGATTTAAGCAAAAAAACATCGACAAAGTCACATGAAGGACTAGACGCATCAAAAAAACTAGAACAAGTCATGTTAATAGTACAACAAGGAACACAAACAAGCTCAGATAAAATAAAAGGACTGGAAACAAGATCAAAAGAAATAGGACAAATAGTAAACGTAATAAGCTCAATATCAGAACAAACAAACCTCCTCGCACTAAACGCAGCAATAGAAGCAGCACGCGCAGGAGATGCAGGACGAGGATTCGCAGTCGTCGCAGATGAGGTACGCAAACTCGCAGAGGAGACACAAAAATCAACAGAACAAATAAAAGAATTAATAGAAACAATATCAAAAGACATACTCGACGCAACAAATAGTGCAGACAAAAATACAACACAAGTAAACGAAGGAATGCTAGAGGTGGATAAAACAACAAGTATCTTCAACGAAATACCAAAACTCGTAGGACAAGTAGATAAAGCAATAGAGAACTTAGCCGCAGTAGTCGAAGAGAGCGCGGCTGGAAGCGAAGAGACAAGCGCATCAGTAGAGGAAATATCAGCATCACTAGCAGAGGTTACCAAATCAACAGAACTACTAAAAACAAGCTCAGAGAAACTTAAAGATACAGCACAAAAAATAAACTTATAATGAAATAATTACATAAAATAAATAAGAATAATAATGATGAAACAAAAGAGGTAAAAAACAATGGTTGATAAAGGAGATGAAATGAGATTTTTTGAAAGACAACTAGTAGTATTCAAAATAGGAGAAGAATCATTCGGCGTAGATATAAGCGATGTACGCGAAATAATAAAAATAGACACACTAACAGTAATACCAGATACACCAAAATACGTAAAAGGAATAATAAACCTCAGAGACAAAATAGTAGTCGTAATAGATCTTGCAGAAAAACTAGAATTAAAATCAACAGATGATACAGATTCAAAAAGAATAATAATAACAGAGATGAATTCAGGAACAGTAGGCTTCATAGTCGATAGCTGCAACGAAGTAATAAGAATGACAGGAGATAAAATAGAGGAAGCACCACAAATGATAACAAAAAAAATAAACAACGAATTCCTCCAAGGAGTCGGTGTCCTAAAAGATAAACTCCTAATACTAATAGACCTCGGTTCAGTAATAGACGAATCAGATTTATCAATAGATAAAACAAAAATACAAACAACAGATCAAAGAAAAGTACTAATTGTAGAAGACTCAACAATGATGAGAGGAACATTAAAAGGATACATAGACCCAAAAAAATTCCAAGTATACGAAGCAGTAGACGGCGAGGACGCACTAAACAAAATAGATGAAATAAAACCAGAGATAATGTTCCTTGATATAAAAATGCCCAAAAAAGACGGAATCACAGTACTTAAAGCAGTAAAAGAAAAAAACCTAAACATAAAAACAATAATGGAAACAAGCGTATACGATGATAAAGTAAAAGACGAATGTCTCGCACTTGGCGCAATACACTACCTAAAAAAACCACTAAGCAAATCACAAGTAACAAAAATACTTGATGAAATATAAAAAAATTAAAAAATATAAATTTTCAATCTTTTTCAATTTTTTTTAATTAATTATTCTTTTCTATAAATACGCTCACGCGCATTAAACACCTTAAACAAATCACGCGCAGGACCATTAATAGTTTCAGTCTTACCCAAAACAAAAAAACCACCCTTATTTAACAAATCAAAAAACTCAACATAAAGCTTAGCCTTCGTCTCAGCCTCAAAATAAATAACAGTATTACGACAAACAAGAACATCAACATCACGTGGATGATCACGAATAATATCAGCACGCTCATATTTAATATGATTCTTTATTTTATCACAAACCCTATACAAATCACCAACTTTTGAAAAATACTTATCTTTCAACTCAGAAGGCAACTCCCTAAATTGCTGAGGCTCATACTCACCAAGCCTTGCACGCTCAACAATATCAAAATCATAATCACTACCCAAAACCTTAATACTCAGACCTTTAAGATCATCACCTAGTTCTTCATAAAAACAAATCATCAAACTACAAGCCTCCTCACCACTAGACGACCCAGCAGACCAAATCTTAATATTATGCTTACCAAGCGCCAAAATCTTAGGAATGACCTCTTTTCTAAAAGACGTATAAAAATCAATATCACGAAAAAAATGAGTAACATGAATCGTAAGCTCCTTCAACAGTTTTTTTTGCTCAACACCACCACTTAAAAGCGAGATATATTCCTTATATGAAGAAATATTATTAGCACGAAGACGAACCTCAACACGACGCTGCAAAAAATTCTTACTATACTCAGAGCACCTAAACTCAAGCTTTTTTTCAATTTCCCTCTTTAAATCATCCCAAAAATCCAAATCCTTGACATCCATAAAAAATTAATTAAATTAAAAGATTTAAAAACTTTTATTTTTTCATGTTATATAAAGTATATTCGCAGTAGAGCTTTATATAATGCATAATAATGCACAAAAATCAAACAACTATTTGAAATTTATTTAACTAACTATCTGAAAATTCTTAGAAATTAAATTTCAAAGTTCGAAAAATTATAATTTTCAAATGTACTCAAACTTGTTTGATTTTTCTTGATATAAATTTCAAAATCCTCTAAATTTTAAAGCTACACGCTCGCATTTGATTTTTCAAATTAAATGACAAAATTCAAGACTTAATATTTTTTTAAAATAAGCTTTTTTATGTCGAGATATTTTTTCCAAAAAGTATTTTAAGGGGAACAAATTTTTCTCTTAATAGAGGTGTAAATAACAAATGGATCCTGAAAAAATAAACACTATGGGCAGAAACGAACTTATAATGAAATTAAAAGACTACAACCAAAGATTAACAATAATAAAAGGACTACTAGAATCATACGGACAAATGAGCAACGACGACCTAATAGGCCTCATCGCAGATGCACTACCTGACGATTTTAAATAAAAAAATTAGTAAACTTTTTATACTGATAATATAATTTTTTTAATAGATAAGCTTTTCAAGCTTTTCACGATGAGGTGCCTTTAAATGAGCAAAAAAATAATGATAGTAGAAGATTCTAATTTAATGATAGCAGTAATTAGAAAATTCATCCTAAGCGAAAACCCCGATGTAACAATAATAGAAGCTAGAGATGGTAATGAAGCAGTTACAAAATATGAACAAGAAAAACCCAATCTTGTGTTTATGGATATAAAAATGCCAGGAATGGACGGACTTGAAGCACTAGAGATAATACGCGGAAAAGATGCAACTGCGAAAGTTGTAATGTGCACATCACTAAAAGAACCAGAACAAGAAGCAAGAGCAAATAAAGCAGGCGCAAAAGGATACATAATGAAACCATTTAGCAGACAAGATATAGTTGACGCAGTGAAAAATAATATTTAAAAATTTATTAAACTAATTTATTAAAAAATTAAGAAACACACAAAAATATTTTAACAATTTTATTTAAAAAAATTATTAATTTAAAAAAAGAGGAATAAATAATGACGCTACTTGATATATCAAAAATAAAAAATAAAGATGCAAGCCCCACACCAACTCAAGTAACCGCATCCACACCTAAACAAGCAGCACCTACACAAACAACACCTACATCTTCTCAAATATCGCCTGCGACAAAATCCACGCCAGCACAAACAAACCCACTTTCAAAAGAATTAAACACAATAAAACAAGCGGTAGCAGAAGGCTTGTCCTCAGTCACAGTAGATAAAAGCGCAGCTGAGAAAAAATACGAGGAAATAAAAATACAATACGATAAATTAACAAAAGAAGACAAAGCCAAAGCATACGATGAATGCATGAAATTATACAACGCATTAAAATAAAAATTAAATCATAATCAAAAAAATAATAAAAACTTAAAAATTAAAAAAATAATAGATGAGAGGAAATAAAAAAATGGGATTAAAAGTGTTATTAGTCGACGATTCAGCCTTCATGCGAAATCTACTTAAAAAATTAATAGTAGACGCAGGAGGAGAAGTGGTAGGAGAAGGTGAAAACGGACAAGACGGTGTTGGAAAATACGAATCATTGAATCCTGATGTTGTATTCATGGATATAATGATGCCAGTCATGAATGGACTTGACGCACTACGCGCAATAATGGGAAAAAATTCATCAGCAAAAGTCGTCATGTGCACATCAGTTGGACAAGAAAAAGTAGTTGCAGAAGCAGTCGAGGCAGGAGCATCAGATTTCATCGTAAAACCATTCACAAAAGATGATGTTACAGCAGTACTTAGTAAGTACTCATAAAAAAAATCAGAGGAAAAATTTTTGATAAAAACAATAGTTGTGGATGATTCCGCGCTGATGCGAAGGATGATAAACGATATCTTAAAAGAAGATAAAGATATAGAGGTAATATCAACCGCGAGCGACGGAGAAATTGCAATAAAAAAAATAATAGACCTAAAACCAGATGTAGTCACACTTGATCTCGAAATGCCAAAACTAGATGGCTTAGACGTCATAAAAAGATTAAAAAACCAACTAAACGAACAAGACATGCCAAAAATAATAATTCTAAGCGCGCAAACAGATGCAGAAAAAACTCTACAAGCACTAGAACTTGGCGCAATAGACTTCATCTCAAAACCATCAGGAAATATATCACTAGACCTGAAAAAAATAAGCGAAGATATAATTACAAAAATTAAAACAGCAGCAAAATCAATATTACAAAAAATAGAACAAACAAAAACAAAACCAAAGAAATCAACATTTTATTCAACAAGAAAAAAAATAATAGTAATCGCATCATCAACAGGAGGACCACAAACACTAGAAGCACTCCTCAGGCAAATACCAAAAAATATACCTGCACCAATATTAATAGTCCAACACATGCCAGCAGGATTTACTAATGCATTTGCAAAAAGACTTAATGCAAATTGCGAACTTGAAATAAAAGAAGCAGAAGATGGAGATGAATTAAAAGACGGATGCGTATTAATCGCACCTGGCGGATACCACATGGAACTTGTAACAGATATAGAAGGCTATGAAGGTGAAATAAAATTAAACCAACTCCCAGCAGAGCTCGGAGTTAGACCAAACGCAAACAGATTATTCAAATCAGTCGCAAAAATATTTCAAGATAATACAATAGGAGTAATACTTACAGGAATGGGAAATGACGGAACAGAAGGTGCAAGAGAAATAAAAAAACACAGCGGACTTATAATATCACAATCAGAGAGAACATCAATAATATACGGAATGCCAAAATCAGTTGCCGATGCAAATCTAACAGATATGATACTAGATTTAGATAACATACCAGTCGCTCTGCTACAAGCACTAGATGTATGAGGAAGAAAAATAAAATGGATATGACAGAATACAAAAAAGAATTTATCTCAGAGGCAAGAGATCATGCAGATTTTTTAAACGAAGGACTTTTAACACTCGAACATACGCCAGAAGATGAAGATAATATAAACAAATTATTCAGATCATTTCACACACTCAAAGGAAACGCAGCCGCGATGGGCTTTATGAAATTCTCAGAACTTGCACACTCACTTGAAGACCTACTCACAAAAGTTCGAGACAAAGAAATACCTGTATCAAAAGAATTAATTGATGTACTACTTGAAGGCGTAGATTTCCTCGAGCAAGGATTAACATTAATAGATGAAGACAACTCAGAGGCACTCGAACCTGAAAGCGCAATGAATAGCGTAAAAAAATTACTCGGAGTAGTCGAACAAAAAACAAATGTAACAATAGATGCAAAAAAGAAATACACAACAGAAGAACAAAAAGAATTAAACGAAGAAAAACAAAAAGGACTAACTGCTTTTAGAACAATAATATCTTTCGATGCAAAAAACATACTCAAAACAGCGAAATCCTTATTAATAATAAGAGACCTTACAAATAACGGAAGAATACTAAGTGCAACACCCTCACTTGACGATATAAAACAAGGAAAATTTGAAGATAAAATAGATATAACATTTACAATAAAAGGCGAGCGTGATGATGCATTAAAAATTATAAATAAAGTATCCGGACTCAAAGAAGTACAAATTCTAGGACTAGATGAAGAATATAAACAAAAAGAAGAAGACAAAAAAGACATTACAAACCACTCAAACAAGACAAACAACACAACTTCACCACCAAATCAACAAAATATTCAAACAAATAACAAATCACAAGAAAAAAAACCAACAACACAAACCGAGAGCGTCAAAGTAGATATGACTCAATTAGACTTACTTATGAACTTAGTCGGAGAATTATTGATAAGCAACATACGATTAAAAGACATTGATGCAAAAAAAGATTTTGATAATTTAAAAACAGTAGTCACAGGAATAGACAGACTCATCATGGACCTTAAAGATGAAGTTATGGAAATACGCATGCTCCCAATAGGACACATATTCAATAGATATCCA
>JBKHAC010000032.1:0-9122 GCA_046543095.1 Candidatus Woesearchaeota archaeon | reverse complement strand
CATATATTTTCGAGCTTTGAAATGAAATTTTAAAAAAGTTCATATTGTTGTTTGATTTTTGAACGTTCTATAACGCGACTACCTGCAAATATAATTTATATAACAAAACAAAAAAATAATCTTTAATTAAATTATACATTTTAAACAAAAAAAAAATTATTTCTGAATGAACTTCATTACAACGTAATAAATTAAAAGACCACTACCCGCAATAGGAAAGAAATAAACACCATAACCCGCTGTCACCACGATGATTAACGCAAATACGACTTGCTCCCACGTATACATACTCTCACGCGAAAAAATCTCAACCAAAAGCAAAATCGCAAACAAAAACGTGAAAGCCAAAAACACAATAGCTAAATAAACGTTGGTTAAATCAATCGTGCCACGCGCATACTGAAAAATATAATACACCCACACAGCAAGAAATAAAAAAAATGTTGGCTCATACCACCTCATCTTACTCGGAGGATGAGGCTCAACTTTTTTCAAAAAAGGCGCATAAGCCTTCTCATGATTATGAATAGCCAAAGTATCCATATGATCTGGACGAGGCTCGGCTTTAGTCATACTAATTAAAGATGCTAAAAACATTATTATAAAAAACAAAGTAAAAGTAAACCCCCAAGTCGCAGATAAATCCATAATAAACCAAATAGATATAAAAAAACCAAGAATACTCGTTAACATAAAACCCGCACTAAGCGGAGCCCACTCATCTTTTATTTTACGATCCAACAAAAAACACCCCTTATAACCAAATAAAATGATTAACACATATATTAATGTTACCAAAAAAATAACAAAAAAATAATATCAAAAATAAAAATAACCAAATTAAAACAAAAAAAACAAATTAAAACTTAATAAATTTTAATGAATCAACACTCTTCCTCGCAGCATCAAGCTTATGCGAAAAATCAGTCATGAAATCCTCCATCAACTTGAAAGTTAACTGCTTAAGCTCGCCAGAGAGCATCCTACCCGAGGAGTACTCATCATAAATTCTTTGAAGCTCCAAATCATCCTCAACTAAATGCTGCTTTAATAACTCAAAACACATATCACGCTCAACAACCGCGCCAAGACGCCTATGCTCCTCCAAAGTATCACGCCCACCACTAAGAGCACGCATAATCTTCTTTTTAACAACAGACAAATCCTCAGGCAAACTAATAGCATACTCAGGCTTTGACTTACTCATCTTAATATCCCCATCAAGAGAAGGAGTAAATTTATTATAAAGCGCAGAAGGCGGAACAAAATTATATTTCTTAAACCTTGAGACAATATCACGAGTTAAACGAATATGAGGATCTTGATCAACACCCTCAGGAATAATACCCGGCATCCTCTCTTTTAACTGAGGAAATAAAATATCCCCTGCCTGCGTGACAGCAGCCATAATCCTACCAGGATCCGCAACACCATAAATACCTTTAAATTCATTTAAAGTAATTTTCTGCGCAAACTCAAAACCAAGATGCACAACATCAATATTTTGAGACTGAAAATAAAAAAAAGTCTTCAAAGGATCAAGACCAAGCGCAATATATGCAGGAATATGAAAATTAAGCGCCCTACGCTGAGCCTCAACAAGCGAGATACCTCTCGTCGCCATACACTCAAGATCAGCAACAAGAACATACACAACCGCTCCCCTATCTTGAAAATACCTCAAAGACTCAATAACTAGCTTATTACCAAAATGAATCTGCTCATTAGAAGGCATAATCCCAGTTAAAGCATAAAACGGCTTTTTTTTCTTAATACACTCACTGATACGAACAAGATCACGACCAGAAAAAATCACGCCACGCCTCATCGCGCGAGAAGGATTCGGAAATAAATCCAAATTAAATTTTTCAAGACCGAAATCTTTCATAATCTTAACATAATCAGACGGCAATTCACTACCCCAAGGATCAATAATCTTCATAAATTAAAGAAATAAAAGTTTATTTATAAAAACTTTTCCTTGAAAAATTAAAAAAAAAAGAAACAAGAATAAAATAAAAAAATAAAAACATTACGTGCACGCTCGCAAACGACGTTTAATCACTGTGTTTTACCGAGCCTAGTGTTATCGCGTGTTTAATTATTAGGCTCACCCCTTGCTGCACTTCATTAAATTTCAAAAAAAAGCAAGAAAAATAATCATAAAAGTATAAATAATAAAGAAGATTACCAAAAATAGATGTGATACAAAAATGTATGAAAAATGGCTAAAAGAAGAACTTGAAAAGTTAAAAAAAGAAATAAAAAAAGAAGATTCACCGATTGCAATCCAATTACCAGAAGGATTAAAACAATTCACAACACTCGTACTAGATGAACTAGCAGAGTACGAACCCATCATATTCGTAGACCCAATGTTCGGCGCGTGCGACTTGAAAGATGATGACGCCCTAAAGTTTGGATGCAAATTACTAGTGCACTTCGGACACGCAGCAATGGGCAAACAAAGAATAAAGACAATTTTTGTCCCAGTAACATATAGATTTAACACAGAAGAATTGACGTTCATAATTGAGGAAATAGAGAACTTAGGCGATAAAAAAATAAATCTCACAACAACCATAAACTATCTTGATGAAATGCCAAAAATAAAAAAAGCACTAAGCGATAAAAACATAGAAGTACTAGAATCGCAGAGCACAACCCACATACAAAAAAACCACATCCTCGGATGCGACTCCTCAACTATCGTCGATAAGAACTATACAATAGTATATGTTGGAGATGGAGATTTTCACCCAAATAATTTAGGCTTTGTATTTGAGAAAACAAAAGTTTACGTAGTCAACCCAATCATACGAGAAGTTAAATTACTCGAAATAAATGATTTGTTTGTAAAACAAAGATACGCACTAGTTGCAAAAGCTATGAGATGCAATACATTCGGCATATTTGTTAGCAGTAAACACGGACAATTCAGATTAAGATTTGCAAAATACATAAAGAAAAAACTCGAAAATATGGGGAAAAAAGCATACCTCTTTGGCTGCAACTATGTAAATGAAGATTATGTAGAAGGAATAAAAGTTGACTGCTACGTCAACACAGCATGCCCAAGAATAGCATATGATGATCATGCAAATTTTAACAAACCAATAATCACACCACAAGAAGTGTTCTTACTAGAAGATATAAATAAAGAACTTAAAATAGACCAAATACGCGAACTTGAAGATTATTTTAATTAAATTACTAATTTTTTAATTGAACAACAATTAGTCCCCCAAGAATAATAAAATAACAACTTCTAAATAGTTACTAATAGCAAGATTTATATTTGAAGATATAAGAAAAAAAATAAAAATAATTTTTTTAGGAGGAATAAAAAAAATGGGACTTAGTCACGAAGCAAAAACAAATTTAAAAATAGCAGGATTAACAGCAATACTAGTAGGAGGCGGCGTCGGATTTATAAGTCATCAAATATACGAAGAAAAAGCAAGCAGACTTAGAACACAAAATCAAAGACTCATAACAGAGAACCACAACCTTAAAGATGAAAATACAAAAACAGGAAGAGAACTGAGCGCAGTTAATGAAAATTATGAACAAACACAAGAAAAACTAACTGAACTACAAACCGCATACACTAAAACAAGAGCGAACTTAGGCACAAAAATTGATCTTAATAAAGACTTACAATACAAAAAAGATTCACTAATATCCACACTAGACGCAACAGAATTATTACTTGAAGATGCAAATAAAAGAGAAGACAGCCTAATTAACATAGTGCTTACAGATTTGAGAAATACTTTAAGCGATACAAAAGACGCACTAGTAGAATATAAAAACAAAACAAAAGAACTAACAGATAGCTTGAATAACACAAACAACGAACTAAACGCGACACAAGAGAGATTACACCACTACGGACTTAAAAGATGGTTTGTAAACCCAAACAACTTCAACGAAGACGCAATACAACAAATGCCACAATCAACCTATGACACACGCGAAGAGAGACGCGACAACAGACGACTATACAGACAACTTAGAAAATAAA
Organism: Candidatus Woesearchaeota archaeon; assembly: GCA_046543095.1. Taxonomy (GTDB): domain Archaea; phylum Nanobdellota; class Nanobdellia; order Woesearchaeales; family 21-14-0-10-32-9; genus 21-14-0-10-32-9. The sequence continues at coordinate 5,095 of JBKHAC010000032.1, read as the reverse complement.
GCGAAAATCCTAAAATTCGCATGTCCTAATCGCAGCAGAGCCGCGGAGTACTGATGCGAATTTTCGCTGACGGATTTTCTGTCATTACAAATTGAATCCAAAATCGCCCGCGAAACAGCGAGATATTAAACCCAATTTGTAATAAAATTTCAAAAAAAACCTTTTTTTAATTTTTTAATTATACAAACAAACTTTTGAGAAAAAAAAGAAAAACATTTATAAAAAAAAGAAAGAATAAACAAATATAACAAAAAAATAAATATTTAAAGGGGGAAAAATAAAATGGAAGAATTATTTATGACAACAGGATATGACGGCTTGTTTGCGTTAGCAGCAGGAATGCTGGTCTTTTTAATAATAGCCTTAATAGGAATATATGTGTACACAAGCTTTGCGTTCATGAAAATAGGACAAAAAGCAAAACTAAAAACACCAGAACTAGCATGGATACCAGGAGTAGGACCAACAATACTCGCATACCAATCATCAAAAATGCATTGGTGGCCATGGTTACTTTTAATTGCAATAATAATACCTTTTCTAAATATCTTAGCAATGCTAACCTTCGCAGTATTCTCATACATCTGGATGTGGAAACTATTTGAAAACATAAACAAACCAGGCTGGTGGCCACTACTCGGACTAATACCAGGCGTAGGCGCAATAATATTTTTAATAATAATAGGCCTAGCAGCATGGGGAAAAGATTAAACACAAAAACTATTTTTTTAATTTCTATTTTTTTAATTTCTAATAATAAATATAATGCTTAATATATGCTTCTAAAATTCAAAAAAAAACAGAAAAAAATAACAACAAATACTAATAAAAAAAGAAATCAAACCCCTTAAAGAAATTCAATAAATATCAAACAAAAGGTTTATTAAGGATATATTTTCTTCTAAAAATTAATATGGGAAAAGACGCTACACTAACATCATACACAGAAAACAATAAAAATAATAACAGCTCAGCGAGTGCAAAAGCACACGAACTTGCAAAAGGACAAAGAGAGATAAGCATCGCAGAATTCTTCGAAAAAAACAGACACCTACTCGGCTTCGATAACAAAAGAAAAGCGATACTTACAACAATAAAAGAAGCAGTAGACAACAGCATAGACGCATGCGAGGAAGCAGACATACTGCCCGAAATCATAGTAGAAATAATAGACCTCGGATCAGATAAATACCGCGTCATAATCGAAGATAACGGCCCCGGAATAGTAAAAGCACAAATACCAAAAATATTCGCAAAACTCCTATACGGAAGCAAATTTCATAAACTAAAAATGCAAAGAGGACAACAAGGAATAGGAATAAGCGCAGCAGTAATGTACGCACAACTCACAACAGGAAAAGCAACCAAAATCCTAAGCAAAATCCACCCAGACGAACCAGGACACTACTACGAACTAAAAATAAACACACAAAAAAACGAACCAGAAATCGTCCGCGAAGAACAAAGAGACTGGCACAAAGACCACGGAACAAGAGTCGAACTCGAACTCGAATCAAGCTACATAAAAGGCGCACAATCAGTAGATGAATACCTAAAAGAGACAGCAATTATAAATCCACACGTCACAATCATATACCAACCACCAAGAGGAGACCAAATACTGCTCGTACGAGTTAGCGAAGACAAACCCGCACAAGCAAAAGAAATCAAACCACACCCATACGGCGTCGAAGTAGGAATGATGATAAAAATGCTCGCAGTAACAAATGAAAAAACAGTAAAAACATTCCTCATGAACGACTTTTCAAGAGTGAGCGCAAGCGTCGCAGAAACAATACTTGAAGGTGCCGCAATACTAAGCCGAGAAAAACCAGCAAAAATAACACGCGAACAAGCAGAAAAACTAATCAAATCAATACGCGAAACAAAAATAATGATGCCACCAACAGACTGCATCATACCAATAGGCTCAGAACTACTAGAGAAAGGACTCAAAAAAGAAATCAACGCAGAATTCTACACATCAGTTAGCAGAAGCCCACAAGTCTACAGAGGAAACCCCTTCTTAATAGAAGCAGCACTTGCATACGGCGGAATGATACAAAAAGAAGGAGCACTAAACCTCATGAGATTCGCAAACCGCGTACCACTACTATACCAACAAGGCGCATGCGCAGTAACAGAGGCAGTTACAAGCACATCATGGAAACAATATGGACTCCAACAATCAGGAAAAAACATGCCGCAAGGACCCATCGTGCTCGTAATACACGTCGCAAGCGTATGGGTACCATTCACATCAGAAGCAAAAGAAGCAATCGCGCACTACCCCGAACTCATAAAAGAGATAAAACTTGCAATACAAGAACTTGGACGAACACTAGGTAAATACGTAAATAAGAAAAAAAGAGTGGGTGATGAACTCAAAAAAAGAAGCTACATCGAAACATACATCCCGCACATCGCCGAAGCCATAAGCGATATAATCGGCGCAGAAAACATAGACAAAGAAAGATTCGAAGAGAGCCTTAGACGATCACTAGAAAAAACAAGAGGAAAAGTAGACGATATGAAATTCGACCCAACAAAAAACCAAGACTACGATGAAGAACTCGCAAATATAGGCAGAGAAGAAAAGAAGGAGGCAGAAGAAGATGACTGATGCACTAAACAAAATAAAAGATATGGCAACAAAACTAAAAGGAGAAGTACTAAAAGGAGAAAAAGCAGAAATAGAAGCACCAGTCAGAAGCCTCAACAACGTAATGTACAACAAAAAAGACGGATACTTCGAACTCAAAGGCATAATGAAAAAAAGAGCACTCACAGCAAACACAGTAAAAACATTCGCACAAACACTAAGAGTGATGAGCCTATCAAAAGAACTAATAGAAACAAAAGACATCGCAACAAAAAGAGAAGCATACTACGTAAGCAAAAACTGGGACGAAGCCCGATTTAAAGAACAAATGGAATCAGACTCAGTCATGGACGACATCGAAGCAATGTTCGGCGTAAACCGCGAACAACTAGGATTTATCGCGGACGAACACGGAGGCGCAGTCGCAGGAGAACTAATCGTAATAGACAAAGACCCAAACACAGGAAAAGAACTAAGAATAGACTGCACCAAATTCGGAAGCGGAGCATACTCAATACCATCAGATGTAGAACACCTAAAATTTGAAACAAAAGCAAAAAGCCTAATCGCAATCGAGACAAACGGTATGTTCGAGCGACTAAACAAACACGGATTTTGGCGAAACGCAAACTGCATCATAGTCAGCATGGGCGGAGTACCAACAAGAGCCTGCAGACGATTCATACGACGCCTAAGCGATGAAGCCAACCTAGACGTACACGTATTCACAGACGGCGACCCATACGGATATTTAAATATTTATAGAACACTAAAAGTAGGCTCAGGAAACGCAGCACACATAAACGAATTCTTCTGCGTACCAAGAGCAAAATTCCTAGGAATCACACCAGACGACATAACAGAATACAAACTACCAACACACCCACTAAAAGATGTAGATAATAAAAGAATAAAAGACGGAATAAAAAACGACCCATTCGTACACGCACACAAAAGCTGGCAACAAGCACTCGCAAAACTCATGAAGAACGGAAAGAGAGCAGAGCAACAAGCACTCGCAAAACACGGACTAAACTTCGTCGTAAGCAACTACCTACCAGAAAAACTCATGAAACCCGAAAGCTGGCTCGATTAAAAATAAAACAATTTTTTAATTTATATTTTTTTAATAAAAAAAATTCTAAACACAACATTTAAATAAAACTAAATGAAGAAAAAATGAATGCCACAAGAACCAAAGAAAACAGAGACCCAAAAAGAAATTGAATCATTAAAAGCACATTCTAAACGAGTAACTGAATGGATAACACACTTTGAACAAAATCAAAAAGAAATTCTAAAAAAAATAAAAACACTAGAACAAAAAAACAAACAATTAGAAACACAACTAATAACAAATAAACATAAAATAAATAATGAAACAGAAGAAGCCAAAGATGAAACAAAAGTAAATCAAGAGAGAAAACCATCCCCAATAGCAGGAATAATACTTACAATACTAGGTCTCCTAATAAGTGCATATCTAAAAGTCTTCATTATAGGCGTACCACTAATAATCTGGGGCGTTATATTATTATTAAAATACACAGATTCAAAGAGAAGTAAAACTAATGTGGATGAAAGAGAAGACTATATTGAAAGTCAAGAACAAATACCCCAAGAAGAACAAAAAAGCATAGACGCATTCAAACTTAAAGAAACAACACACAACGATGAAGAAATAACCGAGATAAAAGAATTTGAAGAAGAACAAACAAAAATAGAAAAAACACAAAAAATAAACACCTACGATAAAGCAAATAAAAACACGACATTCGAGGAAGATGTAGGCATTAAATGGTTTGCAAAAATAGGCATACTCGCACTAATAATAGGAATAGGATTCTTCATAAAATATGCAATAGATATGAACTGGATAGACCACCTCACAAGAATAATAATGGGCGCGGCATTCGGCATAAGCCTAATAGTTTTTGGAGATATAATCTCAAAACGCGAAAAATACGCAAACTGGGGAAAAACACTCACAGGCGGAGGATTTGCAATAACATACTTCATAATATACGCATCATACCACTTCCAAGAATATCAAAACGCGATAGGAATAAGCCAAGCGCTAAATATAATATTATTAAGCCTAGTTGTAATATTTGCAATAATATTCTCAATAAAAGACAACTCACAAATAATAGCAGGAGAAGCATTCTTCCTAGGATATATAACATCCCTTCTAAGCAACAATTTTGGAACAATGACAATTATATACGGACTACTACTCACAATAGGCCTCATAATAGTTACAATTTACAAAAAATGGCACATAATAGGACTTGGAGGACTCATCGCATCATACATAATGTATTTACTCTGGCAATCAGATAATCCTAACTCATTTGTATATTCATCAATTATACTTATAACTTATTTTATAGCATTTAAAGTGCAAACACTACTTTTAATGAAAGATACAAAACAAGCTGACTTAAATATTACTATGTATTTAATTAATTCATTTTTATTTTTCATATTATA
>JBKHAC010000031.1:0-9241 GCA_046543095.1 Candidatus Woesearchaeota archaeon | reverse complement strand
GCGATAATGTTGTTACTACCAACATTAGTATTAACGCAAAAAAGTGACATTACAAAACACACCTTATGGAATATACGACAACCACATAAAAAAATACATAATAAAAGAATCAAGCACAAAATTACCTTATTTACCAACATCAGGAATTGAACAAATAGAAAACCAAAACGAAATATTCAACAATTACGCAGAATACCAAACCTATCTAAGCCAAAACCCCGACATTGAACAATACTGATTAGATATAAACCCCGAAAATTTTTGGATAAACATAAACTGCGAATAACTAAGAAAAAACAAATAAGCAATAAAAATAAAAGAAAAATTACATATAAATCACAACTTTTTTAACTTTAAAACAAAAACATTTAGCTAACATAAAAAAAATAATAATAATTTCACCTACCCACAACACAATAATAAAAAAAAAGTTTTAAGTAAAGATTTAAATAAATCCCCCAATTAACAAACCACACAAATAAAAGGATTTAAAAAAAATGGCTGAAGAACAAAACATAAAAGAAATAGAAAAAAAATGGCAACAAAAATGGGAACAAGACAAAGTCTTCGAACCAAAACCTGATAAAACTAAAGAAAAATTCTTCGCAACAGTACCCTACCCCTACGCAAATTCAGCCATGCACATAGGCCACGGAAGAGGATTCATCACACCAGACATATACATCAGATACCAAAGACTACTCGGAAAAAACGTACTATACCCCATAGGCTACCACATATCAGGAACACCCGTTCTCGCAGTCGCGGACGCAATTAAACGAGGCGATGAGAAACAAATAAAGACAACAAGAGATGCAATATCAGACCACATAACAAATAGAGATGAACAAGACAAAATAATAGAGACCTTTAAAGACCCCTACAAAATAGCAGAATTCTTCATGAAAACAATAAAAACATCATTCCAATCAGTAGGACTTAGCACGGACTGGTCAAGAGAATTCTCAACGGGCGATGCCGAATACCAAAAATTCATAGAATGGCAATTTGAAAAATTAAACGAAGCAGGAATACTCGTTAAAGGAAAATACCCAATACTATACTCACCCGAAGATAAAAACGCAGTCGGCGAAGATGACATAAAAGACGGCGACATCGACAAAGTTAGCGTGCAAGAGATGTCATACATATTATTCAAATTAAAAGATATAAATGAATACATAGCTGTTGCAACACTACGCCCAGACGCACTATTTGGAACCACGAATTTATGGATACAAAAAAACATCCCCCTACAAAAAATAAAAATAAAAAATAAAACAATCATCGTCGCAAAAGATGCAATAATAAAAATAAAACACCAACAAGACATAGAAGAACTAGAAGATATAAACCCTGAAAAATTAATAGGAAAAAAAGCAATCACACCCCTAATAAACAGAGAAATCATAATAGCTGAGGCAAACTTTCTTGATTCAAAACACGGAACAGGCATCGTATACTCATCCCCCGCAGGCGCACCACACGACTACATCGCACTCATCGAAGCAAAAAAAGAAGGAAGAGTACCAAACGATGTAAACGTAATCTGCACCGTAGATACATACGATAAAAAAGGCAACAAAATAATATACGCAGGCGAGTGCCCCGCCGAAGATAAAATAAAAAAATACAAAGTAAAAAATTCAAAAGATGAAGAAAATCTCGAAAAAGCAAAACAAGAATTATACAAAGAAGAACACTACTCAGGAAAACTAAACAGCGAATGCGGAGAGTTTGAAGGCCTACCAATAAAATATGCAAAAGATAAAGTACAAAAAAAACTAGAAGAACAAGAACTTGGCGGAATATTATATGAAACATCAAGGCGCGCAAAAACACGCGGAGACGCAGACGTCATAGTCGCAAACCTCGACGGACAATGGTTTCTTGACTACACAAAACCCGAAATAAAAGAAAAAGCACACAAACTCCTAGATGAGATGACTTACAACCCTCAAAAAATGAAAGCAACACAGAGAGGATACATAGACTGGGTCGCAATGAGGCCCTGCGCAAGAAAAAGAGGAATAGGCACACCCCTACCATTCGATAAAGACTGGGTAATTGAATCACTATCCGATTCAACAATATACCAAATGTACTATTTGTGTGCAAACATAATAACACGAGAAAAAATAAAACCAGAACAATTAACACAAGAATTCTTCGATTACATACTACTAGGCCAAGGAAACCACACATTAATCGCAGAGGATACAAACATCCCCGAAAAAATAATACACGAAATGCGAGAAGAAGTCACATACTGGAAAGCATTCGATTTCAGATACACAGCAGGCGCACACATATCAAACCATCTCTCCTTTTTAATATACCACTACGCACTAATCTTCCCAAAAGACATGCACCCAAAAAATATAACCATAGGCGGAATGTTAATTAAAGACGGACAAAAAATATCCAAATCAAAAGGCAACGGCATACCACTAGTTAGAATAAAAGAAAAATACGGAGTAGACCTATACCGATTATACATAGCCGTAGGCGCAAATTACGACGTAGAACTAGATTTTAGAGATGAAGAAATAACACAACTTGAGCGAAAACTTGCAAAATGGAAACAATTAATACAAACAGCACTAGAACTTGAAATGCCAAAATACGAAGATTTTGACGATATAGACAAATGGCTAATATCAAAGTTTTACACAAAAACAAAAGAATACTTCGAGATGTTTAATAGCCTTCGAATGAGAGAAGCATACGTTGCAATATTATACGAATTCTTAAACGATGTAACATACCACGAGAGACGATGCACAAATAATAAAACACAAAAAGTCATACGATTCATCGCAGAAGACTACATAAAATTAATGAGCCCAGCAATACCACACATATGCGAGGAATACTACTCAAAACTAAAGCAAAACGAGTACGTATCATTAGCAAAATACGAAACAAACCCAGACAAATACATAAACAAAGACATAGAAGACATCGAAGAAATCGCACAAGAACTAATCACGAACATCGCGCGAATGAAAAGTACAAAAAACATAAACAAAATACAAAAAATAACAATCGTGCAAGCACCACAAAAAAAATTCGAATTATACGATGAGATAAAAAAACAACTCAGCGAAAACAAAAACATAAAAGATATGCTAAAAGAATTAAATACGAAGTTCCCAGAATATGCAAAGTACACACAAAAATTCGTGCCAAAACTACTAGGAGACGGAATGAACACATACCTTACGCGCGAAGATGAGAGAAAATTCCTCGAAAACATAAAAGACTACATCGCAAAAGAATACGAATGCCAAGTTGAAATAAGAGAAGATAAAGATGCAGAAAACAGAGCAAACCCCGCGCGACCAGCAATAATAATAGACTAAACCAAACAACAAACAAACAACAAACTAAGACTTTTTATTCTTTTTACTTTGAAAAACTATTTGAAGAATAAAAAGCCACAAGATTAAACCAAATAATGCCGACAAATATAAAAAAAAATTGCATAACAGAACTAATACCTGTTAAAAAATATAAAACGAGCGTACCTACAAAAGTTATAATAGACAAACTTAACGCAAACTTCTTAATAAAAGAATTCTTAGGAAAATAAAACATACTCACACGCCACATAATAAAAATTAAAATAATAGCCCCAAGAACACCCGCCGCGGTATGAAAAATTTTAGCAACAAACTAATCATCATTATAAGGAATTATAAGCATGAGTAAAATTAAAACAGGCAAAAAATAAATCTCAAAACTAATTTTTACATTTTTTAATAAATAAATCTTAATTAAAAAAATAATAACAAAATAAAAAATAATACTAGAACCTAAAAAAAACAACAAATAATTACTAGGAATATTACCAATAGCGGATAAAGGCTTTTCAAGTAAACTAAACGCGCCCCTATTTAAAATAAGCCAAGTCAAAACGAAAGCCCCAAAAAATGTTATCGACAAACTAATAATTTTAAGCTTAAAATTCTTAAACATATAATACTAACAAACCAACAACAAAATAAAAAAGTTTCTAAAAAAAATCATCTCTTAAAAGTAAGAACAAAAAAAAGATTTATAAACCAAATAATATTAACAAACAAAAAAAAAACGAAAATCCTAAAACTCGCCATCTCGCGCAGCAGAGCCGCGAAGTACTAATACAAAGTTCCAAGATGGATTTTATTATCAATTACAAATTATAATCGTGAACGCCCACGAAGCAACAAGGTATTAAACCCAAGTCGTAATAAATATGAAAACAAAAAAAAACAAATTCTTAAAGAAAATTGCAAAAAAAACCCTTGAAATAATTATAAGCGCAAGCACCACACTAACACCCCTACCCGTTCAAGTAAACACCCCCAAATTTAACGACTCATATATACCTCAAAAAAATATAATCACAATAAGCGCAAACAAAAAAACAGACCACAACGGCGCACTAAATGGCCTTGAATATTTCACAGAATATGCAGCACGAGAACAACTAATACACACAGGAACAAGATCAAAAATAGAACATCACGAAATAAATGTAAACGATACAATACACGGATGTGAAAACACAAAACAGGAAACAATAAAAAAAATAAAAACCCAAATAGACTCCCTCTTAGTTGAGTTCTACACAAAACACGGAAAATTAGATTACGCAATATTTAACTTCCATTCATCAAAAAATAGTGCGACACTCACCGACTTCACATTCAAAGACACAATAAAAAACACTAACTACGAAAAAATACGCGTAAATATAACCAGCAAAGAAATAGAAAAATACGCAACAAATAAAAAAATATTTGAAGAAGATGGACTAATACTCGTAATAGGCTGCCAAGCAGGACGAGGCAATTACAACCTCACAACAGCACTATGCGACGCATACCAAACAAACGCAAAAGGACCCAATGAAATATACCTCGGCATAATAGCATATAATAAAAAAATAGAAAAACTAGATCTAACCTCAAAAGAATTTCCAGAACCAACAATACGTGTAACGAGTTACATAAACGAAAAAAAAGATACAGCAATACACATACACAATACAAATTATATGCATAAACGATTAAATAACGGACAAATAATACACTCAACTATTGAACAATATTACGGACAAACAAGCACGAACCCCGAAGAAGTAGAAAAATACATGACAACCAACAACTACACAATCCACAAACAAAATGTGAGCGCATCAACATTCATGAAAATAAACACATTCACACCAATACAATAAAAGTAAATAAAGCAAAAATCCTAAAATTCGCACGTCCCAATCGCAGCAGAGCCGCGGAATACTCATACAAATTTTCGCTAGCGAATTTTCTGTTAATACAAATTGAGTCCAAAATAGCCACGAAGCAACAGGGCATTAAACCCAAGCGTAATAAACAAAAAAAAAGAAAAAACTAATTCTTAGAGTTTGAAGAATCACCATCAGACTCATCATCAGCATCAACAGACTCATCATCAGCATCAACAGACTCATCATCAGCATCAACAGACTCATCAACAGACTCATCAACAGACCCATCAACAGACTCATCAACATCAACTGCATCCGCATCCGCATCCAAATCATCAGGCGCAACTTGAATATTATCATCAAGTACAGGCACATCAGGCTTATTACCCTCAACAATGATATCCTCAGCATCATCCTCAGATATAATCTTCGCAGCATTAATCAACTCATCACCCTCACGAAGCTTAATTACACGAACACCCTGAGCCGCACGACCAACCGTCGAAATCTGATTAACCGCCGTACGCACAATCATACCATTACGAGTAACAAGCATAACATCCTCAGAGCCAATAACTTCTTTAACTGAAACAACAAAACCAGTCTTATCAGTTAATTTAATGTTACGAACACCCTTACCCCCACGATTAATCAAACGATAATCAGAGACCTTAGATTGTTTACCAAACCCTTTATTCGTCAAAGATAAAACATTAGTATCATGACTAGTAATAATAAACCCAACAACCACATCACCAGAATTCAAACGAATACCAGTAACACCACGACCAGTACGACCGATAGCGCGAACATTACCCTCAGGGAAACGACAAGCCATACCATTCTTTGTCGCAAGCAAAATCTGCTTAGACCCATTAGTCACCCCAACACCGATAAGCGAATCATCCTCATCAATAGTAAGCCCAATAATCCCCCCCTGACGCGGACGCGAATAAGCAGTTAAAGCAGTTTTCTTAACAATACCCTTCTTTGTCACAGTAAATAAAAACTCATCATCTTTAAATTCACGCACAGGAATAATAGCAGAAATATGCTCCCCCCCAGATAATTGAATTAAATTCACAATAGCCTTACCCTTACTTTGACGAGACGCCTCAGGAAGCTTATACACTTTAAGCCAATGCACCCTACCCTTATCTGTGAAAACCAATAAATACGCATGAGTAGTCGTCACAAACACTTTTTCAATGAAATCATCTTCCTTTTTATCCGCGCCAATAACACCCACGCCACCACGACGCTGAGTCTTATACGTAGACAAAGGAATACGCTTAACATAACCAGAATTACTCAAAGTAACAACAACACTCTCATCAGGAATTAAATCTTCAATTTCAAAATCATCATCCTCAACATCAACAATCTCAGACCTACGAGCATCACCATACTTATCAATAAGCTCAAGCTGCTCATCTTTAATAATCTTCAAAATCTCACGAACATCAGATAAAATCTTCTTAAAACCAGCAATAGCAATCATTAAATCAGCATGATCATCTTTAATTTTCTGAGACTCAAGCTTCGCAATTTTTTGAAGCTTCATATCCAAAATAGCCTGACTCTGCTTATCAGACAACTCAAAACGCGCAATCAACGCATCTCTAGCAGCAATACCTGACTCTGAATTTTTAACAATATTAATAGCCTCATCAATATTCGCAAGCGCAATTAATAAACCCTCAAGAATATGAGCTTTATCTTCAGCCTTCTTCAAATCATATTCAGTTCTCTTCCGAACAACCTCTTTCCTATGCTCAAGAAACTCAAAGAGCATCTCCTTTAAATTAAAAACCTTAGGCTGATTCTTCGTTAAAGCCAAAAAAATAATACCAAAAGTCTCCTTCAAACGAGTATGCTTAAATAACTGATTACGCACAACTTCAGCATTCGCATCACGCTTAAGCTCAATTACAATACGCATACCTTTCCTATCAGATTCATCCCTCAAATCAGAGACACCCTCAACAGTTTTATCCTTAACACAATCAGCAATCTGCATAATCAAATTAGACTTATTAACCATATAAGGAATCTCAGATACAACTAAACGAACATTCTTCGCAGTCTCCTCCTCATGAATCCTAGCACGAACAATACATTTACCACGACCTGTAGTCGCCGCTTGAAAAAAACCAGACCTACCCTGAATAATACCCCCTGTCGGGAAATCAGGCCCCTTAATATGCTCAAGAAGCTCCGCGATTTCAACATCAGGATTATCAATAAGCGCACAAACAGCAGATGCAACCTCCCCCAAATTATGAGGCGGAATATTCGTCGCCATACCAACCGCAATACCCGTACTACCATTAATCAATAAATTAGGAATCTTACTCGGCAAAACACTCGGCTCAGAGAGAGAACCATCAAAATTCTCAACAAATAACACAGTATCCTTCTCAATATCTTGCAATAACTCATCAGAAATTTTAGACATACGCGCCTCAGTATAACGCATAGCAGCCGCGCTATCACCATCAACAGACCCAAAATTACCCTGCCCCTGAATTAACATATACCTAAGAGAAAAAGGCTGAGCCATACGAACAAGAGAATCATAAACAGCACTATCACCATGAGGATGATACTTACCCAACGTCTCACCCACAATCCTCGCACACTTTTTATAAGAAGTATTCCACTTAATACCAAGATCATTCATCGCAAACAAAATCCTACGATGAACAGGCTTCAAACCATCCCGAACATCAGGAAGAGCACGACCAACAATTACAGACATAGAATAATCAAGATATGCATCCTTCATCTCATCATCAATAACTTGCATTACAATTTTATCCTCTGCTTTTTCTCCACCAATATTATTATCTAACATATATACACCTTTTAATTCAATAACCTAATTTTAATTTAAACACAATAAAATTTTAAATTAATTCTAAATTAATTTTAACTTGACTTCAATATAATTTTTGACATAAAACTGATTTTTTTATTTAAAAAAATAAACCCCCTTGAGCGCATAAAAAAAGCGCAACAACACAATAAAAAAATAAACAATAAAAAAACCAATAATATTAGAGGAGAAAAAGCTCATTTATTTATAAGTGTTTTGGCTGCTAAAAATGAAATTTATAAAACAACAGTTAATAAATTTGAAAAATGGTTAAAAATACCCCAAAAAAAAACAATTTTAAAACCCTTATTTATTAAGCTCTTTTGAAGAAGTCCAATATTTATAAACAACACTCATACTCGCCCCCACAAGAAAATGCCAAACAAATTCTTCAAACGGAATTTTAAATAAGAAAATACCAGAAAAATTCTCAAGAAACCACGTATTTACAATCCAACCAGGAGTTATTTGCTCTATTAAAAGATAGGACGGAATGCCTAAAAAAAGAACAAACACCCCAGAAATAAGCGCATATTTAGTTAAATCAGGACGATGATAAAGCACAAAAATTAAAGTTACAATAGCCGGCACAAAGAAACCAACAATAGAGTTAAAAATTAAAGATAAAGGCACAAAAAAACTAAAACCAATCGCGAGCAAATAAAAAATTCTGACATTGACCCGTTCACCTTCAGAGAATTTAGTTTTGAATATGAACTGATAAATACTGGTTGCAATACCACAAATAAAGAACGCATAAAGAAAATCCTCAAAGCCAACAACTGTGCCTGTAATTGTTTGAGGATGCCACCAATCAAATGTGTGAACATACGCCAAAAAAGGTGCAAAAAATGCAGCAAGCGATGAGAAAATAAGCATTTCACGCCTCAAATCACGCCTTAAAATAAAAATTAGAAGCCAAACTATTGCAGGAAAAATAAGACCTAAAGCGTAACTGTAAGCATATGTCATTAACACAAAAAAATAAGACCCAATTATAAAATTTTTGAAATTATAAAAAGAAGAAACGCACCAATAATTATTAATTAGTAATCACTTATTAGTGATTACGAGCGAAAGTTTTATATATTTGAAACTATTAATATACACCAATGAACCTCGAATCC
>JBKHAC010000030.1:0-9516 GCA_046543095.1 Candidatus Woesearchaeota archaeon | reverse complement strand
TTTAAGAAAAAATCTCTTTTATCTTCTCTTTTGCAACAACCTTTTTTTTAGGGAAAGCCGCGATGTTAATTTTTATGTGAAAACAATCACCACCATCCGTTAATTCAAAAGAATTCTCAAGAATCAAAGGCTTAGAGAGCCTAATGAAGAAATCAAGATTATCATCTAAACGATTATCTTGCTCAACTAAATAACGCTTATCATTACTCGATAAATTACTATTAATATGCTTTAACACCCTGTTTATGTGCCTGTCTTTAACAAATAATAATTCAAAAATAAAAATATTCTCAGAAAAACCCTTCGCCTTCAATTTTTTAATTTCAACTTTCTCATCCTCAAGCTCGGATAAAGAGAAACCAGAAATAAATAACAAACCATTCACAATTTGCTCTTCTTGATCATCAGATTTACAAAAAACCCTAAGATGAATATTATTTGCAAACTTCACTTTTTCTCCCACCTATTATTATCCCTACCATACAACTTATCCATATTCACAGAGAAAGCATTATCAAGAGATAAATTATAATGATTAGCAAAACATAAAACAGCACTAAAAGAAGAATCTAAACGCTCAGATAAACTAGATTTTAACTCATAATATTTTTTCTTCTTAGGACCATACATATGACTAATCTCCCTAGCCAAGCCACCTAAAGAACTAGACAAATTTAAGAAAACATCACCTGATTTTAATGAACACACATAATTATTTTTTAAAGCAATATTATGACTATTAGCCATACAAATTAAACCAAAAACAACATCACAAAGCTCTTCTTCAACACCCCCTAAATCATTAATAGCAATAGCACTAGCAAGCTCACCAGTCTCCTCAAATAATTGCGTAATTATCTGATTAGGAGCAAAATAACTAATCTTAAATTGACCAATCCAATCACTAACTTCTTTTTGTGCAAAAACAAAATCCACAATAATAACCCCCAACACTTATTTTAAATTCTTAAACCTTTTTTCAAAAAGCGCAACAGCTACATGAATAATATGAGATTGAGATTCCATTAAACGCTTCTCAAGAACAATCCTACGCGCATCATCAATACACTCCATCATACACAAAACATCATCTTTATCATCCACAAATAACCCCCCTAAATTTTATAAACAAAACAACTCCTCTTTTAGGAACACATCACTCCTTCTTTTTATGAATAGCAATAGGCGAACTACCACCATGCCATGTAAACCTTGGACGAATCCTGATAGGATAAAGCTTCTCATTAGTATCATCAAAAATAACCGCCGCGCCCTTCTCACGAGGCAAATCATCAAGCTCCCCCGTAAGACCAGTCCTCATATAACTCTGCATTAAAGTCCCAAGCGCCTCAGTATCAATTTTCGCCGTAATCCTATGAGATAAGACAGTATCTGCCTGAGTCATAACATCAGTATGAATCTTTCCCGGTTGCTGAGTCGCCAAAATTAAAGAAATGCCCGGCTGACGACCCTCCCTTAAAATCGTAATTAAAGGATCAGTCGCCAAAGTCTTATCATCTTTAGGCAAAAATTCATGAGCCTCATCAATCACAAGCCAAACCAAAGGCTCATCCTGCTTTTCTTTAACCTCATCAGAATAAGGATTCATCGCTTTATGAAGCTCAGCAAACTCCTCATCTTTACGCGCAACCATACGCTGAACAAACAATTTATCAGCAACAAGACCAACAACTAAATTCTTAATATTCCACGAACCAGACATCGTAGCATAACAAGACAAATCAAGAACACTAACCTGCCCCGCCATAGCCAGCTTCGATAAAGGCGTACCACGCTCATCAAATAAACCCCACTTATCAGCAGACAAAAACCTATTTTTAGCAGCACTACGAATAACACTATCCGCCTCCTTATCAGAGTCAATTTTTTTAATAATGTCTTTAATAGAATAATTAGTACTTTTTTCTTTTAATTCATAAATAATACGCTCAATTAAAACACCAACATGATCATCAGGCTTAATACCAAACGTCGTAATCCAATCAGACCCATTAAGCTCAGAGGGCTGAATAGAGAAAGGAAAATCAGTTGGAATATCTTTCTCTTTAAACTCATCAAAATAACCTGAAGGCGTAAAAATCTTTACATCAAGCCCCTTAGGCTCAAGACCCCACTCCTCAAGTAAATCTTTATCTTGCTTGTTTGGATATTTCATAGTCCAATAAATACCCATCGTATCAAGAAGAATAATAGAAACATTTTGCTTAATCTCATCAGGCAAATCAGACATACCCTCAGCAATAACCCCCAAAGTATAAGATTTACCACCCCCACGCTTACCACAAACAAAAATAACATGACTACGAGTCATATCCATAAAAACTTTATTTGAAAGAGAAGTAGTACGACCCATTTTAACATAATGCTTACCTAAAAGAATAGTCCCCCTATCACCAAACTTTTTTTTATCACCTGCGTCCCTACCAATAATAATATCATTCATAAAAAAATGATTTACTTCAATACTTAAATATTTTTGTAAAATAATTAGAAAAATACAAAATAAAAAGAAAAAACAAAAAATAAAAAAAACACTACAAAACAAAAAATAAAAAAAACACCCTCTAAAAATAATTACGAAACATTTATAAGCAACAAACCATGAATAAATAAAAAAAGAAAGGTGCGGAAAAATACCTATAGAAATTAAACTGGATGAACTTGAAATAAGACATAAAGGTCTATACGATTACGATGCTATTTATAAAGCCATAAGGCGATGGTTTCGCGAAAGAGAATATGATTATAATGAAGGAAGATACAAAGATAAAGTTGCAGACTACGGAAACGAAGTAGAACATAAAATGGAAGGAGAGGTTCGAATAAACGAATTCGTAAAATTCGAAATAAAGCTTGAAACAAAATTTTATGGAGTAAAAGAATTTGAAACAGAATTTAGAGGAGAGAAAAGATTAATGAATAAAGGACAATTATTCATAAAACTAAACGGAATAATCACATACGATTATAAAAGAAATTTTAAAGGAAAATTCGCAGAAACACTCCTGCACCTACTTGTAAACGTAATACTTAAAAACTACTACGATGTAAAGTATGTAGATAGATTATATTATGATGTATACAACATGCACAACATGATAAAAGAATTATTATACATGGAGAGCGCAACAAACGCATACTAAAAATGGTCGAATATAGAAATTTAACATTCGGAGAATCATTCACATACAAAGGATTAATAGATGTTAAAGGACTGTATAGATTAATAGATAAATGGTTCCAAGAACACGGATACGATAAAGCAGAAATATGGAACTTTGAGGAAGTGTATGAAGAAGGAAAACAATTAACATTAAAATTACACCCATACAAAAAAATAAGCGACTACGTAAAAATAGAAATAAGACTCAACGCAATACTTACAAAACTCAAAGAAACCACAATAGAACAAGACGGCGTAAAAATAACACTAATGAGAGGACAAGCAAAGTTCACATTCGATACATTCGTCATAACCGACTACGAAGGACACTGGGGAACAAAACCATTTTATTTCTTTATGAAAACACTACTAGATAAATTCGTGTATAAATCATACACAGACAGATACGAAGAAATACTTGTAAGTGATAAGGATAAAGCTAAACGAGAAATTAAAAGCTTCCTAAACATGACCCGATTCGGCGAAATATAATCAAAAAATTATATAAATTTAACAACACTTCTCAAAATTTATATGAACTACATAGAAATAATAACACAATACTTAAGTTTAATAGGTGATGATATAAACAGAAAAGAAACAAGAACTAGCGCGCAACAGAGCATGCGAGAAATATATCAGCACCTACATGGAAAAGAAAAAACAGAAAACATAATAGACCTTGAGACAACAATAACCCTATTAAATTATAACCAACCAAGAAAAGATACTGAAAACAAACTAAGAAAACTAACAGAAAACCTACACGAAGAATACACCGCGAACATACTTAAAAAAGTCAGTATACACACCGAATTAGATCAAGAAAAAATATTTACAACAATACTAGATATATATTCAAAGCATAAGCAACAAACAAAATAACAAATAAATATTTATAGAAGCTAGAATTAATAAAATACATGTTCCTTGCAAAAACACTCCAATTCTACAAACGAGCAGAAGTTAGAACAGCAATCCTCAAACAAGCAAAAGATAAAGAAATCGCGGTGAGATTCCAAGATTTTTTTGGAAAAAGACCAGACGCACTATTTTATGAAGCAGACATACTCGAACTTGCAAAGAAAAAAGCAACAAGCTTCCACTGCTCAGAGGAACTATGGACGAATCCCCTCGCAATATCAAGCGATATGAAACCCACAGAACTTGAAGAACTTCGATGCGGATGGGACCTCATACTAGATATAGACTGCCACCATTTCTTATACAGCAAAGCAGCCGCACACATCCTAGTAAAAATATTACAAGACCACGAAATAGAAAGCGTCACATGCAAATTCTCAGGAAATAAAGGATTCCACCTCGCAGTACCCTTCGAATCATTCCCAGAAACAATTAACGGACAAGAAATAAAAAAATTATTCCCCGACGCACCACGAAGAATAGCATACTACCTTCGAGACCTACTCAAACCAAGACTTGAAGCAGCAATAATGAAACTTGAAAAACAAGACGTAAATAATGTCTCAAAAAGAACAGAAATACCAGTAAATAAATTAATACAAATAAAAGAAGAAAACGGAAAAGAAATAAGAACACTCGACGTTGAAGCATTCCTAGAAATAGACACAGTACTAATCGCGCCAAGACACCTATATAGAATGCCATATTCATTTCACGAAAAATCAGAACTTGTAAGCGTCCCAGTAAAAATAAATGAAATACTAAAATTCAAAAAAGAAATGGCAAAACCAGAAAATGTACGCTTCGACATACCCTTTCTAAATAGAGAGGTCACACGAGGCGAGGCAACAAAATTAATAATAAACGCATTTGATAGCCACCCAAAAGAACCCACACGAACACAAGAAAAAAAACACTTCGAGATGCCAGATGAAGCAGTTGAAGAAGAAAATTTTCCACCCTGCATAAAATTAACATTAAACGGACTTGAAGATGGAAAAAAAAGAATGCTATTCACACTCATAAATTTCTTTAAAGGAGTAAACTGGACATTTGATGCAATAGACCAAAAAATACACGAATGGAACACACTAAATCCAGAACCACTAAGAGAAGTATACCTCAAAGGACAACTAGCACAACTTAGAAAACAAAAAGACGCAATACCCCCACACAACTGCAAATCATACTACGAAGACCTTAGAGTATGCAAACCAGATAGCTTTTGCTCAAGAATAAGAAACCCACTACAATACGCAGTACTTAAACAAAAAATGAAAACAGAGAAAGAAAAACCAAAAGGCAGACCACGCCTCACAGAAGAACAAAAAGAGATGCGCAAAAGATACAGAGAAAAAGTAAAAAAACAAGAAGAAAAAACAAACTAAATAACAGCAGAGAACCTATTTCTACCACACATAACAACCATAATAACATCAGGATTATTCATTTGAGAGAGCCTAAGCGTATTCCTATCCGTGCTAGACGGCTCACACCTCGAGAAAGGATGAGTGTGAAACATAACAATAGTTTCACTTGAGCAAGGACTATGCGATACAAAATTCCAAGAACTATCAAAAATTAAAGGCTCATAAAAGGAAGAAACAACATACTCATTACCCTCAACTGAGCCAGTTAAACAAAGCGCGCGCTCATCAGCAAAAGGATCATATAACTCCTGCAAAAACGTAAGTGTGTCATCATCAAAAGATACAACATGCGAATCCCTGAATAAAACATCATTCCCAGAAAGCGTCGATGAACCCGCAAGACCTAAAACGTATGAATACACAGGATAGCCAAGATAAAAATAAGATAACATAATAAAAATAAGAAGCAAAGCAACAACAAACACAACTTTTTTCTTAAAAAAAGAAGATTTTTGAGCCTTTAAAGACGCATTATCTTCAAGAGCAATTTCGCGCTCAATTTCAACTCTTGCACGCTCAAGATCTTCACGCATTAAATCACGCTTCATAAAAAAAAGAAAAAGAGAACAATATAAAAAATATGCCTAAAAAACATACAAATTAAACAAAAAACACAAAGATAAAAGTGGGGACGGAGGGATTCCTCGAGCAAAACCGAGAGGTGCCAAAAACAATAGTTTTTGAGCATGTTCAAATCCTATAAAAATTAAACAAAAAACACAAAGATAAAAGTGGGGACGGAGGGATTTGAACCCCCATCGGCCGGTATCTCACACTTTAAAGTAACACCGAATATAATAATCATCACAAAACCCAAGGTTTTGCTCATCGCTCCACTTGCAAAAGCACTGGAGCCGGCTATTCTAGCCAGGTTAAACTACGTCCCCGAAGTTAAATTATAAGAAAGAGAGTTTATTTAAAAAGATTTTCTTAAAATGGCCTCATAGAAATCCTTTTCGAACCAATAAAATCTTAATGATGCTATGCTCCGTTTCCATATTATTTAGACATTTGAACCGAGCCCTACACACCACAAATGTTTGATCTAAGACTTAGGCAAGATAGCATCATTATTAAAATTTTAATAGAATTTCTATAAGACCCATAAAATAATAGAAAAAACGGCTCTGTCCCAAATAACAATGAAGTGTATACTGCGCAAACCGAACAATGTTCACTAGATTTTAAATCCGAGTCCATAAAAACCAATGTTTATTTTGAGTGGTTTGCTCGGCAGTATACAAAAAACAACTATTTGGGACAAAGCCGAAAAAACAAAAAAATATAAACAAACTATAAAAAACAAATAAAATATGATACAAAATATAGCATTAATCGTCAACGCGATACTAATAGGACACACACCAACATACAAAACAATTGATTTTAATAAAGAAAACAAAATAGAAAATAAACAAGAAACACAAATAACAACACAATACACAGGATTTCGAGAAAACAGAGAACCAGATGAAAAAAAATACGAACTAAGACAACTAAACGCAATAAAAGAAGATGAAATCAAAACAATAACTCAATTAGTACAAAATAACAACGTAAAAAAAATACAAGATAAATACCTACAAAGAAAACACTTCAACCAATACAAACAAAATCAATATAATAGGATGCAACACAAATAAAACTAAACAATTTTTAATTTATTTTATAGTTTAATTAAATATTATCTATTTAGAACATAAATGAATTCATCTAATTCTTTGCCTGCCTTCATTGTTTTACTCGTTTTATCTTGCTTTACGAACCCACATTTTTCTAAAACCCTACACGATGCTAAGTTATGCACATACACTTTAGCCAAAATCTTTGAAATTTCATAATTGTCAAATAAGTATTTCGATAACGCAAAAACAAGCTCAGTTGCATAGCCCCTACCCCAAACGTGCTCTGCGAGCCAATAACCAATCTCAAAGTAATCCTCTTTAATAGAGAAACCCACCATACCAACAGCACCAATATCATCTAAAACAAAAAAGTTTTCAGGAACAGATTTTTGTTTGTTAAAAGTAATCCAATCTTTTGCTTTATCTAACGTATATGGATGAGGAAACGCATCAGTTAAATTCTCCCAAATCTTTTTGTTATTAGCAATGTTTGAGAGCTCAAAAGCATCACCCTCTTCCAGAGGCCTCATAAAAAGACGCGCAGTTTTAATTGAAATCACAATATAATATAAACTAATACAAATATAAAAAGTTAATCTAAGAAAAACCGAAAAATATCCGAAAAAAGATGTTAGAACAAATGAAATATTATTTTTTAGCTTTTTTATCAACAACTTTTTCATCAACAAGAGAATCGTCCTGCTTTAAACGCTTTGTTAAAACAAGTAAAACAAGCGCCGCGATAAGCGTTATAATAAGCGCGCCAACAAATTTTATTAAAATAGTTTCTCTTGCACCAAGAGGTTCAAGCAATAAATTCAACAACTCACTAATAGGCTCACGCCAACTTAACGCAATCAAGAAAGCAAACGCAGCAGTAATTGCAGCAAGTAATTGACTGTTAAACTCGCGCTTAAATTCAACTCTTGCAAGAGCTGCTTTTTTTAAATAAGAATTACGTTTAGATTTTACTTTTTTAACAGATTTGTTTTCTAAACCAACAGAACCATTTTTTGAAACCATAAAAAAACCACCCAACCACTAAATCCTACTAATAAACCCATTCTTCGGAGAATACAAATCCCCCCCACGCTTAAGCTTTTCAATAACCTCAGCAGTTTTTTCCTGAGGAATTTCCTGAATCTCCGCCTCACGCATAACATCAGATAAAGGAATCTCTTTTTGATCTAAAACCTTCTCCAAATTACCAATAATTTGCTTAACAACAACAAGAGCATTACGCTGAGATGCAGAAATACCCGTCGCGATTCTATCAATATCAAATTTACCATCTTTATCAGTACCAATTAACTGAAGACAATGATGAAGCAAATCAATCGCCACCTGAGCATCTTTCTTAGTCACAGTTTTAGATAAACGAATACGAGCAGACGCCTCAGATAAACGAACAAGACCCTCAAGTTGACGCGCACTAATAGGAATACTTTGAACTCTACCTTCTTGATTACCAGAATTCCTCATCTTAACAAAATAACTTTTAATCTCATTCAACGCAGGATCAGTTAATTTAGGATTAATAAACTGCTTAGCATAAGCAACATACCTCTTTATAACATCAGTCTCAATAACTTGCTGATCCTCATTACCTTTCTCACCTTTATGAAGATTCAAAATAAAATGCGCAAGCTTCTCATCTTTATGCTCATCAGGCAAATCCTTCACAGGAAAAATAAGATCAAACCTATTAATTAACGTCGACGGCAAATCAATTTGCTTAGCCAAAATCTCATAAGGATCAAAACGACCCATCTTAGGATTCGCAGCCGCAAGAACAGTCGCCTCCGAACGTAACGTAGCTTGAATATTAGCCTTACTAATAGTAACAGTTTGCTGCTCAAGAGCCTCATGCATCGCAGACGTATCCTCTTTAGTCATCTTATCAAGCTCATCAATACAAACAAGCCCCTTATTAGCCAAAACTAAAGCACCCGCCTCAAGCGCCCAACCCTTCAAAAATTCATCTTTAACAACTGATGCAGTAAGACCAGCACCAGATGCCCCCTTACCTGAAACAAATCTTGATTTAGGCGCAACAATAGACATCCGCTTTAAAAGCTGAGATTTACCACTACCAGGATCACCCACAAGTAAAACGTGAATATCACCACGACGCTTCACACCATCTTTTTGACTTTTACGACAACCACCAAAAAGCTGCAAAACAAGAGCCTCCTTAATACGATCATGACCATAGATAGTAGGCGCGAGCGACTGAGTTAATTTTTCATAAATTTTAGGATCTTTAGATAACTCAATTATCTCCTCACGCTGCTCATGAGTTAATTCAAAAGATGAAAAATCCTCCTGCATAGGCTCAACATGATTTGCCTCA
>JBKHAC010000009.1:0-41186 GCA_046543095.1 Candidatus Woesearchaeota archaeon | reverse complement strand
TTGCAACAAGTTTAGGCTCGCTAACAATTTTATAATTGCCCTCAAAGAATTTTTTTAATAAGAAACTAAGCGAGCCAGAATTACAACTACGACAAATACTCATATCCCTAATTGCGAGCTTCGGAATGCTAGGATGTAGACGCTCAGAGTGAAGAAGAGTACCATCCCCACCAAAACAAAGAATAAAATCAGGATTATTTGAAAACTTAACATCAGAACTAAGCTTTAAAATCTTCTTTTTTAGACAAGGCAATTTCTCTTTATTCTTTGCAAAAATTTTCAATTTCATTTTACAAATAACCAAATAATAAAAGAGCCGCGTGAACGAACCCAAGGAAACCAATAAAACCAGTCACATAAGGATAATACCAATAAATATTATCAATTTTCTTTAAGTTAAGTGCAGTATAAATGCCAAGAGCAGGATAAATTAAAGTTATTAAACCTAAAGGGAACGCTTTAAAAGATACAATAACTGCGAAAATGAACCAAAACAATGTGCAAAGCCAAATACTAAGCTTTGAGCCCATAACAGTCGCCGCGGTTTTTAGATTTGCTTTTTTGTCTGCTTTTATATCAGGAATGGCAGAGTATAAATGCATCGCCCAAACCCAAAGGAAACTTGCAATAATAATAAGCGGACTTGGATGCGAACCCGTTAATTCGAAGTATGCATAGAATCCAGGCATCACATATAATATATTACTCATGAAATCTATGAAAGGAATTGCTTTAAATCTTGGAGGCATACTATACATCGTCGATAGAGCAAGCCAAATCGCGAGTATTATTATTCCGCCTGTTGTGCTCCAAAAAATTATAGGAATTAAAAATAACAAACTTACAGCGAGCCACATCATTAGGCTCTTAGTTTCTTTATTTTGAAGGCGGTGCTCTTTTTGAGATTTCTTCTTGTTGAATGCATCAGTATCCCTATCAGCATAATCATTTATTCCATAAAGATAAATGTTAGCTGGAACGAGGAAGAAAAAAAGAGTATATACAAATTGCCAAGATATATCTGCGATGTTTTGCAAGCCATAAAAGTAACCAAGCAAGAAAGGACCTGCTAAGTATAACCAGAATCTTGGCCTGCTAATTTTTAATATTTTTTTAAAATCCATTATTTAAACCCCGAATAACCAATATTTTCTAACAATAAAATAAACTTAAAATTTTCTCTCAACAACATACGCTAAAAGCTTTTTTAATAAAGGCTTTAATTTGTCATCAACAAGCTCAATTAACCTAGACGTTTCAGTTTTCAAATCGTCAATCAATAAACGAGTCTTCGATGCAACATCATATTTTTTGTACATATCTTGAATTAATTTTACTGAATCATCATCAAGCACCTTGTATGCAGCATTAATTTTATCTAAATCAGGAGGCGTAGCAAGTTTTTCAAGAAGCTTCCGTGGATAATGCTGTTTACCTGCACGAATATCAGACGTGTTAGATTTACCTATTACCTCAGCCGCCATCTCCAATTCAAGCAAATCATCCCTAACTTGAAATAAAATACCAATATTATCAGTTATTTTCTCAAGCATATTTGTAAATTCCATATTGCTAACAATGAAACCAAGTTTGAATGGAAGAGTAATAGTGTATTTTGCTGTTTTGAATTTGTAAATGTTCATAACATCAGCTTCACTTACAACAACATTTTGAGCAAGAATAATTTCATTGAGCTCCGCGAAACCAGTCTTCGTGAATTCCTCAGATAACTGAGAGATGACCTCCTTGCTTGTTTTTGAGAGCAAATTATACGCGGAGTAAGTCCCAATTAAACCAACACACATCGCGATGCTACTAGCATCATGAACTAAATCAGATGATCTTGGAATGAGCTCCTTAACAGTAATATGCATGGACGGCTTAGATCTTCTTGTATCATCCTTATCAATTATGTCATCAATAACAAGAATGGATGAATGTAAAATTTCCATGCTCACCGCTGTTTTAATTGCAGAATCAGAGATTTTACCAGTTAATAATTGATTTAGAAGCAAAATTAAAGAACCACGAATAAATTTACCCCGAAGAGAATATTCTTTTAAAAACCCATAAATCTTCTTATCCTCAGGCCTCGAAATTATTTTTTGATTATCAAAAAAACTTGATAACTCCTCTTTTAAAATATCTCTGTATTTTATTAACTCATCCACTAAGATACACCTCCAAAATAGTTTTTAAAAATAGTAATTATGACTTTGTGTTTTTTTGGCTTGACTTTTTTTGAGAGAACAATTAAAGGATTATTCTCAATTTCTTTGGCAGTCCAAAAATACATATCTTGTGCTGTTTTAATTGGAACTAAATACTTTTTTGGAATATATTTAAAACCAATACGCGCAGATTTATCAAATTCATAAAAACGACTCAATTGAATTTTAATGAAATTCGAAAATAATTCAGGATTATTCTCAAGATAATATAAATCAAATTTTTCAATACCGCACTTTTTTGCATCATTTAAAGGAAGATAAACCCTGCCACGCTCAAGATCCTCTTTAATGTCACGAATAAAATTAATATACT
This sequence comes from Candidatus Woesearchaeota archaeon, assembly GCA_046543095.1. Lineage (GTDB taxonomy): Archaea > Nanobdellota > Nanobdellia > Woesearchaeales > 21-14-0-10-32-9 > 21-14-0-10-32-9. The sequence continues at coordinate 38,642 of JBKHAC010000009.1, read as the reverse complement.
GCATCGCTTTGCCTAAAAGCATCGCTTTTTTGTAAGCAGACTTTTCAAGACCCATTATTTTCGCCATAAAAAGACCAATAACCTCAGCTGAACCATAAATATAATCCTCAGTTTCTTTTAAGGAATTAAACCTGACTTTTTTCAAATCTCGCTCCATAGCAGAAAAGAAAGCCTCAACCCAAGAACGCCTAAATTTACGCCTAAAAAAAAGCTCCGAGAAATCAACAATTATATCTTTGTACAAATAATTAGATTTAATGCTTAAATTTTTATCAAGCGAGAGAAAAGTATTTTTTTTAAAATCAAAAAATTCTTTTTTTTGCTGAGGCACACTATCAACTAAATCATCAGCAACCCTCACAAATGCATAAAGCGAGAAAACATCTCGCCTAATATCTTTTGGAAAGAAAATACTACTATTATAATACGTCGTACTACCTCGTTTAAATATTGTTTTTTTTGATGTCATTTTCAATTCTTCTTACAAGTATCTCCGAACTAATAATCACCATAGGAACACCAATACCCGGATGAGTATATTGACCCGCATAATACAGATTTTTAAGTTTTTTGCTTTTTTGTTTAGGTCTGAAAATAGCTGTTTGGAAAAGTGTGTGGCTTAGTCCTAACGCAGTACCTTTAAACGAGTTATACCTTGCTGCAAAATCTGCGTGCGCAAAAATCTTTAAAACCTCGATGTGATTTATTAGTTTAACTTTTAAAGTCTCTTCCATATTCTTCAAAATCTTATTTTTGTACATCTCCCTAATTTCAGGCGAGTCCCGAAGACCAGAGGCCACAGGAACTAATACAAATAAATTTTCTTTACCTGAAGGCGCCACTGAATCATCAGTTTTAGATGGGCAACAAACATAATAAGAAGGAGCATCAGGCCACTTTTTTTCTTTGAATAATTGATTAAAGTGGTGCATCCAATCATTTTCTAAAAATAAATTATGATGCTCAAGACCTTTAATTTTTTTATTTAAACCAAGATACATAATAAATGCAGACGGCGCAATAATTCGCGTATCCCAATATTTCTTAGAATAAGATCTATCTTTTTCATGAAGCAAATTCATCTCAGTGTGATGATAATCAGCATTACTAACAACAATGTCAGCAGAATAAGAATCCACATTCGTTACAACTTTTTTAGCCCTGCCTTTTTCTGATACAATTTTCTCCACAGGCTCATTGAACTTAAATTTGACACCTAATTTTCTTGCAATATTATAAATAGAAATCGCGACAGCATTGAGACCACCTTTTGGATAAAAAACACCCATATTAAAATCAATATGACTCATAATGCTATAGAGCGCAGGAGTATTCTTCGGCGCACCACCCAAAAAAACCATAGTATACTCTAAAATCTTTTTGATTTTATCAGATTCGAAGTTAGAACTTACATACTTGTCAAGATTTTGAAAAACATTAAGCTTTGAACCCTCAACGAGTAATTTAAAACTAAAAAAATCAGATAGTTTATTATACTCTTTGTAAATAAACTCACGCATTGCAACATCATATTGATATTTAGCTCGCTCAAGATACAATTTTAGCCTCTTTGAGCTACCAGGCTCAAGTGACTCAAATAACGCATAAGTCTCATCAATATTTGGAGTAATATCAACTTTTGAATCATGAAAAAACATCCTATAACTAGGATTTAACAATTTTAAATCAAGCTCACGCTCAGGCGTCGTATCAAATTTTGCATAAAATTTCTCAAAAACATCAGGCATCAAATACCAAGAAGGACCAGCATCAAATTTGAACTTTTTTTCATGAAACATAGCAGCCCTGCCACCAGGCTGCTCATTTTTTTCAAGAACAAGAATATCATGTCCTTGCTTTGCTAAAAGCGCAGCCGCAGATAAACCACCAAACCCAGAACCAACAATTATAATTTTCACCATCGCATACCATAACTCCTTTGTTTAATTATTTGTTATATCTTTGTTATAAATTTTTATATAGTTATTATAAATTTATTTAAATTCCATTTAATTCACTTTAAATTTCTTATTAATAAAAAAATATTAATTTGATAAAACGAAAATCCTAAAACAATCATCCAAACACTCATAACTAATTTTGCAAAAGTCAACCTTATTTAGATGATTTAGCGCACGAATCACAAACACCTTTAACCTCTAACTGAAAACTTGTGATTGAACCCGGAATTTTATCTTTTAAAAAGTCAATATTATCAAGCTCAAAATGAATAATTTTACCTGTTTTCTCACAAATAAAATGACAATGACTCATCTTACCTTTAGAGTAAACCTTTTTCCTATCACAAATATATGAAAAAAGCTCACCTGAAGACTCCGCCTCATTTAAGTAACGATAAATAGTCGCAATACCTATATTTGAATTATGTTCATTTAATTTATTAAAAATATCCTCAGCATTAAAAAAAGAATTAATTTTACTAACGACTCCTTTTATTAATTCTTTTTGACGCGTATTTCTACTTTGACGAGGCATAATCTATAAAGGAAATTTGTTTAAATATAAAAGCTTATTGATAAATAATATCAAAAAAGACTTGATAAGAACCCCGAACTAATTAATAGAAACAATTAAATAATAAAAACTAAAAAGCATAATCTAGAAAAAAAAGAAAAAAAGAGCAAGAGAGAAAAAAAATGGAAGATGCACTAATAATAAATTTTAAGACCTACAAAGAAAGCACAGCAAACGGCGCAATAAAAATCACAAAAGCAGCAGAGCGCGCACTAAAACAGGCAAAAGGAAATATAATACTAGTACCCCAAACAGTAGACCTTCGAGAAGTTGCAAAAACAACGAAACTAAAAGTATTCGCACAACACACAGACCTAGAAGAGAGGGGCGGCCACACAGGAAGCACAAATATAGATGCACTAAAACTAGCAGGCGCGAAAGGAGTACTCATAAACCACTCAGAGAAAAGATTACCCTTGAGAGTAATCGAGAAAACAATAAAATTATGCAAAGATAAAAAAATGATAAGCGTAGTTTGCACAAAAACCATTAAAGAAACCGAAACTATAGCAAAACTAAAACCAGATTACATCGCAATAGAACCACCAAGCCTAATCGGAGGCACAATATCAATTAGCAAAGCAAAACCCGAACTAATCAAAAAAGCAGTACAAGCATCCAAAAAAATAAGACTACTGTGCGGCGCAGGAGTACATGAAGAGGAAGATGTACGCGTAGCAAAAAACCTCGGCTCAAACGGAATACTCGTCGCATCAGGCGTTATAAAAGCAAAAAACATAGAAAAAGAAATAATAAGTCTGCTTAAAGGATTTAAAACAAAAAACTAAGACCTGACTACCTGAGAGAAAAATAATTTGAAAAAAATCAAGAAAAGTCAGCGAATAACATATAAAAGCTTAGGCTTATCATAACCAACCCACGCAGACCCATTATACTGCGACACGTTTAAGACAAGCGAATACTGACCACGCCCCTGCAAATTCTTCGTCGGCGCAATTACGAATGTGACCGCCTTATCACGCGGCGCAATAGACAAATTATCAGCTAAAAACGCGACTTTTAAATCATTATCTGCTTCAAACGAAGAAAGATTACCCATACCCGAAACTATGTCTATTCTGAAATCCCTTGTGTTATTGAAAATGTTATAAATTCCAATACCAAAGACAACATCCTCATTACCTTTAGATGAAATCCTATTATTATGAACATAAACAGGACTATTACTATCAAAAGCCTTCAAAATCTCCCGCTCCATCTCCTCAGATATTTTACTGTGAGTACCATCAACAGAACCCATAATACTCACCAAAAGAGCAATACCTGCAACAAGCATTAACGCACCAAGAATTAAACCAACAACAGTGCTAATAGCAATTTCCATACCTTTCTTATTCCAAAACATAAACTATGACCTCAAAGTAACTTTCTTAAATAAAAAATAAATATAAAATGATTACAAATTAAACAAAAAAAAAGAAAAAAAGAAATTTATTATTTGTATTTTTTAAAATCAAAATGCCTAAGCATAACTGACGTGAACATCAACAAAATACAAATACTCACAAGCAAAATAAGCGCGCCAAAACCCCACTCAGAGCTTTTATCAAGAAGCATGTAAATACCAGCAATAATACCAATAGTGCCAAGCCACAAATACTTATCAATAATCAACTTAAATAATTGAAACTCCTCCTCATGAGATAAAGGAATTTTCGGATTTCTTTTCTTAAACATACCATCACCACCTCAAAATTTTTAAGACAACACATTAAATTTAACTTGAGTACGCTCAAGAACCTCATGCACAGATGAGTTAAATTTTTGACCAATGCAATTATCAGCAACATTACTTCCACCACCATTATCAGCACACTCAAATGCAACTAAACTACAAGTATAAAGACCTGCAGGCAAATTACCACCTGATGAAGAACTAGATGAATTATCACAAACAGCAGTTATTTGTGTTCCAAAAGGCGCACTCGCACCAACATCAACCTCTTCAGGAAGAACTCTTATAGATGGCTTAGGATTGTTACCCGCACCACAAGCAGTATCCGTATTTACAGTAGTAATACAATTACCGAACCCAATACTCACAGGCACATTATCCCCTTGCTTATTATAAAAACCAACCCTCACAAGTTCAGTTTTACCAGTCTTAATATTAATAGTACCATCAATTAAAACTAAAGGATCAGTAGGTGTTGGACTCATACCAAAATCAGCAAGATCAAATGCATTATCAAGTGAACCCGTACCTTTATCAAAGAACCCCCGAATAAAGACAATACCTCCCCCAATGATTACTATTGCAATTACTAGCATAACTACTGTGCTAATACCAAGCTCCATAGCAGCTTTCTTATTAAATTTCATATTTTACACCTCACCAAAACTCTTTTTTTTAGGAAAAAAAGATTATTTATTTTAAATTTAACATTATTTAATAATTGTTTAATAAAAACCTTGTTAGAAAAATCATTTAAATAATTTTCTATAAGTTTTAGTGAAAACAAGAGAAAAAACAACATAAACCCATAAAAAATAAGAAAAAGATGAGAAAAAACAACTAAAAAAAAACTAAAAAGAGAAAAAAAGCGTTTAAAGTTTTTTTATTGCAACAGCCAATTTTTTTAATAATAAATTATTACGCAAAAGCTTCTCGTTTGCCTTTAAAATAAGTAAATTAAGATGCTCACGCGAGAGATACAAAATAGAATTCTCAGATATTGGACAATCCATTTTCTCATTAAAAATAATTTCAACCATAAAACGCCTACCAGCCCCAATTATACCTGAGTGCTTAAAACCAAGATCACGACAAAGCTCAAGAAGACTTGAGGCAGATTCTAGCGAGTTACACGCAACATGAAATATTGGCGATTCTTGCCTAAACCACAAAGTGTCAAGAGGCACAGATTTTAGCGCAGATAAAATTTCATCAGGCGTGACAGTGCCATGTTTTACAAAAACCCAACCAGAATCAAACTTTTTTCTAGATTTTGATTCACGAAAAACAGAAATACGACCAGAACAAGAACTCGTCGTGTAATAATTAGAATGATTATTGAACGCATCAACTACTGGACGCGCACCAAAATCAACATCACCCTTCCTAGATTTATCAATTTTTTTTAAATTAACAAGCACAGACGCTTTTGACCTCGTAAAATAATCCATTAATAACACCTAAAAAAAATTATTTCCTAACACGCTTCAAAAAAAGAGTATTACCCACCATTTTACTTTCAAAAGATAAATTAATAATATTAAGTCTGTCTAAAAGATTAGATGATATTTCCTGCCTAGACGAACCCTCAAGCGATGCTTTTAAGAATTTAACTTTAACAAGTTTATCTTTATTCAAATTCTTCTTTAAATCAACTATGAATTCATCAGTTATACCTTTCTTCCCAAGTTGAATAGCCACATTATTTGATTGTTGAATGTTCATAGAAACATAAGAAATAATTAATGCTTAATAAAACCTACGAAAAAAAAAGAAAAAAAAATAATTATTTCCTAAAAACTGCAACGAGCAATAAAATCACACCAACAAGCAATAAGACAACGAGTGCAGTTAATAAAATAATATATAAGTTGCTATCTTTATCAAATATTGATGATTTAGTTCCGCTCACATCCTCTACAGGCGTTCCAGGAACAACAACATCTACCGGAGGCGGAGTTATTACACCCGAATCATCCTCATCCTTATCATCATCACCATCATCATCTTCATCTATAGGCTCACAATCACGCACCATAAAAGATAAAATTTCAGAACTGGTATCACTTGAACTTGACATTCTTGGATGCGCAATTACTTCAAGGAAATATTCGCCAGGACTCGCACTTTGAGGAATTGTTAATGAACGAGACATACGTCTTGAATCACCACTGTATAAATTCAAAGATCTATCCCACTCACTAAGTCCAAATTCAAATAAATTATATCTAATGCCTGCAGAAGATAAATCGTCACGCCCAACATTAATTAATTCATAACTTACACGAATATCCTCACCAGCACAAACAGATGATGGAGTCAGTGTTAACTCATCAATTACCAAATCATATCTGTCTGCTTCAATCCTCAGATCAAGATCCCATACATCTCTGTACGATTCACCATCACGAGTAATACCCCACGCCTCAATTTCGACATCAACAATATCCCCATCAAGGAAATCTTTCGGATCTATTGTAAATCTAAATTTGTGCGAAGTTGATGATTCAGATCTTAATCTTGAAATGAACTCTTCTTGACCATCAGCATCATCAGATATACTCCTCATAGTTATCTCAACATCTTCCATATCATTATCAGATGATCTTGGAAGATTATTTTCTAATGTAACAGTCAATTCAATTTCAACACCTGGCTTTACATCAACATCAAAAGGAGTATCATCCATAGTATCTTCTCTTCTAGAGTCAACCCTCACATCAATTTTTTTGAAACCAAAATTTTTTCTAACATCAAGATAAACATCTCTCGTAATTGATTGAACACCATCAGCAGAAATTACTATTTCACCAATTTTTCCAGATGCATGATTTTCAGGAACAAAAATTGAGACAAAAGCATTAGCTGAACCATCAGGTAAAATAAATAAGACTGGATCAACACTAAACTCATAAATTGAAGGCACAGTATGAGTAAATTCTACATTCTCAATTATGTCATGACTGCCCAGATTTTTTATTTCAAAAAATTCAGTAATAGTTACACCAGGCGCTTGATTTGAACCACCCAGCATTAAGTTTTCTGCAGATAATTCTGCTTCTCTTTTAACAGTTAAAACAAATTCCCCCACTGCATGAATAGATGTGTTAGAAGTATTTGTTGCTTTAACCTCAATAGTATGAGTACCTACTTGAGGTACTTGAGGTGCCCATAAGAGCTCACCTGATTGAGGGTTTAGAGTCATACCTGAAATAGCACTTTCAAGTGCTAGCGATATATTCTCAAGACCTATCGTTGTATTTACTTGAGCTTTATAGAGCTCACCTGCATAAACAGAATCAACAGCATCAAATGTAACTTCAAATGCTGAAGCAGAGTACACTGTTAAAACAAGTAAAACAAGTGCAAACATCATTGTCATTAAACCTTTTTTCATTTTTTAATCCTCCACGTTCGAATGAAAAAACTTAAAGATGCCCCATTTAAACAGATTTGTTTAAGCAGCATTTAAGTTAAAAAACTTTTAAAATGTTCATAATATTAATATATTAAATGAAATACATAACGAATTACATTTAATTGAAACATTAATAAAACATAAAAAAAGTCTTGTTATTACATGATAGTGAAAACTTATTTATATAGTTTATGGTAATTTCAATAGAAATAGAACAAAAAAACAAAAAAATACTTGAGATGAATAAAAAACAAAATAGTAACATTTATATATTCTAGTGATGTTATATGTATACTAGGAGTAATAATAATTACTTTTAAATTTTTTATAGGTGAATTAAAGATGAACAAAATAGACGATTTAAAAGATGAAACAATAAGAACACTCGCACAAACACTAAAAACCTCAGGCCTTGCAGCCTCAGAGAGCGAAGCCATCCGAATGGCAACAAACATGGCACAAACAAATAAAAAAGCCAACACAACATTCGAAGAGAGAAAAGAAAAAAACATAATGGGCCTATCATTCCTGCACAAAGAATATAAAAAAGACGCACCAAAACAACACATAATACAAGAAGAAACATACGCAGAGGAGATGCCAAAACAAGAAATAACACAAGAAGAAATATATCAAGAAGAAACAACAACCAATCCAAACTACGACAACCAAGAAACCACAACACAAAACACACAATACGAACAACAAGAAGAACATAACTGCACAAGTTGCCAAGGCTGCGGACACGACGACTTCATAGAAGAAGACAAACCACTAAACAAATTATTTGAAACAGAAACAAAAGACGAATACATAAAACAAGAAATAATCGAAGACGAACCAGAAGTAACAAAAGAAATACCCGTACAAAAAGACAAACCAAAAAGAGATCTTAGCGAATTTAAAGAATCAAAAGTAGACCTAGGCGACGTATTCAGATTCAAAGGCTAAAAATCAAGAAAAAAATTTTTTTATTTTTAAAACCCCCTAAATTAAAAAACCCCTAAACAAAAATCAACACTTAGGAATTTCTTCACGAACAAGAGCCTTACTAGGACAGAGCACCTTATCATTTAAAACAGAAATCTCAGGAATTAATTCAACCCTAACCCTACCCGGACGAAGAAGCAACTCAGTATTTAAAACCTGACCCGGACGAAGAGCAGAACCAGAAATAGAAGAATCCTCAACACTAAAATCAGAGCCAACTTGCCTATTAATAATAGACGATATCTCAACATCACCTGAATTTGACAATACAATTTTTATCTTACCTGCAGTCTCATTAAAACAAATAAGCTCAGAGCCAAGCAAAACCTGAGGAGAAATAGATACATCAGAACAAGAAGAAGAATCCCTAGATTGACTAGAAGACGAACCCCAACTCATAACCATAGCACCAAGCGCAACCGCAAAAGCAACCAAGAAAATAGTTACAAGCAAAGGACTCATACCCCTCTTATTTAAAACCAATAATTTAAAAAACATAAACAAAACCCTCCTCTAATATAAATCAACATAACACAAAGACTTATATAAATATTTCGAAATAAACATCTAACAAAAACAAAAACAATTAGAAAAATATAAATACTAAACAGCCTAAAAACAAATTTATGAGAAAACTAAGACAAAAAAAAGAGGAAAAAGAAGAAAAAATGAAAAAAAATCTCAAAGCACAAGCATGGTCAATAGATATAATAGTAGGAGTCATAATATTTCTCGTAGTATTAGTCGTAGTATACACACTTGTTGCAACATCACCCCTAGGAAACATAGAACTTAGACGAGACGCAGATTCAGTACACTCAAAATTCGACAGAACCCGAAATACAGACCCAGAAATCCCCTCAATATTCTCAGGAAACGTACTAATAGAGGAAGAAATCACAAAGTTACTCGCAGAAGAATACGAAGAATTAAAAACCAAACTTGGAATAAAAGGAGATTTCTGCATAGTTATAACCTATATGAACGAAGGCATATACAACATGTCAGATACAAAAACATCATACGGAAATAGCGCAGACAACATACTAATAGGCAAAGATAAAGACGGAAACCCCATTTATTGCGGCGAATAAAAATAAAAATGACCCCAGAACAAATACTGCTCTTAATACTATTCCCCCTAGTCCTCATACTAGGCAAACTAATCTCAAAAACATCAAATGAAGAAATACAAGAAGTAAGACCAACAACAAACCTAATTACAAAAACACTAATTCTATTCGCAATATACCTTGCAGCAACCACCCACCTAAGCACAACAACAACAATAATAATCACAACACTCGCCCTAATACACCTAATCTTCATAACCAACATTGCAAAAGAAAAAGTAATAATCGCAATAACATCAAGTCTTGCAATAATCGCACTAGATGAACTAAAAATAATAATAGGCCTCATCGCAATATTTTTCTGGGGACTTACAAGCTACAACATACACGAGAAATTATTAAGCAAACACACAGCCGTGCAAAGCACACTATTTTTCTTTATGCTAAGCTTCAAATTCATAATAATACACCTCATCACAAAAACCTAACACCTAAAAAAAAATTCTAACCCACAAAACCCCCTAACACAACCAAATAATTTTTATATTAAAAGAACATTCCACTTTTTCTATGCAACACGACTTTACATACGAAAAACAAATTATAGAAAAAAAATTTGAAGGAATAATAGGACAAGAAAACGTACAAGAACAATTACGCTCAGCAATACTTATGAGACGAAACACAATAATTGTAGGCGCACCCGGAATCGGAAAAACAACACTTGTTCGAAATATAGCAAAAATCTTGCCAACAAAAAAAACAACCATAAACGGCGAAGAACAAAATATACAACCACCCTTCATACGAGTACAAGGAAGTCCAGACCTCACAGCAGAAGACCTAATAGGCGACATAGATCCAGTAAAAGCAATGACACACGGACCAACATCAATTGAAGCATTCACACCAGGAAAAATATTCAAAGCAAACAACGGAATACTATTTTTTGATGAAGTAAACCGATGCTCAGAGAAACTACAAAACGCACTCTTACAAGCACTCGAAGAAAAAAAAGCAACAATAGGAAGCTACGATGTAGACCTTGATGCAAACTTTATATTCATCGGAACAATGAACCCCGAAGAATCAAGCACAGAACCACTAAGCGATGTATTCCTAGATCGATTTGATTTAATATATATGGAAGCACCAAAAAAAATAGAACAAGAACTTACAATAGTTAAAACAAACGGAAAAAAACTAACAGAATACCCCGAAAATTTACTTAAAGCAAGCCTCACATTCATACGCGCACTACGCGCAAGCGAAGACCTTGAAAAAAAACCATCAGTGAGAGCAAGCATAGGCCTATATGAGCGAGCACAATCAAATGCATATCTAAATGGACGAACAAGCGTAAAACTTGAAGATATACAAAAAGCAATGATATCAGTTTTAAGCCACAGAATAAGACTAAAACCCTCACTCAAATACCTCAAATCAACATCAGATTATATAAACGAAACATTCACCGAGTTTTGCGAGAGCCAAGAGAGCGAGAGCGGAGGACACCCCTAATAAAAACGAATCAACAGACATAGACGGCCAAGAGAGCGAAGAACTAGTAGCAAAACCAAAAAAAGAGAAAGCAGAAGAACTATCAGGAAAACTTCAAAAAGATAACAGACAAGACAAATTACTACATTCTAAAGTACCAATAGATAAAGACAAAATAGATAAAGGCAAAGTCCTAAAAGATGCAATAAATAACAACATAAGCAGCTTTAGCCCAGATACAAGCTTCGAGAACCTAGTTAATAATTACCACACTGCAAAGAAACTCACAGGAGAGACAATGATACGCGAACTGTCAGGTTATGATTCAAATTACATCGATAAAAATATACACATACCCGAATTTAAACGCGAACTCAAAGAGAGAATAAAAAAAACAATAGAAGATATGCAAAAAAAAGGTCTCCTCGATAAAGAAGGCACAATCACAGAAGAAGGATATGAATACGCAACACTCGCACTACTCACAGAAGAACTTGATAGACTTGAAGGCAGAGGAATATTCGGCGAGAATAAAAGCAAAGATAAATCCACACAAGGAAACATAAAAGACTATAGACCCTTCAGACAAAGCGACACCTACAAACAACTAAATATAAGACAAACAATAAGAAAATCAATAAGACGAGGACGAAAAGAAATAACCCGCGACGAATTTGTATCAAGCGAAAAAGAAAGCAAAGGAAACCTAGAAATAATCTACGTCATAGATAACTCAGGAAGCATGAAAGGCGAAAAAATAGGCATGGCAAAAAAAGCAGGAGTCGCACTCATGTATAAAGCCATCCAAAACAAAGATAAAGTAGGACTCATCGTATTCGGCTCAAAACTTACAACAAAAAAAGAACCAAGCACAAACTTTTACGACCTGCTAAAAGAGATAAACAGAATAAAAACAAGTGGAGAGACAGATATAAGCCTTGGAATCGAAAACGCAATGAAATTATTTTCAAGCACCGCAAAAACAAAACATATAATTCTTTTAACTGATGCCGTGCAAACACTCGGAAAAAAGCCAGAAAAAGAAGTACTCAAAAAAATAAGTGAAGCATACAACCAACAAGTAACAATAAGCGTAATAGGAATAAGCCTAAATAAACAAGGAGAAGAACTCGCACAAAAAATAGTAGATATAAGTCAAGGATCATTATTTAAAGCAGCAAAACTCAACAACCTAGACCAAATAATACTCGAAGACTACTACCGAACACGACACAGACGAAATTACTAAAAAGAAACACACATATAAGAAAAATCAAACAAGTTTGATTACATGCGAAAATTATAAATTTTCGAGCTTTGAAATTAAATTTCAAAGAATTTTTTAAATAGTTGTTTGATTTTTGTGCGTTATATACAGCGTCAAACAAAGTTTGACTGAGTTTTAAAATAATATTTCAAAACAAGCACTACCGCGAATATACTTCATATAACAAAATAAAGCGAAAATCCTAAAATTCGCATGTCCCAATCACAACAGAGCCGCGGAGCACTAATGCGAATTTTCGCTGATAGATTTTCTTATCAATTACAAACAATTACAAATTGAATCCAAAATCTCCACGAAGCAACGAGGTATTAAACCCAACTTGTAATAAAAAAACTAACCAAAAATAAGCATACGATGATCACGTTTCTTTTTTGTTTGAAGAGTATCAAAAGACTCTTCTAAAGCCTTAGTATCAATTAGAATTTCACCTTTAACAGGATCAAAAACAGTGATTAACTCAGAGCCACTTTTCTTAAAAAAAGGCAAATACTTAGACGTACTACGAGTATCACGAAGCGCACCTGCATTCACACGCAAAATAATAATTTTACCAGAATCTAGCAACGCAAGTATTTCATCAAGAGAAATCTCACGCTCTTCAAGAGAAATCTCTAAATTAAAAATCTCCTTAGCAGAGATACGAGACATATATTTTGCATCATCAATTTCCTTTTTAGTATAACCTTTAAAACGATAATCAGGATAATCATACTCTTTTTCTTCAAGAACAACACGAACATCCACCCCGAGACGCTTAGCAAAAGATGCAAGAGCATAAATACTTGGCGCACGAGTCGGCAAATTCACAGTTTCACGCCAAATCTTAAATTCATTTTCACGAGAGAGCTTAAACTCAGAATCAAAGTGATTTAAAACCATCATGAGCGAGCAAACCGCGCAAGTATAATCAGTAGTTTGTTTGTATAATTCCATAATGAAATAATTAAAATAAACTTTATTTATAAAACTTACTACTTACTAGAAAAAAACAATGAAACAAAATTATTTACTTTTAAAAGAAACATCATAAGACTCTATTTTAATAGCCTTACCCTCCACTATAGCATCCGCGATTTTCTTGCGTGCAATAAAAAGCAAACGATGAAAAGTAGGCTGAGAAATACCCATATTCAAAGCACACTCAACTTGATCTAGCTCTAAAAAATCCTTAAGACGTATAGATTCAAACTCTGACGCAGATAAAATAACCTCAAGCATATCCATCTTACGAATCCCTGCAGGCTTAAAGTAATAAGATGAAGGACTACCGCGCACACATCTTCTTTTATGCGGTCTTGGCATTTTTAATCTTTATCCACACTCACTTTTTTAAATCTTCTTCTCCCCTCACCACATTTTACTCCGCGACCAGAACCATAGCCACAACCTCGAGGATTTGCATCTTTACAATTACCCATCTCGCGACCCGTTCTCGAACCTTTACCTTCAGGACCTGTTCCATCTTTATTTGGCATTAATACCACCTCCACAACAATTTATAATGAATATATATTCATTATAGTATTTAAACTTTATTGAAAATAATTCAACAAAAACAACAAAAAAACTTTAAGAAAATAATTGCTCAACAACACTAGTTGCATACTCACCTTTACGAAGCGAAAATTCCAAGATTAACTTCTTTTTACCCAGATTCAATTCATCAACAAGAAAATCACCAATAACTAAATCAGCGACACACACAACAGTATTTCTCGACGTACCTTCAATACACAGATAAGGAATATCCCTATTTAGAAAATCATTTTTAGATATGCCTTCAAAAACCATAATATCATTTAACACACCCAAAGTAATATCATCTGCAACAGGATTTGAAAACCCCACAATAGGAACCTCACCTGGAAGTTTACCCAACTCAATTAATTTTTTAACTGCGCGATTCCACAAATCACTTTGATATGCATGAATATATAAAGTTAAAATCTTTTTCGGAATAGTTTTAAGCGCGCCAACATAATCATTAACAGATTTTTCTAAGTGCCGCAAAATATTTTTTTTAAACGAGAAATCAGTTTTTAATAAATCAACAGCAAGTTTATATTCTTTTTTTAAAAGCAATTTACCAATTTCAACATTATTTTTTTGAAATCTTTGATTGTGAAAATAATTAATAAATTTCTTATTAGAATTTATTTTTTCAAAACCACTAAGACCTCTTATCGTAATTTTAAATTTATTACCCTCAAGCCTACCTAAACTCAAAGGCTCATCATGAAACCCTAAAAAATTTAAAGATAAACCCTCATGCAAGAAAGATTCAATTCTATCTTTTGAAATCGACTTAATAGATATCCTCTGAGACGTGACTGCAACTTTATCTTTAGTGCCTGCAAAATTAATATTCTTCCTTAAAACATTTAACTTACTAGAAATAATTTTAAGCGCGTCTTCAGTATTATAATTAATTTTAGTAAGTTCACAAATAGCATAACCCCCCTTACCCGACGGTTCAAATAAAGGAATTTCATGCACAATGAAGTCTTCAGGAATTTGTTTTAATATCATAATAATAAACCTTAAATTGAAACAATATTTCAAAAAATAACAAAAAAATAAATAATACAAACAACTAGTAAAAACACAAATAAAACAAAAAAATAAATAATAAATTGAAAAAATAAAATAACAAAAAAAACACAACGCCCCACAACAAATTACAACAAATTACTTTTTATTTAAACGCTTAGGAATTAATAATATAGTAGCTCTAATGATTAAATCACTAGATTTTGGAATATACCTCCTCCTCTTTATTTGAGTCCTAGCTTTTTCAAAAATAACATCATTTAATTTTTTAATAGCCAAATTATGCTTTTTCTTTTTTTGCACAATCTGACGATTAAATTTTTCAACATCACGCCTAAGCACCCTAATACGAGACTCCCAATATTTCATCTCTTTTGTTTGATCCACCAATTTCTTATTAGCAAAAATTTTACTTATCGCGCGAGAAGCAGTTTTTTTCATAGATTTTAATTTAAATTCTCTAATACTTTTATTTGCATCCAATTTTTTTTCTTCAAGCAATTTTACCTGCTTTGATAAATTTAAATTCATACGCTCAATTTTAGGCACAGCAAGCTTTTTTAGATAAGCCAAGTTTTTTTCAATTAAAACATCCTGATTTAAACTTGCAATATTCATCATTTTACTTTCAAAAAAATCAGTCCTTAAATTAGATTTCGCATCAGATAAAGCATATTTAAAAACACCATTAATTGAAGCAGAAGGCATCTCCAACTCAACATCTTCAGGCACAAATTGACTCCAAGTTCTACGAGATAAATAATTACCAACAGGAATCGCTTTAGATGTTAAATCAAAAATATAAGGTCCTTGAATTTTTAATTCATTACCTTTATACGGCTTTGGCTCGATAGTAATTTTTAGATGAGGCGTGTAAACTTTAGAACTTATTTTTGCTAAAGCAACATTCATCAAAACAATATCTGCCCTTTTTTTAATTGATGAAATTAAACCTTGGAGATTCTTTTTACGCTTTTGTAAATCCCGCCTACTTAAAACAACTTTAGTATTTTGAAGTGCAACACCCTGCCTTGAAGTTTTGGCTTTAGACACCTTCCCAGAAACAATATTTTTTTCTTTTCTCGGCTTTTTAAGAATCTTAAAATCAACACCTAACACGCCATCAATTCGTGGCGCGGACTTAGGTACATTTAACCAAGATATTTCTCTTTCTTTTAGCGGACCTTCATGAAGTGTGTAAAGCCAACGTGATTTAAATTTAGCATTTTTATTACGAATAGCATTGTTTAAAAAAAACTCCCCTGTTTTAACTTTTGATAAGACTGCTTTAAGCTCAGAAGGCTTTATATCCGTCGCGGATGCAACTTTTTCAATATCATTAACCGTTCTAAGCTTACCTATAAACCTTGAACCAATATTACCAAGTATTTTATAATCAATATCCCCAGGATTTTGAGTTGCAACAACAATACCAAGTCCAAACGCCCTCGCCTGCCTAATTAGCGTTTCAAGCAATTTTTTAGATGCAGGATTTGCAGGAGGCGGAGGCAAAAAACCTGCAAGTTCATCAATATACAAAATATACTTCAATTTAGACGAACCGCCCTCAGATAATAAGAATTTATATAATTCTTGAAGAATTTGCTCAACCACAAATTGTTTTTCTTCAATAGACGCACAAAATCTTAAATCGAAAACACTAAGAGAATTCTTTTTTAACATAAGCTTAGCATTTAACGGACTACCTTCACTCCAAATCTTCTTTGAAGGACTCGACAATAATAAATTAATAGATGATGCCGCCTTCATACGATCTTTCTCTTTTAAAAAATCCTCAAGATTTAGCGAACCCACAACTGAAAAATCAGGTTCAATTAATTTTTTTATAAGTAAATTAATATCAAGACTTTTTTGCTTTTGCCAAGACTCCAAAATTATTTGAGATATTAAAGTTTGAACCTTATCTTTATTTGAAGATATACCTGCAAGAGATACCACAGACTCGCTTATAGGTTCGATTAACACCGAAATAGACCCTGAATCCATTTTGTTTATTTTTGAAAAATTCTTAGGACAAGATAAATCAGGCATTAAAGAAACTTTTAGGCCAGCATTACTTTTAGGCGTAAAAATACTAGTTTCATGAGAGAATTTAGGCGCAAATGCTTTATGAGCTTTGAAATAAGTTTGAGCAGTTTTTTTAGCTTTCGCTTTTGATAAAAACGGTCTAAAATCAAATTTTTCATTATGAATACCAAGACCTGAAATATCACCTTTAGGATCAATTGCAATTACAGGGATGCCTTTTAGGAGCGCCTCCTCAATTAAAACTTTACACATAACAGTTTTACCACTACCCGTCGTGCCCAAAATCGCTGCATGTTTTGTTAAATCATTTAACTCGAAATATAACTTATCAGAATCAATAGAACTTATAATTGTTTTAACCATATAACTTTGGAGATAGTATCATTATATAATATTTTTGTTAAATAACACCCACACCAAATAATAAAAAAAATACAATAATTACTCAAACGAAACGATATTTAATCACATTAATTTAATCGCATTCAAAACCAAGTCCAATAAATTTGATGTTAAATAATAGCAACCCCTCATTTAAAATATCTAGAGCAAATATTTGAGACCGAGCGATTAAACACAAAAAAAGAAAAAAGAGCAAGAATAAAAAAATAACAAAAATACAAAAAATAGTCATCTAAATACAGCACAACAACCAACGACCCGGTAATTTAAAGTAAAGATGATAATAAAACACAACCAACAAACACACAACCACAACACACAACCACAACACACAACCAACAAACACACAACCAACAAACACACAACCAACAAACACACAACCACAACACACAACCAACAAACACACAACTGTTAATTAACTACTTTTGAGTAAAAAAATGAAAACATTTATAATCGATGCTTGACAACAAATGAAAATGGCAACCAAATTAAAACAAAAATTAAACCAAATACAAAAATCAATAAAAACATACAACTCAGCAGTAGCCGAAGATCCCTCACAAAATGAATTAAAATTTATGAGCTTTTTACCCGGAACAATAGCCGGAATTAATGCAGCCTTAACCAACACAATTAGTCAAGATTCTCAAATACTAACATATATAGTGGCAGGAACTACACAAATAGCTGCAACCCTCGGAAATTATTTAGTACAACAACAACACGATATTAAAAAAATGACGACACAAATTAAACAATACGAAGATTTAGACATTAAAGAAAACATCTAACCACAAACCCACAAATCAATAGATAACAATGTTAAAGATTTCAAAAAAAAATATATGCGCCGAAGTAAACAAGAGCGAATTATAACAACAGCAAGCGTCACAACTGCTGAAGCAGGAGCAAGTTTTATCACAGGATACTATGCAACAACAATTATTAAAAACATATTAAAACAATATCTTCAATAAAAAAAACTGAAAACAACAAATAATATCGCGCAGCAACAACCTTTAAATATAAATACAGAAACCTCGAGACATATGAACCTGTAGCGTAGCCTGGATAGCGCGATTGCCTCCTAAGCAATAGGTCGAGGGTTCGAATCCCTCCAGGTTCGTTTAAACTTAACCTTTTGAAAATAAAAAGAAAGCACATATTCTAGAAACAACTTAATTAATTTGTTACTTCGTAGTGATTACAAAACGAAAGTTTTATAAATACCAACACAATACAAAAACAAATTGATATAAAATGATGTACAAATCAAGCACCCCGACAATGGAGAGATTAAAATATAAGTACGAGAGCGAATTAGCTAGTAAAATAAATGAATTATTCAAACAAACACACATCCCCTGTCAAGACCTGAAAGAAATAGGTGAAAAAACATACCAAATGATACACCAAGAACTAACAGAATCCGATCTCATAAACAAATATACACGATTTAAAAAAGAAAGAGAGCTTAGACTAAAACCCCGCCCCGACGAATTTAGATACGTAACAAATCCAAAAACAAATAATGGCGATAGATGCACAGCCAAACTAGAATTCTCATTAAATGCGCCAAAAGACATAGATTATATACGATTGAATGACCCAGCATACGAACAAGTTGCAATATTTATATCATCCAACACACCACCTAAATTCGAAAAAAAACACATACAACAAGAAGTCCAAATATACGCCATGAACCCCCACATAAACGAAATAAAAATAGAAAACTTACTTGAAACTTTCCTATACAATTTAATATTAAACAAACACAATTACAAACAAAAAACTACAACCCAAAAAAAAATCATAAAACATAGCACGAGATCAATAGAATAATTGAACAAAGACATAAAACATACCAACTTCTAAAAATCATTAAATCACATAAAAAACAAAATATGCACTTTGAATACAACGCCCAATAATGAACCTAAAAAAACACCCCCCAATTACCCCACACAAATTAAACTATGAAAGAACACCTCTCCTTAAAGAGCTAACACCCAGATAACTTTTAGCTAACACTAACAAACACAAACCCACATTAAAAACATAGACAAAAAAATAAAGATATATAAAGACTAAATAACACCAGTAAAAACTACAACATGAATAAATGCAAAAGATTTCCTCAAAGCAAAAAATCCTGGCTGCTCATGATAACCTCAATACTAGGACTTATAGGCATCACAACCATAATACTCACAACTAATTTCAATGAAATAATCACATTTTTTAGCAGCACAACACCCCTACTCGTTTTAAGTTTCCTACTAATCCAAATAAGCTTAATGATAGTGCTAACATGCAGATGGGCAACAGTACTAAAAGCACAAGGACATAAAAAAATAAATTTCTACAGATTGAACAAATACCGCATCGCAGGACAAGCCGTAAGCTTTTTTACACCAACAGCAAAAATGGGAGGTGAAGGAATTAAAACAAGAATAATGTCAAAGAGAGAAAGCCTACCCTATAGCCACGCACTCTCAAGCGTAGTCCTCGATAACGCAATAGACCTTACAACGTCAGGCTTCTTCTTCTTCATAGGATCAATAATAGTCATACTTAGCATAAATACAGGACTTGCAACAAACATATTTCTAGGAACACTACTAGTACTATTTATAATAACGCTAGGCACATTCAATTATCGACTGTTTAAAGGAAAAACAATATTATACGGCTTTGCAAATAAGATAGGCTTGTTTAAACTAAAAAAACTAAAAAAACTAAAACAAGAATTTAAAAAATTCGACGAATACCTACATGATTTCTACAAACAAGATAAAAAATATTTTTATCAAACAATAACATTATCATTTCTAAGCTGGATACTCATGTTTCTTGAATACTACATCGCAGGACGAATGCTAGGATTGAATTTCTCACTTTGGATGATCTTTTTAATTGTGACCCTAGTCGGAATAGCATACCTAATACCTGTACCCATGGCACTTGGAACCCTAGAGGCAGGACAATTATCAGCATTCGCAATCCTCGGAATAAGCACAGCAGCAGGACTTGGACTTAGTTTCATCATCAGAGCAAAAGATATGCTCATCGCATTTTGGGGCGTCGGCATACTAAGTTTTTATGGATTCGACATCAACAAATCACTACAAAAAGAAGGATTCGGAGATGAATATGACAATAAAAAATAAATTGCTATTAATTGAAGACGGATTAAAACTATTCTTTAGAAGTAAAAGAAAACAATTCTTTAAAACAAAAAAATACAAAGGCACAAGCAAAGAGATATGCACACAAATAATACATGATTGCTACAACAATAAAAAAAATTATTTCATGGTAAGCCCAAACAATTTCAACCAATTTTATGCCCGAGATTTTGGAATGGTATGCACCGCGCTACTTGAACTCGGATATGAAAAAGAAGTAAAAAATACATTGATTTATGCAATGAACATATATTTTAAAGAAAGACAATTTACAACACAAATAAATACAAAAGGACTACCTTTAAATTTCCCCGCACAAAGCCCAGAATCCGCATCATACATGCTAAACTCACTCATACAATTAAACGATAAAAAATTAATTGAAAAATATAAACCACTATTTTTAGAGGAAGCGAAAAGAATATACTTTGAAGATGTAGATATACAAACAGGATTACTCTTAAAGAATAAAACATTTAGCTCAATGAAAGATTTTGCAAAACAACAAAGCGCATGCTACACAAACTGCCTACTTGGATTATTTGCACGAAACCTCAAAAAAATAGGGATAAAAAGCGAACTCAACAAATACAATTATGAAAAATTAATAATCGAACACTTCTGGCGAGATACACACTTCGTAGACGATTTATCTGGTAAAGACATAATTTCAGGCGACGCAAATATTTTCCCCTTCTGGACAGGACTCATACAAGATAAAAACTTGTTCAAATTAGCACTAAACACCATACTTAAACAAAAACTAAATGAACCATTCGCACTAAAATACAATAACCCCAATGATGAAATGGACTGGCACCCAATAAATTTAATAAATAAAAACTACGAACACGGAACAATATGGCTACACCTCGCTGTATGTTATTTTAAAGTACTAGACGAGTTTAAAGAAACAAAACTGCTAAAAAAAGAACTTAGAAAACATAAAGAATTAATCGAGAAACAAAAAACATTTTATGAAGTATATACACACGACGGAAAACCCTACAGGAGCCTTGTTTTCGAACATGATGAAGCAATGATATGGTGCGCAGAATACCTTCGATTAGAAAATAAATATTTGAAATAATAAACTTGAAAAGACAAATAAAAAAAAATTATTTCTTTTTAAATTTAAACAAAATAAAAGTTGGCAAAGTACACGTTAAATTATATTTATCCACATCATACTTCTTAGCAGAAGGTAAAGGCCTAGCATCAACATAATCAACAAGCTCAAACCCATTAGAGAGCCCTGCCTTAATTAAAGTCTCAAAAGAATAATTGTGAATATTAACAAAACCAAGCCCGCCAAGATCAGATGGTTTTGATGACTCATCAAAATAATTACCCAAAACTTCTTTTTTCACGCCACGCCTTCGAACACCAACAAGACCCTCAGAGGATTGATTCATTAAATTAAAGACAGGATGAATCGTTGAAAAACAAAAAACACCGCCTTTTTTCAAAACGCGACTAACCTCTTTAAACAAAAAATTAATATTAGATACATAATGAATAGCGAGACTCGAATAAACAATATCAAAAGAACTCGATGCATGATTTAATTTTTTACTCATATCACCAACATAAAAAGACGCATCCCTAATATTTTGAGCCTGCGCGACACTAATAAGCCCATCACTTAAATCAAAACCAACTAGTTTTTTATAACCCTTCTTTGAAAGATGCATAGCATGATCTGCAAAACCACAACCCATATCTAAAATAATTTTATTTTTAACATCACCAATTAATTTAATCATAGCAGGAACCTCAATATCGCGATTAAAATCAAACCTCGACTTATCAAGACGCCTATTTAAATAATACTTTGCAAGAGAATTATAATCAGACATAAAACTTTTAAAACAATTAAGAATATATAAAACTTACTTAAACAACTAATTAGAAAAAAAGAAAAACAAAAAAAAATGAATTATTTATGTATATACACATCTCTTTGCGGAAAAGGAATAGATATACCATTTTTATCAAACTCTTCTTTAACAAGCTTTTGCATGTCAAAAAAAAGCCCCCAATAATCAGACGCATTAACCCACACACGAACAGATAAATCTACACTTGAATCATTAAGCTTCGACACCACAACTTGATGCGCAGGATCTTTTAAGACGCGCTTATCTTTTTTAATTAATTTTTCAAGTAAAGCTTTTGCAACATCAATATTATCAGAATAACTAATACCAAAAATCATATCGACACGCCTAGTCTTCTCAGTTGAAAAATTCACAACACTACCATTAGATAATGCACCATTAGGAATAATAATAGTTTTATTATCAGGCGTCTTTAGGGTCGTTACAAGAATTTCAATTCTACTCACCGAACCCATAAAACCTTGAGCTTCAATAAAATCACCAACCCTAAACGGTTTAGTTACAAGAATTAAAACACCACCCGCAAAATTAGATAAACTACCCTGAAGTGCAAGACCCACAGCAAAACCCGCCGCAGCAAGAACCGCTATGAAAGATGTCGTAGCAACACCAAGCATACTAATCACAGTTATAACTAATAAAATCTTAAGCGAAATAGATAAAAAAGAAGACAAAAAATGCCTAAGCGATGCCTCAAGTTTACGTTTCAACATAGCTTTATTTAAGAATTTACGAATAATTGCAATAACCCACAAACCAAGAACTAAAACAAGAATAGCCCCAAGAACCTTAGGAGCATAATCAATCGCATTAAGCATCGACTGATTTATTAATTCAGACACATCAACCATAAAAAATCAACCCCCTTAAAAATTAAATAATATAATTCAAGAATCAGTTAAAAGTTTAAATATTTTGTTTAAAAACAAGATAAATCCAAAACCGCAACGAAAAAGCATAAACCACCCAAATTTTTAAAACAACAACATAACACTAATAAAAGAAAAAAATAAATAAGAATAAAGACCCCCTAAATAAATGGGCTTGTAGCTCAACGGCTAGAGCGTTCGGCTCTTAACCGAAAGGTTGCGGGTTCGAATTCATATAAATACGAAAATCCCGTCAAGCCCATACCACTCTTTAAAATAAATAACTACCCCCCATCAAACTAATTACTTTAATATTTATCAACAATCAACTTTAATTCAGAAAGCCTAGATATGTTATATTTCGCCTGCTTATGAATAGCAGATTTACCCGATATAAAAATGGGAATTGCACCAATTTTTAAAGCAGTTTTAATATCAGCATCACTATCACCAACAAAAAACACAGTACTATCTACAAATTCTTTTAAAATACCTGATAAATGTTTTGCAAACAAATCAGAAGGTTTATACGCACCAACAACACTTGATGTAATCACGTCATCAAAGAAATCAACAATGTTATGCTTTGTGAGCTCCTCAATTAATAAATAATAGTCACTATCACTTGCAACAATCATACCCACATTTTTTTCTTTAAAATAAGCCAAGGTATCAAACGCAGAAGGCTCAAGAGACGACTTAGTTAATAAAAACTCACCCATAATACCTGCAACCCCCGATGCATCAAGACCATTAATTTCAGCAACAGATTCACACGCCAAAATAAGCGCTTGCTCCTCAGATAAAAAAGAATTCTTATCCACAATAGCCCAAAACTCTTTTTTAATATCTTCCTCGAGTGCAAGATTACCAAGACGCCTAGCCGCACCCACAAAGAAATCACTAGCATTAATTAAAGTTCCACCCACATCAAATATAACAATTTTATTCAAACATAACACCCCTCAAAAATAACTTTGCCAACAACGTGCATTTTAGGAATGACTAAACATATAAATGTTTTATCCGAAAAACTTAAAACAAGCACTAGTTAATACTTGACGATGAATAAAAAATAAAGAAGAAAACAATACTCATAAAAATTACAACACTTTAAAATGAGAATTAGCATAAGTCATCAACAATTCGTGCTGAGATAAACCATACCTAGTAAGACCATTATGCTTTCTAAATTTACTTAAATTATTATTTTTATAATTTAAAAGCAAATCATCAGGAAATACTTTTTTAACAGATAAATACATTAAAGCCAAATCACCAAAATTAACATCATCTACTGATTCTTTATGAACATACTCAGATAAAGATTTTAGTGCAGGAAGAACCATATTTTTATTTAATTGACGCTCATTTACTGAATTAAAATCATCAACAAACCCTTTCAACAATTGAGCAGATAAGTTATGATTATCAAAGCCATTAGGTTTAAATGTTGCTCTAAAATCATATTTATAATCATCAGACTCAATTAACGGATACACAATCAAATTATCTAAAGTTACATTATCAAATAAAGACATCTGATTAGGTGAAATAATATTTTTAGGTTTAGACATAAAAAAAAAGAAAAGAGGCTTAATTTAAAACATTTGCTAAAAAAATTATTTTTTTAATTCAGCATTAAGAAAATCATTGACTAATTTACCATCAGCCCTACCCTTAAGCGATGCCATGACTTTCCCCATTAAAAGACCACGAGGCGCACCCTCATTTTCAGAGATTATTTTTTTAATAATTTTCCGCACATCATCTTCGCTCAGTTTTTCATACTTCTTGAAATCAATCTTGCCCTCAGATGCATCTTTTAACAAATCAGGAACAGATGAATACGCAATAACACCACTCGATAAAGCGCCTAATATTTTGTTTTCATCAAGTTTACTTAATTCAAAACCTAATTTTTTTTCTGCACCCTGAACTTGAGATAATAAAAAATCAGCAATATTTGTTGGAGATAAATCTTTTGATGCATATTTTTTAAAAATCTCCTCGAAGCTCTTGTTTGATTTAGATTCAAACTTTACAACTTTTATTGCAAGATCATCACTTAAATCAAATGATTCTTTGTATCTTTTCACTTTAACATCAAGAGTTTCAGGAAGATCAACCACTATGTTTTTTGATAATATAGGCTCAATGTCAGTTTCAGGATACATACGATCAGCACCAGGCATAGGCCTCATAAACGAACTCGAATCATCCGCTTCAACTTTTCTCACTTCGCTTTGAACTTTTTTACCTTCATCAATTATATCAAGATGCCTTTTAATTTCTTTATTAATCACATGAGACATACGCCGAATATCTTGAAAACCTTTAAGCTCAACTCGATTACCTTGTTTAATTGAGACATTCACATCTTGACGAATACTACCAATACCACGCATACAATTAGGCAAACTACGAAGAATCATCCCCAAATGAGCCGCAACATCACGACACTCATCAGGCGATACAATATCAGGCGCAGTCGCAATTTCAAGCAAAGGAATACCTAGTCTCGATATATTATATTTGTCTTTATCATCAGAGCGCTCAATAGTCTGCGCAGCTTCTTCTTCAAGACATAGCGAATCAATCCTAATTTTTCTATTGTTAATTTCAATGAAACCATCATAACCAATGAGCGCAGTTCTTTGAAAACCTGAGACATTTGAGCCATCAATGACAGTTTTACGCATAAATTGAACTTTATCAACAACACGCATATTCAAAAGCTTCGCCGCAATAATAGCTGATGATAGAGCATCAAGATTTACAGGATGAGGAGGCTCCTCATCAAGCTCAACAAAACAAGTACAATCACGATAAGCAGAGTATTCAAACTCTTTAGATTTTTGCATTTCATGCAAAGCAGCCAAATCAACTTTTCCACTCTCACCTGCACTCGCTCTGAGCCTACGAGCAAAAGTAAAGTCAGCATCATCTTTTTTAATAATAGTCGGGCAAGAACAAAAAAGTTTTCTACCGGATAGTTGCTGGTGTATCTCAATACCACACATAAATTTTAATTTATCGTAATCAAATAAATCATTCATCCAAACCACCCACTATCCTACTAACAACATCACCTACGAAGTCTTCAGCATATAATTTTTTTACTTCATCTTTTTTGAAATTACTCAAAAGCCACGCCAATTTAATGTACGCAGTCTCAGGCGATAACGCTAAGTTGTGACCTAACACGCCGAGGTCTTTGAGCTTCCTTGCAGGCGAGTAAACATTTAAATTTACACGACCAAAAATTGTTTGAGTAACCATTACAAGAATTAATAATTTACTTAATTCTTTTATATTTTTAAATATTAAGGCATTATTCTTAGTGTTTGAATCAAATTCAGTTATAGGAAAATGACCAAGACCCGTCCCCTCAAGAATTAATGCATCAAAATTTTTGTAAACAACAAATTCATCAGGATGCATGTTCGGTCTTGATTTAATCCAACCAATTTTTAATTTATCATTAAATAATTTAACTTCGAAATCACTTTTTTTATGTAACGGCTCACTTGATAATATTATTTTTTTACTCTCAAAATTAACACTTGCAAGCACACCCCCATTAATAGGTTTGAATGCATCTCGTTTACTTGAATGCATCTTCCTTGCATTTGTGCCACGCAAAATAAATGCATCAGGATCATTTATGGAAGAATGCATACAAATCATAACTTCCCTAAATTCAGGATGCTTATTTATGAAAAAAACAGCGTTTAAAAGATTAGATGCAGCATCCGAGCTAGGCCTATCACTACTACGCTGCGAACCCACCAAAATGAGAGGCACAGGCAAATTTTGAAGCACAAAAGATAGAGCAGCTGATGTATAGTGCATAGTATCTGTACCATGAGTTAAGATAATACCTTTTAATTTTGGATATTTCTTAATTGATTCCTCAATTTTTTTAGCCATCAAATTATAATGAGAAAAATTCAAATCATCACTAGGCATATTACTTATAAGCTCACTACCAATTCTCGCATTATTTTTAAGCTCAGGATAGAGCGCAAGAAGCTCCTCAGGCGTTACAAGTGAATTTACCGCGCCAGTCGAATAATCAACCTTACTTGCAATAGTACCCCCTGTGTGCAAAATCAATATTTCAGGATTACTTTCAAGAATAGATGTTTTCTTTTGAGAAGATTTTGGCCGCTCCAATATTTTTGATGATTTAATGTTTTTAATTAAAATTCCTTCATTATAACCCGAACTAAGCTTTAAGAATAAAGACATAGAATCAAAAGATATAAGCAAACCAGACCTTACGTAGCCATCTGTAAGGGTGAATTCGTATTTAGAGCCAATTATTAAATCCATAAAGATAAAGATTTAACTTAACTTATATAAATATTACTAGAACCACGAATAAATAGACTAAAAAAAAACAAGAAATAGACTTAAACTAACAAGAAACTAATTAATCCCCCTGTATAAACGATAATATTTCTTTTATGCAAATATCAATAGGTTTATTTACATCTATATTTATCCCAAAATCAAATTCAACTGATTTTCTAAAAACTGCTCTCGCAGCAGCATCACCATGAGCATCATTTCTTAATTCATCTCGATTAATACAAATATCTAACGGCGCAGTTAAGGTAAATACATAATGAGGAAAATCTAATTTTGAAATCAAATCATTTATTTGAGATTGCCAATAAAAATTACCATCAAAAATAATAGGCACACCAGAATTTAGCTTAATTTTAGCTAAAGGCACCAACACATCATTTGCTTGCTTAAAGCTTTTTTGAGATATATAACCCTCTTCTCTATCACCCTCTAAATTATAATTTCTTAGAACCTCATCTATCGAGAAATACTTCGCATCAAGAAGTTCAGATAATTTTTTAGATATAGTCGTTTTACCACAACCAAGAGGCCCACGAATAATAACATAAAAACTCATAGATTTTAATAAATACTATCACTTTATAATATTAATGATTAAACAGTTAGCGACAAAAGTATTGTATAATGCAACGAGTATCTTTTTTTTTAATTAGTATTTAATACCGAGTCTAGTGAAGTTTTATTTGTAAATCGAAAACTCGTTTAGGTATTATACTTTATTAATCTCACGAACTAAAATGAGCAAAATCATAATTGAGCAAGAAACAAAATATTACAAAAAACGAACAAAAATAAAAACTCAGAACAGAACAAAAAAATAAAAACATTACGTGCACGCTCGCAAACGACGTTTAATCCCTATGTTTTACCGAGCCTAGCGTTATCGCGTGTTTAATCATGAGGCTCGCCCCGCGCAGCACTTCATTAAATTTCAAAAAAATAACAAAACAAAAAAAATAAGAAAAAAAGAACATTACAAAAACAAACAAACTAATAAAATAAAGCGAACCACACACAAAAAAATGAAAGATAAAAAATTCACCACAAAATGCTACGAATTACTAATGCTCATACCCTTAGGGAGAGTTACAACATACAGCGAGATAGCAAAAAAACTTGAAACACGAGCACATAGAGCAGTAGGTCGCGCCATGAAAGAGAATAAGAACGCACCACGCGTGCCCTGCCACAGAGTCGTGAAATCGAACGGAGATGTGGGCGAATATAACCTTGGGCGAGCGGAGAAAATAAAAATACTAACTAAGGAAGGAATAAAAATTAAAGATAATAAAATACTAAATTTTAAAGAAAAACTATACAAATTCTAAAACAAAAAAATAAGAACAATAAATAATAATTAATTAAAGAAAAAAAATACCCTGAGTTTAAAACATAAAAAAATAAGAATAATTAGAAAAATAAGGAATGGCCTTAATCTAACATCTCAATTTCAATGTTCAAACCTTCAGGAATAGGAACACGCATAATAAGCCTTAACGCACGCTCATCAACACCTAAGTCAATAAGCCTTTTGTGAACCCTCATCTCATACCGATCCCAAGTTGCAGTACCATCACCACAAGGACTCTTCCTCGTCGTTAATTTAAGCTTCTTAGTCGGCAAAGGAATAGGCCCTTTGATAATAACACCTGTTTTCTCAGCTATTCCTTGAATGTATTCACAAGTAGCATTAATCTTTGCGATATCCGTACTTGCCAGTTTTACTCTTGCTCTCTGCATTTTTTATATACCATCCTTAATTTATGATTCATAATAAAAATTTTCTTTCACTATGAATTAAAAAAATATTAAAAATAAAAAATAAAGATAAGTCAATTAGACTTAAGCTTTTTTAACTATTTCAATACACATACCAGCTGCAACAGTTGAACCTGAATCCCTAATAGCGAATCTAGCCAATTTAGGATTTACTTTTGTGTTCTCAATTACAAGTTTTTGAACTGGTCTAAGTGTTACAATAGCCGCATCACCGTTTTTGATGAAGTCAGGATTTTCTTCGAGTACTTCACCTGTTGCAGGATTTAATTTTTTGTCAATGTTTACGAATTGACATGCAACTTGAGCGGTGTGAATGTGGAATACTGGCGTGTAACCCTTAGTTATAACACTTGGGTGGTTTAAAACAACGATTTGTGCTTTAAATTCTTCAACTACAGGCGGAACATCACTAGCATCACCAATGACATCTCCTCTTGCAATATCTTTTTTACCAAAACCACGCACGTTAATACCTACGTTGTCACCAGGATATGCTTCTTTGTGTTGTTCATGATGAGCTTCAATACTTTTAACTTCACCAGGAACGCCTTTACCTTCACGGCCAGGAACAGCAATAACTTTTTGACCAACTTTCATAACACCTGTTTCAATTTTACCAACTGGAACCACACCAATACCTGTGATGTTATAAACATCTTGAATTGGCATCCTCATAGGTAAGTCTGTTGGCTTCTCAGGAGGCTGTAAGTTATTTACTGCTTCAAGCATTGTCGGACCTTTATACCAAGGCATGTTTTCTGATTTGTTAACAATGTTTTCTCCTTTAAGAGCTGAAACTGCTAAGAATTGAACTTGATCAGGTTTAAAACCGACACTTCTAATTAACTTAGTTACTTCTTCTTTAACCGCATTCCATCTCTCTTCTTTGTAATCAACACCTGAGATGTCCATCTTATTAATAGAAACTATTAATTGAGCAACACCAAGTGTTTTTGATAAGAAAACGTGCTCTTTTGTTTGAGCGTTAACACCATCATTAGCTGCAACTGATAAAACAGCAGCATCAGCTTGAGATGCACCTGTAATCATGTTTTTTACGAAATCTCTGTGCCCAGGAGCATCAATGATTGTAAAATCATATTTGTCAGTTAAGAATTTTTTGTGAGCCAAGTCAATTGTAACTCCTCTTTCTCTCTCTTCTTTTAGTGAGTCCATTGCGAAAGCGAATTCGAAACCTGCTTTACCAAGTTCTTGTGCTTTTTCTTTGAGTTTCCTCATTGTTTGCTCATCAATGTTACCTGAGTCGAATAATAATCTACCAACTGAGGTTGATTTACCGTGGTCTACGTGTCCTATGAATACTAAGTTCATATGAATTTTATCTTTTGCCATTTTATTTTTTTCCTCCCAAAATATTTTTTATTACTTTTTATCTTTTTTTAATTCTCTTTTCTTAAAATTTTAAATAGTTCTTCTTTTCAAGCAAACCCCTAAAGGTGAGTTGATTACCTATTTCCTAAAGAGAAGGAAATTATAGGCAATTTATAAAACTTTTGCTTAAAAAAAACAAAAAAAAACAAAAAAAATTAAGAACCTTCTTCTTCTTTTTTAAGGCCCTTACGCTCTTTTATTCTTTGAACAATTTTACCTTGAAGCTCATCAGGCAAACGCTCAAATGTCTGATCAACAAGGAAAGAACTTCCACGACCACCAGTCGCACCCCTAAGGTCTGATGCGAGCCCAAACATTTCAGCCACAGGCAATTTACCTGTAACAGTTACAGTGTTACCTTCTTGAACCATGTCAAGGAGCTGACCACGCTTATTTTGAATGAGCTTTGAAATCTCACCCATATACTCAGATGGACCTTCAAAAGACATTAACTGAATAGGTTCATACAAAATAGGACGAGCCATATTCATAGAGCCACGAATACCTTCCCTGATTGCAGGATACATCTGCGCAGGACCACGGTGAATTGCATCTTCGTGAAGTTTAACATCATCAATTATAACTTTAACACCAATGCAAGGCTCACGAACAAGAGGACCATTCTCCATAACATCCTCAAACATATCCATGACCATCTCAATAATCTCACCCATATGAACAATACCACGAGTACCATCAATTAATACGTTACCTTTATAGATATCACGAACACTCCTAGCAGTTTTGTTATCCATACCCGCTTCTTGAAGCGCTTGCCAAACATCTGCAGCATCTTTTTTCTTAATCCTGCCTTGAGAGATTTTGTTTTCTTTAATCGCCTGCATAATTTCTGGCTCAAGAGGCTCAACTTTGAAATAAAGCTTATTGTGTTTGTTTGGAGATTTACCTTCAAATGTTTCATCAACACTTTTAGTTATAGTTTCCCTATAAACAACAATAGGCGGACTTGTCTTTAAATCAACACCTTTTTCTTTTTTAATCCTATTTTCAATAACTTCTAAATGAAGCTCACCCATACCATGCATCAAGTGCTCACCAGTTTCCTGATTAATCTCAACCACGATAGACGGATCCTCTTTCGATACTTGAACAAGCACCTCAATTAATTTAGGCAAATCACTAGGTTTTTTAGCTTCAATAGCCTTAGTTATAACTGGATCAAAAATGTAAGTTATAGCCTCAAACGGCTCAGTCTCACCAACAAATATAGTCTCACCAGGATACGCGTTTTTAAGACCACCAATACCTACAATGTTACCTGCAGTTACTTTATCCACGATCTCTTTTTTTGCACCATTGTAAACATAAACTTGCTGAACTCTAACCTCAGTTCCTTGCTTTGCAAGTTTTACCGAGTCACCTTTCCTAATAGTTCCAGAGAACATACGACCAGTACAAATCTCGCCAGCTTGAGGATCAATTACTACTTTTGTTACAACAAACATAATTCTACCCTCAGTATTACATTCAAGCAAGTCTTTACCAATAGGACTATCAACATCCCCTCTCCAAATTTTTGGAATTCTATAACTTTGAGAGAATTTAGGACTTGGATGATGCTTAATTACCGCGTCAAGAATAATCTCATGAATAGGAGCTTTAGTTTTCAATTCATCAAAAGTGCCATCATTATAAGCATTAATTACATCAGCAAAAGTTATACCATGCTCCTTCATGTAAGGTATGCTTAAAGCCCAGTTATGAAAAGCCGAACCAAAACAAACACTACCATCTTGAACATTAGTTTGCCACTTTTCACCATACTCTTTTTCCGCAATTTGCCTAATTAATTTATTAACACTCGTAATAATTTTAATAAAACGCTCTTGCATAGCCTCAGGAGTCAATTGCAATTCTTTGATTAAACGATCAACTTTGTTAATAAAAAGAATAGGCTTAACCCTTTCCTTCAATGCTTGCCTTAATACAGTCTCTGTTTGAGGCATAATACCCTCAACCGCGCAACAAACAACAATACAACCATCAACAGCCCTCATAGCTCTTGTTACGTCACCACCAAAATCAACGTGACCCGGCGTATCAATTAAATTAATTAAATAATCCTCACCTCTAAATGTGTGAACCATAGAAACTGCTGCCGAATCAATAGTAATACCACGCTCTTGCTCATCTTCATGAAAATCAAGTGCCCTCGCCTTACCTGCAAGATCACTCGACATCATACCCGCACCAAAAAGCAAGTTATCAGAAAAAGTTGTTTTTCCATGATCAATGTGCGCAGCAATTGCAATATTACGAATTTTCGTCTCGTTATTCATCAAACCTTTTACTCTATCAACCATCTTTGCCATTATTATTCACCTTTATTTTCCTTTTCTATATAATAATACTTCATCAACCCTCATCCAAGAGTGAAGCTCATCATCATTAAACCACAATTTTATCTCACGCTCAGCCTCATTCACTTTGCCTGATGCATGAATTAAATTTTGAATAGGCCTCTTACTATTATCTGCAAGAGCATACGTATCAAAACTATAATCCCCACGAATAGTGCCTGGAACCGCATCCCCCGGACTTGTTGCGCCAACTATTTTACGAACATGCAAAACAGCATTATGACCTTCAAGAACAAGAGCCACAACAGGACTCATAGTTAAAAAATCAATTAATTGATTACGAACACCAAGCCCAATATCACGCTCAGCTTTATCAACAGTAATGCCTTTTTTAGCATAAGCCTCTTTTTGCTTTTGACCAACAGTTACAAGCCACTCCTCATCCGCCATGTAATGATCACCTGCAAGTTTCTCAGTAGGATACACCATCTTCATAGCAATAATTTTTAAACCACACCTCTCAAATCTTGAGATAAATTCCCCGACAAGACCTCTTTGGACACCATCAGGCTTTACTAAAACTAATGTTTTTTCAATCATTTTTTCCTCCAAAAATGTTAATTATTAATATTAAATACAGTTAAATTATGAAAAATAAAAAAATAAAAAAAATTATTGTTTTGTTCCAGCTTTAACAGCGTGATACTCCCCAGTCCACTTAGTAGTCCTAGGTTTACGCTTAAGCTTAAACATATTCTTCTCACATTTATTTGAACAAAAGTCAAAAATTTTACCATCATTTTTGATAAACTTCGTACCTGTTCCTTTTTCAATGTGAATTTTACAAAAATCGCATTTAGCCATAATACATCACCTAATTACTACCTCGTCCAGCTTTGTTTAGAGGTCTTGCTTCAATTTCAGTTTCTCTAAGCATTAAGATATCACCTTTTTGCACAGGACCTTTAACATTACGACGAAGAATTTTATTTTTATCACGCCCTTCAAGCATTTTACAACGAACTTGAATCGCTTCTCCACGAGAACCAGTCCTGCCTACTATTTCCTCAACACTTGCAGGAATTGCAGGCGAAAAAGACACGCCCCCTTTAGTTTCATCAGCCATTTTCAAATACCTCACTGATTACCAAATTCTTTAATTAGATCCTTAGCATCCCCTGCTTCCACAATAGCAACAGCAACAGTACCCACAGGGAGCCCCGCAGCCGCACCAAGCTCAGCTCTTGATGGAACCTCTATACAAGGAACTTTCTTCTCTTTACAAATCATAGGTAAATGCATAACAATTTCTTTAGGGGAAACATCACCTGCAAATAAAACAAGTTTTGCTTGACCTTTCTCAACAACTTTAGTTACTTCATTTACACCTTTCTTTATTTTACCTGACTTATTAGCCAATTCTACTGCTTGATATCCTTTCTCCGACATTTTATATACCTCCACGTAAATCAATTATTTTGAGGATACGCAAAAAAAACGCAAAAAGCGCCAATAATAAGAAGCGTTTACCTCTCTCAACACCAAAAATTTAGTGCATCATTAATCATCGGTAACTACTGGAAACAACAAACGATTTATAAATCTTAGGATTTAACGGACTCATAGAAATCCTTTTCGAACCAATAAAATCTTAATGATGCTATGCTCCGTTTCCATATTATTTAGACATTTGAACCGAGCCCTACACACCACAGATGTTTGATTTAAGACTTAGGCAAGATAGCATCATTATTAAAATTTTAAAAGGAGTTCTAAGGCCGATTTAACAAGATTAAAAAAAATATGAAAAACACAAAGATAAAACATCAACTATCGCACTAATAACAAAATAAAATAAACACTGCAAACAGTAACAAAACAAAAACAACAAAAAACAACACAAACAAAAAACACAACAAAAAACACAACAAAAAACAACACAAACAAAAAACACAACAAAAAACAACACAAACAACAAACTAAAAGAAAAATATTACGTGCACGCTCGCAATCGCTTAATTCAAATTATGTTTCACCGAGCCTAGTGCTGACGCGCATTTAATCACAAGGCTCGCTTGGTGCTGCACTTCATTAAAAAACAAAAACAAAAAAACAAAAAAAAAGAAAACAAAAACAAAAGACCAAAATCAAGGACTAAATCCTGAAAAAAGAGAAAAATAACAAAAGCTTTAAATAAAATAAATGTTAATACAAAATAAGATTAAAAAAAAATAAAAACTAAACTAAATAAAGTTGCATCAAAAAAAGAGGAATTAAATATATGCAAAGGAAGAGAGCAAAAAAAGGACAAGCAGCAATAGAATTCTTAACCACTTATAGCTGGGCAATAATGGGCATACTCCTCACAATAGGCGCACTCACATATTTTGATGTATTTAATACAAATAGATTTATATCCGAGAGATGCGAGACAGGGGCACAAATAAGCTGCGTTGAAGCCGCGATGACAGTTGATGGAAATATGAGCATTAAACTTGCAAATAATTTCCCTGTGAATATCACAATAAATAGAATTATACTCCAAGGCGAAGGAACAAACACAATCTTTGATTCTGTTAATGAAGAATTTTCCAGAGGGCAAACACAAATAATAACTTTGACAAGTGTAGGCGGCTCAGGAATTAGTTATTCCACAAATAGACGTGAAACATTCATAACCACAATTGTATTTCAGCGAACAGACGGCACAAACGAATACAACATAACAGGAAACATCGTAGTTAGACCACTACCTACCGGATTAATATAAACACCATAACATATTAAAGAAAACACCTAAACACTAAAAAAATTTTAATCCCTATATTTAATTAATATATCATCAGTTCTAAGATACGGATCTATTTTAGATTCATGAAGCAAGTCCTTTTTTGAGTGCGAATAAATTAAAAGACCAGTTAATGCAATCATCGCAGCATTATCAACCAAGAACTCATTTTCTAAAACAAAACTTTTCGCACCACGCTCAGAACACATAATATTAATCATTTCCTGAAGCCTCTTATTACACGCAACACCCCCACCTAAAATAACTTCTTTTTTATCAGTATGCGCAAGTGCACGCTCAACAACTTCAGTTAGCATCGCAAAAACAGTTTCTTGAACAGAGAAACAAAGATCTTCTTTTGAGTACTCCTCCTTTTTTATTTTACTTTTTAAATTAGTTAAAAGACCACCAAAAGAGACATCCATACCCTTAATCGAATAAGGAAGAGAAACATAATTTTTTCCTTTTTTTGCTAAAGCCTCAATTTTAGGCCCCGCAGGAAAACCAAGATTTAACGCCCTACCAAACGAGTCAAGAAAGTTACCAACACCAATATCAAGCGTTTCACCAAACACCCTATATTTACTAGCCTCAAACCCAATTATTTGAGTGTTCGCGCCCGAGGCATAAAGCAAAATAGGATCAGTAGCTAAGGTTTTAATCCTGCCAATTTCGAGATGAGCAATACAATGATTTACAGGAATTAAAGGCTTTTTCAAACGAATAGCCAAAGCCCTTGCAAAAAACGCACCAATTCTTAGTGTATGACCAATACCCGGACTTGTCGATATGGCAATTAAATCAATATCACTAAACTCGACATTCGCTTTTTTTATTGCATCAAGCAAAACAACATCACAAACCTTAACATGATGATCTGCAACATCACTTGGAATCATACCTCCTTCAATAGTTGTAAACGCCTTTTTTTCATTTGATAAAACAACATCACCCCTAATAACACTTACACCAAAAGTATGCGCAGTACTCTCAACACCAAGACACAATAATGAAAGAATTTTTGATTTTGACATAATAAACAAACAGAGATAAGATAACTTTTATTAATTTAATGATTATACCCATTATAAGATACACACCATAATAAATTAAAATGAAAATACCCTCTTCTCTGAAATTCACAGGAAAAGACCCACACATAGTTGGCATAGGAAAAGCGAAATTATTACGTGAGCTTGAAGAAAAACTTAAAAAACAAAAAAAATGGCAGCCAAATATTAAAGTCGACGACTCCATTAATGGAAGCATACCAAATCTTTTAATTGGAAGCTATAATTACCCTAATGTAAACACAGGATTTCTTACAAATAATAATCTAGAAGACAACGACAGCCCCAAAATATGGTCACAAAATAAAGATATTAAAATTGAAGACATCATCTTAAAAAGACAAAGTCTTGCAAATTCAAGATTTAATACAAATGTGAAAGACAATACAAAATTTTCAGATAAACTAAAGGAAGTAAGCCTTAGCTCAAAGGCACTTGCAAGTGAAGTATTCTTTAAAGGAAATATAACTCACAACCTAAAATTTAATCAAGATACCCTGCCACATGGACCCATCGGCGAGCTTAAACGAATAGATGTTTTTGAAAACGCAAAAGTTCCATTCCACGTGCAAAGAGCAGAATCAGACACAGACCTTAAAGCAAATGATGCACTAAGAGAACTGAGCAAAAGAGGAATAGATGAACATTTCCTGACAAAAATAATTAGTGCAGGAAATCTAGGAGTGAAGCTTGAGCGAAAACGAGTACCAACAAAATGGTCAATAACACTCATCGATGACACCCTCGGACAAGCACATAGTAAAAAAGTGATGCAATCAGACACACACCCACTAAGTTTTTTCCAAGGATCATATCTTGGCAATTATTATTTCGCATTAATATTTGAAGGACCATTTAGTTTTGAATTATTTGAAACATACGTCGGAGATTTAAAGAATTCATCAAATTATAGAAGCGCAACAGATTATGAAGGATCGTTTGGTCGAAAAAAATACGCAGAGAACACAGGCGGAGGATACTACGCATCAAAAATAGCCGCACTCGAATACTTAAATAAAAAAAATATGAGAGGACGCATAATCATGTTCAGATTCATAACAGAAGAGTACTGGGCTCCACTCGGAGTTTGGGTTGTACGCGAAGCATCACGAAATGCCTTTAAAGAAAAACCACAACTATTTGATGATAAAGATAAATTAATACAACACGCATTTCAAGAAGCGCTAAAAAAATTTAAGATAAATATACTCCCACTAATAAGATCAAGCAAATTGCTTAAAGAAATAAACACACAAAGAACACTAATATAAAAACAACACAATTAAAAAAAAAGAACAACAAACCAATAAGAAACAACACAATTAAAAAAATAAACAACTAATACAACACAAACAAAACAAACAAAAAAACAAAACAAACAAAAAAACAAAACAAACAAAAAAACAAAAAAAAAAAAAAAAAAAAAAAAAAAAAAAAAAAAAAAAAAAAAAAA